>NZ_JBEPKY010000005.1:0-288062 GCF_040544975.1 Pseudacidovorax sp. 1753 | reverse complement strand
CCGCCACGCCGGGCGGCGTCGATGCTGGCTGCCAGCAGCGCTTCGATGCCTTCTTCCCCCACGCGCTGGCGCCAGCGCGTGAGGCTGGACGGATCGATGGGCAGTTCGGTCTGCAGGTAGGTTTCACCGCAGAAGAACTGCCAGTAGGGGTTCTCGACCCAGGTGTTGACCACGGCTTCGTCGGAAGCATCGAAGGTGTGCTGCAGGTACAGCAGCCCGGCGACTAGGCGCGATGGCAAGGCAGGGCGGCCGCGCCCGGAGGTGAAAGAGACCGCGAACGTGCGCTCGATCTCGGCCCAGTCGATCAGTGCCGCCAGCTTGACCAGCGGGTGCTTCATGTTGATCTGCTCGTCCAGCCTTGGACGGAACAGCTCGGCCGTTTGCGGCTGCGAAGGCTTCGGGCCCATCGGACTCCTCGGAGGAATTTGCAAGAAACAGCATCTGCTGATGCTTATACCTTGCAAATCCCGCGCCCGCCCGGCTGACAAACTTCCTGCCAGATCAACGGCTTATGGGTTGTTCAGGGCGGACTACCTACGCGATATCGCACCTCACCCGAGATCATCTGTATGAACTTCACGCCGGCTTTTTGAGCGGACAGGTAAGGACCTGCCTCATCCATGACCGTTACCAAGTAGGGTTCAAGGGCCCGTCGACCGAACAGCTTTGGCCCAAGCAACTGATAGCAGTAGCCATCCGCCACACCTTCTCCCTGAATGGCTAGCCCTTGCCCTGAGAGCACGTGGCTGAAATTTATACGGCAGTCGGGATCCACGAACAACAGCGTGACGGGCACGCCAAGTGCAGCAGCAATCCGCTCCAGCATCTCTACCGATGGATTGACTAAGCCACGCTCGATACGCGACAGCATGGAGCGAGAAACCTCGGCGTTGCGCGCGAGCAGGCCTCCAGACGCGCCGGAC
This sequence comes from Pseudacidovorax sp. 1753, assembly GCF_040544975.1. NCBI lineage: Bacteria > Pseudomonadati > Pseudomonadota > Betaproteobacteria > Burkholderiales > Comamonadaceae > Pseudacidovorax > Pseudacidovorax sp. 1753. The sequence goes on along the minus strand of NZ_JBEPKY010000005.1, from coordinate 287,139 downwards.
GCCAATCGCAATGATTTCACTTGGGCCCCAATCCTCCGAGCGCTAGCGCTCACTGGCGTGACATTCTCCCGCTGCCGTGAGCGCACCAAGGTAAGCGTCCGGCGAAGTCATCTTGAAAGCGCGATAGGAGCAAAGGATGCTCGTGTCCACCAGAACTCTTGGTGGACACGTGGACACTACCGAACAGCAGCCCTCGCCAGGCCGTCGGCGCCGACGGCTGCATAGCGACGAATTCAAGGCCGACGCTGTGGCCGCGGCCTCGCAGGCCGGTATGTCGATGGCCTCGGTGGCCTTGGCGCGCGGGATCAATGCCAACTTGCTGCGCCGCTGGGTCCGCGAGGCCGAGTTGCCGCAAGCCGTGGTGACGGGCCAGCCTGCAACTTCTGCATCGACATTCGTCCCGGTCCGAATGACTGAGCCTGTCGCGCAGCCGACGGAGATACGTATCGACGTGCGCCGCGGTGCGACGACGATCACGGTGTCCTGGCCGATGACGGCTGCTGCCGAGTGTGCAGGCTGGATGCGTGAGCTGCTGCGGTGATCCGCATCGAGGCGGTGTGGCTGGCCGTACAGCCGTTGGACATGCGCGCCGGGACAGAGGCCGCCTTGGCCCGCGTCGTCAACGTGTTCGGCCAGGCGCGCCCACATCACGCGTACCTGTTCGCCAACCGGCGCGCCAACCGCATGAAGGTGCTGGTGCATGACGGCATCGGCGTATGGCTGGCAGCGCGGCGCCTGAACAGCGGCAAGTTCGTTTGGCCGAAGGAAGGCGCGGCCACAGCCGCTCTCAGCCAGGCACAGTTCGATGCCCTCGTGCTGGGCCTGCCGTGGCAACGCGTCGGCGAGGCCGGCGTCATCCGGGTGCTGTAACGCTGCGCAATTGCCGAATCTGCCGATGGACCAGAGCGCCATGGGCCGGCACGATCACGACCTGTGATCGCCCCGCAGCAACTCGACGCCCTGGACCCGCAGCAGATGCGCCAAGCGCTGCTGACGCTGATGGCCGAGATGGCGGCCAAGGACGAACTGCTCGCGCGCCATGCGCGCGAAGCCACCTTCAAGCAGGCGCTGATCGACAAGCTCACGCACGAGGTGGCCAACCTGCGGCGGCTGAAGTACGCCGTCACCAGCGAGAAGTTCTGCGCTGGCATGAGCGCCGAGCAAAAGAGCCTGATCGAAGAGACGCTGGACAGCGACATCGCGCAGTTGACGGCCGAACTCGAACAGGCCGATGAAGAAGCGCAGGGCGCCAAGGACAAGAAGGCCAAGCAACGCCCCAGGCGCGAGCCGCTGCCGGCGCACCTGCCGCGCCGCGACGTGCACCACGAGCCCCAGAACACCGCCTGCGCCTGCGGTTGCGCCATGAAACGCATCGGCCAGGACGTCGCCGAGCGGCTGGACTACGAACCCGGCGTGTTCACGGTGGAGCGCCACGTGCGCGGCAAGTGGGCCTGTGCGCATTGCCAGAAGTTGGTGCAGGCCCCGGTGCCCGCGCACGTCATCGACAAGGGCATTCCCACCGCCGCTCTGCTGGCCCAGGTGCTGGTGGCCAAGTTCCTCGACCATCTGCCGTTGTACCGCCAGGAACGCGTCTTCGAGCGCGCCGGCATGCTGATCGCGCGTTCCACCTTGGCGCAGTGGGTCGGTGAATGCGGCGCGCGGCTGCAGCCGCTGGTGGACGCGCTGACGCACGAGCTGCTGCGCCATGATGTGCTGCATGCCGACGAGACGCCGGTGGGCATGCTCAAGCCGGGCAACAAGAAGACCCACAAGGCCTACATCTGGACTTACTGCACCACCAGCTTCAACGCGACCCGGGCCGTGGTGTTCAACTTCGCGCAGACCCGTGGCGGGGAGAACGTGCGCGGCTTCTTGCGCCAGGACGGCAACGGCGAACAGGCTTGGCGCGGCACGCTGGTGACCGACGGGTTCTCCGGCTACAAGGCCAGCTTCGAGCGCGGCGTCACCGAGGCGGGATGCGTCGCGCATGCCAGGCGCAAGTTCCACGAACTGTGGGTCAACCACGCTAGCAAGGTCGGCCACCAGGCGCTGAGGTACTTCCAGGTGCTCTTCAGGATCGAAGAGGACCTCGCCGCAGCCACGGTCCAAGAGCGACGACGCGTTCGACAACGCAAGTCGCGAAGGGTGGCCGCAGCGCTGAACAAATGGCTGCTGGCACAGCGCCAACTCGTGCCGGACGGTTCGGCCAGCGCCAAGGCCATCGACTACAGCTTGAAGCGATGGAAGGCGCTGACGCGCTACATCGACGATGGCGACGTGCCCATCTCCAACAACTGGGTCGAGAACCAGATCAGGCCGATTGCACTTGGCAGGTCAAACTGGCTGTTCGCCGGCAGCCTACGCGCGGGCCAGCGTGCCGCAGCGGTCATGAGCCTGGCTCACTCAGCCAAGATCAACGGCCACGATCCGTACGTCTACCTCAAGGACGTGCTGGAGCGGCTGCCCACCCTGCCTGCCAGTCGGATCGGAGAACTGCTGCCGCATCGCTGGAAGCACGCGGCCGCCGTCCGCTGAGCCTGATTGGCGAAGTCAAGATGACTTCGCCGGATGCTTACGCACCAAGGCTACAGGCAGCTGCTGCCGCTGCGTCGAGGGAAAAGGAGAAGGACAAAAGTGTTTGGCCATGTGGAATATCTTCCGTGGTCAAATATTACACAAGACCGGACCATCGTGTCCATGCCGATGGTCTCGCGAAAGTACGCCCTTGATCCCGCGCTCGTGGCGCTGGGCAATGCGATTCGCTCGCTTAGGCTGCAGCGAGGGATCTCTCAGGAAGATCTTGCCCACCGAAGTGGCCTAGACCGTTCATACATGAGCGGCATCGAACGCGGGGTTCAGAATCCAGGAGTAATGAATGTCATCCACATTGCTGCTGGGCTAGGTATTTCGATGGAAGAGCTAATGGCTACCGCCAAACTGTGAGCCCGCTTCACCGCTTTTGCAGGTCTAGGAATAGAAACGTAGAGGCAGGGCGCTGACGCGGCAGACCAGGCACCAGGGCTTCGAACTGCGCCGTTGTGAGCGACAGCAAGGGCGTCGCGCTCGTCGTGCCTGGTCAGACGAATCGCACGGCGCTAAGCCTGCGCCCCGCCCACTACACGCCGAAGCCGTCGTGCACGAGCAGCTTGACGCGCGTGCCGCGGGTGTTGGCGAGCAGGTAGTTAAGACAGAGTTCGACCTTCACCCGACGCCTGCGGGTTTGAGCTTGCTGAGGACGCGTTGGATCTCGGTGACGGCGTCATTCTTAGTTGTATCTACGCACACCTAATGGCGCCATTTACCATGGCGTTCAAGCGGTCGGCCGAGTACGACCAACCTCGTTACGGACCCTGGAAGTCGCTGGGCGGCGGCTTTGCGTTCGACGTCGACGCGGAACTGGAGGTTACGGCCACGCTCAGCCCTATTTTGGGCACGCAGTCGAGGGTGATCCGCATCGTTGGCTTCCTGCTGCGGCTCGAAGTTAATCCAGTGCTGCGGCTACCGGCGCTGGCTACCGGGCACCCGCACGCTGGCGAATCGCCAGAACCTGCGACAGTCGTCAATGAGCCGCATGGGCACCTCCGAGTAGATGGTGAGCGGTCCACCCCTGCGCACAATAAGACATCTCACAGCCCACGAAGAACTCAGGAACGGACTGCTCATGAAAATTGACCGCGATTTGCAACGCAGCCTGCTGGAACAACTGCGCGACGACTATCCGACGATGAACCCCAACCTCATCCGCAACTTTGCAGGAGGGTTTCCGGAACAGGAGCGGAAGGTGGTCGCGAACCTTCTGTACCTTCAGGCGCATGGCCTGGTGGAGGCGGGTAAAGGCTTCGAGGTCGATGAAGAGGGCGACCACCGGTTCTGGGGCGTGCGCATCTCCGCGCGGGGCATTGACTTCCTTGAGCAGGACGGGGGCCTGTCGGCAATCCTGGGCGTGGTGACGATTCAACTGCATGACGACACTATCAAGAGCCTGATCGAGGCGCGCATTGAGGCATCGGATCTGCCCCCCCCAGAAAAGAAGCGATACCTTGATCAGCTTCGCGAGCTGCCAGGTGAGACCACAAAACACCTCGCACTGAAGCTCGTGGACCTCGGGCTTGAAAAGCTTCCGCAAGCCATCGCGTTGATTGGAAAAGTCCTGGGCTAGACAGTCGACAGAACTCGATGAACCCAATGACCCATTTGCGGTCACCACGATGAGGCTTGTTGCGGCCGATGATGCGTATTTCGGCCCATCCGTGACCGCCCCTTCCGGGATCGTGACCGATTAGTCCGGAGCCGTGACCGGCGAGGTCTGGGGGAGTGAAAGGGTTGCGTATGACTAACCCGCAGGGCCATGGGCTGCCGGCCTTTTGCAGGAGCGCCGATGGCCGCCAACGATGGACATACGCATGATCAAGGATGTACTGCGACTGAAGCTGCACGGCGGCCTGTCGCATGGGGCAATCGCCCGGAGCCTGTCGGTCTCCAAGAGCGTGGTGGCGAAGTACGTGGCGCTGGCCAGCGCTGCGGGCCTGAACCGCTGGGACGCTGTCGAAACTCTGGGTTTGGCCGAGCTGGAACGGCGGTTGTTCGGCATCTCGGCCGAGCAGCGTCGCGTGGCCCAGCCCGACTTCGCCCGCGTGCACGTCGAGCTGCGCCGCAAGGGGGGTGACGCTGACGTTGCTGTGGGAAGAATACCGCGCCGCCCACCCCGGCGAGCGCACCTGGGGCTTCACCCAGTTCTGCGAGCACTACGAGCGCTACGCCAGGACGCTCAAGCGCTCCATGCGCCAGCAGCACCGCGCCGGCGAGAAGCTGTTCGCGCACTACGCCGGGCCCACCCTGGCACTGGCCGACGGCGCTCGCGGCCAGGTGCGCGAAGTGCTCGCGCGCATCGCCGATCACCCGGTCAGCCGCATCGAGGGGCTGCTGCGCATGCCACTCGTCGGAGTCCTCCCACGCGGACAACTGTGTCCGTACCAGAAACATCCGTGGACAAAGATGACGACTCTATGCCGCTTCAACACAATGTCCGGCTTACCGGGCAGTTCGGCCTGACGAAGTCGAAACCGCCGACCGAGGCGATGAAGCAAGCTAGGAACTGCAAGTTCCGGTGCCGCGTCCTTTGCCCGAACAGCCGCCATATTGCGGCTTCGCTGCTCCGATGAGATCTTGCCCATCAGAAACACTCGAACGCAACGAGCAATCAGATCGCGGGGTAAGGCTATTCCAAAGCCGCTCCACGCCCAGCCGACGCGGTGCTTTGACACACCGAGAGCAGGCCTTGACGGAGCGAACCGGCATGGGCTGCGATGAAGGGCGGCGGAAGGGCGTTACCAATCATCAAGGCGATCGCCTCCTTGCCGTGGGAGACATCAAACCGATAGTCGGAAGGAAAACCTTGAAGCAGCGCAGCTTCACGCAACGTAATAGTTCTATTTTGAGACGGATGAAGGAACCGCCCCTTGGACGGGTTGTGGCACCCGCTGGTGATAGTGGGCGACACGTCATCCCATGCCATCCGCCCATACACGTCCTTAAAGCCGTCGCTACGCAAATGGCAGGCAAGCTGGTGCTCGCGCCCAAGATCAGAGCGACTACCGCCATTCTTGGGGATTAGCTTGATAAGGTCTCGAACCGCCTGCGACCGATTCTCCGGAATAGCGTGAAGTTTGTCCTTCGTGCGCGACGGAGGAGTCAGGCCGCTCAACGCTTGGCGTACAGTCACACGCTGCTGCGCTGCAGGCGCCAAGGCGGGAGTGTGGACGCGTGACGCAAGCATGATGAGCCGCTTACGCCGCTGCGGCACTCTGTAGTCGGCCGCATCAAGCACATGAACAATGACCTCGTAGCCCAGCGAGATGAGCTGATTCCTCATTTTTGTGAAGCGCCCATCCCGACCAAGAGAAGGAACGTTCTCAAGCATTACCGACTTCGGATTCATTGCCTTCACGAAGCGAAGGAAATCCGACACCAAGTTATTTCTATCGTCCTGAACATAGGTCTTCTGGTTCCTGGTTCGAAGGCGCGAAAAACCCTGACATGGAGGGCATCCTGCCAGCGTGTTGGCACGCGCACCGGCGTTCCAGCTCACGACGTGGCCGCTCGGGTCGAGCATGAAGATGGCGTAGTCCTTGACGCTGTCCACCAGGAGCCGGAAGCGCTGCTCGCTGGCGCGGATCTCCTCCTGCTGACGCTGCCGGTCGGTGAGATCGCGCGTGACCTTGACGAAGCCCAGCACCTGGCCCTGGTCGCCGTCGATGCGCGTGATGGTGACGCTGGCCCAGAAGCGCGTTCCGTCCTTGCGCAGGCGCCAGCCTTCCTCCTCGTACTTGCCGACCTGGACCGCCACGGCCAGTTCGTGCTCCGGCCAGCGCCGCGCCAGCAGCTCGGGCGGATAGAAGATGGAGAAATGCCGGCCGATGATCTCGTCGGCCTCGTAGGCCTTGAGGCGTTGCGCGCCGCGGTTCCAGCTCAGGATCACGCCGTTGGCGTCGAGCATGAAGATGGCGTAGTCCTCCACGGCCTCCACCATGCGCCGGTAGTCCGGAGCGGGGGTCGCGGAGCGGCGGGGCAGCGTGCTGACGCTGCCCAGGGATGGCGGCTTGTCCATGCAGGTAGGCGTTGAGGCGGCGCCCGAACTCTGCACGCACCGACCCCGCAGGGTCAACCGGCAGCCGGCGAATTGGCGATTCATCCTACAAGCCGGCGCCAAAAGGCTGCGTATCGACCCGCCGTGTTCGGCCAGGGAGAAAGCTAGGGTGCCGTGCCGCCCGTCACCTGCCACCAGCGGGGCAGCAGTGCCAGCACCTCCGGCCGCGCGAAACGGTCGTCGAGCAGATGGACCACCCCAGTGTCCTGCTCGGTGCGCACCACCCGCCCCGCCGCCTGCACCACCTTGCGCATGCCGGGATAGAGGTAGGTGTAGGCATAGCCTTGGCCGAACATCGCTTCCATCCGCTCGCGCAGCACCTCATTGGGCTCATCGTGCTGCGGCAGACCCAGGCTGGCCACGAAGGCGCCCACCAGCCGGTCGCCGGGCAGGTCCACGCCTTCCGCGAAGGCGCCGCCCAGCACCGCGAAGGCGATGCCCCGGCCGGCCGGGGTGAAGCGGGCGACGAAGTCCGCGCGCTCGCGCTCGGACATGGCCGGCGACTGGCGCCACACGGTCACTTCGGGATGCGCACGCGCAAAGGCCTCGAAGGCCATGTCCAGGTACGCGAAGCTGCTGAAGAAGGCGATGTAGTTGCCGGGTCGCTGCGCAAACTGCCGCCCCATCAGCGCCGTCACCCGGGGCAGCGAGCGAGGGCGGTCGCGCAGACGGGTGGAGACGTCACGGGCCACATCCACCCGAAGCTGCTCTGCGCGGAAGGGCGAGTCCACCTCCAGTTCCACCGCATCCTCGGGCAACCCCAGCAGATCCCGGTAGTAACCGAAGGGCGCGATGGTGCCGGAGAAGAGCACCGCCGTGGACGCGGCCGCAAAGCGTGGACGCAGGAAGCCGGCCGGCACCAGGTTGCGCACGGTCAGCGACAGCGGCTCGCCATGCGGCGTGTTCGCGACCTCGAAGACCGAATGCGGACCGAAGACATCGGCCAGCCGCACCACGGCCAGCAGCTCGAAGAACAGCGCCTGCAGCGGGCCCGGCAGCTCCGACGACGACTGGGCCGCCAGCTCCGACAGGGCCGCAACCGCATCGCCCAGGCTGCGCACCAGCGGCTCAGGAAGGACGGTCATGGCCGCATAGGCGCCGGCCTGCGCCTGGGCGAGCTGGCGCCATTCGCGACGCACCCGACGCAGTGCGGCCTGCACGAAGGCGGGCGCGGCGGCGTCGGCCTGGGCGAGCAGACCGTGCACCAGCGTCGCCGAGTACATCGCACGGGCGCGGTCCACCAGGTTGTGGGCCTCGTCGACCAGCACGGCCACCCGCCATTCCTCCTCGCGGGCCAGCGCATAGAGCATGGCGCTGCCGTCGAAGTAGTAGTTGTAGTCGCCCACGACCACATCGCTCCAGCACACCATCTCCTGCCCCAGGAAGTAGGGGCACACGCCATGGCCGGCGGCGATGCGGCGCAGCGCCTCGCGGTCGAGCCAGCGGGCCTCGGCGGCCTCGGCCCGGGCCGCCGGCAGACGGTCGTAGAAGCCCTTGGCCAGCGGGCAGCTGTCGCCGTGGCAGGCCGCGCCCGGCCGCTCGCAGGCCGCCTCCCGCGCCGTCATCTCCAGCACCCGAAGCGCCCGGCCCTGGCCGAGTTGCCGCAGGGCATCGAGCGCAACCTGCCGCCCCGGCGTCTTGGCCGTGAGGAAGAACACCTTGTCCGTGCCATGCGCCGCCAGGCCACGCAGCAGCGGATAGGTGGTGGCCAGCGTCTTGCCGATGCCGGTGGGCGCCTGGGCGATGAGGCAGCGCCGCCGCGCGGCGGCGCGATAGACGTCGCGCGAGAGCTTGTGCTGGCCGGTGCGGAAATCGCCGTGCGGAAAGACCAGCTCCGCCATCTGCGTGTCGCGCAGCGTGCGGTGGGCCTCTTCCTGCTGCGCCCACCGTGCGTAGGCCTCGCACATGGTCTGCAGCGCGGCCTGCAGCGCCTCGGCCTGGCACTGCTCCTGGAGCACCGTCTCCTCGCCGCTGGCCAGGTCGAGGTAGACCAGCGCGACCGTGATGGAGGACAGCGCGTCCCGCTCGCACAGCATCGCCGCATAGGTCCTGGCCTGGGCCCAGTGAAGCGCACGATGGTTGCCCTTGATGCGCTCGAACTCGCCGCGAAAGGTCTTGATCTCCTCGACCCGCCGCTGGCCGGCGTCATAGCCGTCGGCGCGACCGCGCACCTGCAGTCCGTGCACGACGGTCTCGAGCGCCACCTCCCGCTCGTAGCCCGGTCCGCGCCGCGACTGCACCAGCGTATGCCCCGCCTGCCCCTCGTGCGCGGTCGGCGCCGGCACGAAGCGGATGTCCAGATCCCCGGCCTTGGCCGCGAAGGCACAGAGCGACTTGACGGAGACGCGAGGCATGTCGAAGAACGCGGCAGGACGGCTCGACTGATCAGCGCGGCAGGGCCGCCGCCTTCACGAAGCGCGCGCGCCCGGCCCCCGCGCCGGCCAGCACGAGCGCCACGCCAAGGGCCCCGAACAGCAGGGCCGACGCGCGGAAGCTGCCCGTCCAGGCCCGCAGCAGGCCGACCAGCATCGGCCCCGTGGCGGCCACCAGATAGCCCACGCCCTGCGCCATGCCGGAAAGCTGGGCGGCGACCCGCGCATCGGGTGAGCGCATCACGATCATCGTGAGCGCCAGCGAGAAGGTGCCGCCCTGCGCAATGCCCAGCAGCACCGCCCATCCCCAGATCCCGCCCATCGGCGCAAACATGCACGCCCACAACGCGCCCACCGTGAGCACGGCCAGCCCCACGGCCAGCGCCACCTGGTTGCGCTGGCGCTGTGCCAGCGTAGGCAGCACCAGGCAGGTCGGCACCTGCACCAGCACCGACAGCGACACCACGAAGCCCGCCGTCGCCGCCGCCAGGCCCCGCTCGCGCAGCATGGGCGCCAGCCACCCCATCACCGAATAGGCGAGGGCCGACTGCAAACCCATGAACAGCGTGACCTGCCACGCCAGGACGTCACTCCACAATCCACGCACCCGGAAGCCGGACTCGCCCGCATCCCGCCGTGTCGACCAGGCCCGCGGCACCCACAGCACCAGGGCCACCGCGGCCGGGAGGGTCCACATTGCCAACGCGCCCTGCCATCCCAGCCCCAGCGCCTGCTGCAAGGGCACGGTCAGACCCGCACCGCAGGCGGCGCCGGCACAGACGGCCATGGTGTAGAGGCCCATCATCAGCGCCGTGCGACCGTCGAAGTCGCGCTTGACCAGCGCGGACAGCAACACGTTGGCCACCGCGATGCCGATGCCTGCCATGGCCGATGCGACGAACAGCAGCGGCATTTGCGCCGAGCCGCGCAGCAGCGTGCCGGCCGTGATGAGCCCCATGCAGGCCAGCAGCGTGCGCTCGAGCCCCAGGCGCCGACCCAGCCAGGGTGCCACCATGGCGAAGGCACCGAGGGAGATCACGGGCAGCGTGGTCAGCGCGCTGGCCGCAGCCGCCGACATGCCCGTGGCCGCCACGATGTCGGGCAACACGACCGACAGGCTGGAGAACACCGGTCGCAGGTTGAAGGCGATGAGCACGATCGACAGGGCAAGCAGCCCCAGGCGTTGGCGGTCGGCGAGGGGGCGGCGGACGGGCGAGGAAGCGGCGTGCGAGGTAGACATGCGAAAGAACCGGCCCGGCAAGATGCGCCGGTCCGCGTGGTCAGGCACTGCCTGCTGGAAAGAGACGCCGGCGGGTGGCCCGCGGGAGGCAGGATGCTGCCACAGGCGGGCCACGCCGGCCTTGGGCGCGGCGAAAGTCCATGGGACTGCCGCTGCGACCGTCTTCCTGGGTAGGACGTCACCGCCCCTCGGCGCGCGCCAGGGGCGGGCCGGGTGCGTAGTCCGAGGGTGGGGGGTCGGTCCGCGCCGACAGCCAGCCGGGCCGCCCCCCTGCCCGCGCCGCGCGTTCTGGCAGGGAAGGTTGACCTATGCAGACCCAACAACTTGCCGTGACGGCCTCAGAAGAGACAACCGCGCCCCGAATGACGACGCCCCGCGCCCTGCTGCAGGCCCGGCCATCGGCCGACGCTGCGAACGAGGACGGGCACCAACTGGCGCAAGGCGCACGTGAGCTCTACGAGTCATTGCTTCATGCCAACGACCGCCCCGATGCGGGCTTGCGCATGCAGGCCCGCGCGTTTGTCGAGCGCTGGCGAGAGGAGATGCGGGGTCGGCCGTGCGATCTGCCGGACTCGCCGGACGGTCTTGCCGCGTGGCAGCAGGCCAACCTGGCGTCCACCGGGGCGGCGTACCAGGCCTACCTGGCGGAGCGCAAAGCGGGCAGCCCGCGGCGCTACTTCGGCACCCGCTCGCATGCCCTGAACTTCCTGAGGGCGGTCGCGCCCACCAAGCTGGTCGATGGCGCCTGGCTGTATGGCCTGCTGCCGGACGCCGCCAATCCGCATCTGAACGATCTGATCCTCACCTATGTCGAGGAACTGGGCGATGGCGATCCGGACAAGAACCATGTGCTGCTGTATCGGCGCCTGCTCGACTCGATGGGCATCGTGGACTGGGCCGAGCAGCCCGACGAGGCCTATGTGCAGGGTGCGCTGCAACTGTCACTGGCGGCCTGCACGGCCGATCTGCTGCCCGAGGTGATCGGCTTCAACCTCGGCTATGAGCAACTGCCGCTGCATCTGCTGATCACCGCCTACGAGCTGGATGAACTGGGCATCGATCCGACCTATTTCACCCTGCATGTCACCGTGGACAACGCCGCCGGCGGCCACGCGCAACGAGCGCTGCGCGCTGCGGTGGAGAACCTGCCTGCCCTCGCGGACCGCGAAGCCTTCTGGGCTCGCGTCGCCGATGGCTACATGCTGAGCAATGCCGGTCAGGGCACGACCGATGCCATCGCCGCTTTCGACGGGCATGAAGCATTGCTGCAGGTGCTCGGCGGCCGCGCCACAGAGGGCAGCCTGGCGCATTCCGACTACTGCCGCATCGAAGGCCGCACGGTGAACCAGTGGCTGGCCGATCCCAAGGCCATTGGCGGCTTCGTGGCTGCGCTGGAACGCAAGGGCTGGCTGGTACGGGGCTCCGACCCCGCGCAAAGCCGTTTCTGGGCGCTGCTGCAGGGCGACCACGCCAGCATGTTCGGCGTTTTTGGCGATTACGAACTGCAGGTCATCTACGACTGGATCCGCGGCACTGCGGCGAAAGACGGCGCGCCCTTCGTCCGCTCGGGCCCGGGCGCAAGGCCGCCTGCACCGCCTCGCGCCTTCCGGCACGGAAGACGGGCCCGCCTCGGCGAGGAACCGGTCTCGCTGGACATGTTGGCCGAGGACGGCGGCACCCTCGATCCGGATCTGGCCGAACTGCGGCAGGTGCTTGCAGGCAGTGGTGGCGCCGATCGGGGCGCGGTGCTCCGCCGCCTGCTGGGACCGGCGCTCCACTGGGGATCGGCGGGGCTGGAAGCGACCCGACACGTCGCCAAGGCGCTGCGCGCCGCCTGAGCCGCCAGCTGGCAACTGGCTTTACCCGCGCCTCGGTTCGGGAACGGCCAGTCCACGGGCCAGTGCCGCCGCTTCTCTGATCAGGCGTCTGGCGTGACGTGGCGCAGGGCGTCGAGTGCGCGCAACCGCGCGAGGAGGATTTCCACCTGCGCCGGCTTGGCGAAATGGTCGTCGAAGCCTGCCGCCAATGCTTTGCTCCGGTCGGCTTCGCGGCCATAGCCGGTCAGCGCAATCAGCGCCATGTGGGCGGTCCGGGGTTGCGCGCGCAGCCGCGATGCCAGTTCGTGGCCGCTGAGGCCCGGCAGGCCAATGTCCACGATCGCCGCGTCCGACGCCTGCTGCAGCAGGGCCTCGAGGGCGGCTTCGGCCGAATACGCCACCCGTACGGCATGGCCTTCCAATTCGAGCCAGCTCGCCAGCGAGTCGGCGGCGTCCTGGTTGTCGTCCACCACCAGCACCGACAGGACACGCGGCGCCTGCCCCAGGACCAGCGACGGCTCCGCCGGCGCTGGCGACGCGACATGCAGTGGGAGGCGAAGCTCGAAGGTGCTGCCGCGTCCCGTCCCCTCGCTGCGCACGGTGATCGCGCCGCCGTGCAGATGCGTCAGGCTCTGCGCAATCGCCAGGCCCAGCCCAAGCCCGCCCGCGGCACGCTGCAGCGGCTGCTCGCCTTGCACGAATCGCTCGAAGACCCGCGGCAGCAACTCGGGGGCAATGCCGATGCCCTCGTCGATGACCTGCAGCACCGCCAAGGGATGCGGCCCTGCCGTGTGCACGGTCAGCACGACGCGGATCGCCTTGCCGGGCTCCGTGAACTTCGCGGCGTTGTTCAGCAGATTGCCGACCACCTGGGCCAGCCGCAGTGGATCGCCCTGCACCGGCACGGGGTCGGCGGGCAGCGTGACGTCGGGCATGTCGCCGCGCTGCTGAAGGGCGGGAAGCGTGAGCTCCAGTGCCCGAGCGACCACGTCGCGCAGGTCCAGCGCCTCGGCACGCAGGACGACCTTGCCCGAGACGATGCGCGACACATCCAGCAGGTCGTCGACCATGCGCGACAGGTGCCGCACTTGCCGCTCGATGATCTGCCGCTCGCGCGGGAAGGCCTGCGGGTCGCGGCGCTGCACCAGCTGCAGCGCCAGCGCGATGGGCGCGAGCGGGTTGCGCAACTCGTGGCCCAGCATGGCCAGGAATTCGTCCTTGGCCTGGTTGGCGTCCTCGGCCTGCTTCTGCGCCGCGCGTGCCTGCGCGAAGAGGCGCACGTTGTCCAGTGCCAACGCGGCACGCTGGGCCAGGTCGTTGATCAGTGCGCCGTCGTCGGCGGTGATGCGGCGGCCCGACTCGGCCTGCAGCACGGCCATCGCGCCGATGGTGCGCCCGCGCGCGATCAGCGGCACGATGCAGCCGGCCGTGATACCGAAGGCGAGCACGAATTCGCGCAGCTGCGGATCGAGCGCATCGGGCATGCCCTCGTCATCGAGGTTGTGCAGAAAGGTGCGACCGGTGGCCACGGCCCAGGGAAAAGAGCCCGGGGCGTCCGCCGGCGCGGCGCGGGTCTCCACCAGGGCCGCGATGGTCGCCGTGCGCGCCGGATCGAAGTGATGCGTGAGCTTGCGCTGCAGAACGCCATGTTCGTCCAGCAGATCGATGCGGCAGAGGTCGCCCACGGCAGGCACGATCAGCGCGGCGATGGCACGCAGCGTGGCATCTTCCTCCAGCGATTGCGACAGCACCGCGCCGGCGCTGACGAGTTGCGCCAGTCGCTGCTGCGCGGCCTGCGCGGCGGTGCTGGCCGCGCGCTCGGCTTCCAGCAGCTGCTGCCGCTCGGCCTCGCTGCGCCGTCGCTGCAGCGAAGCCGCAGCCAGCGCATCGGCCACCGCGTCCACCTCGGGCACGCGGGAAGGCTCCGCCGCGACGGGCTCGCCGCGCCCCAGCGCATCGGCCTGCTGGCGCAGCCGGGCCATGGGGCGCGTGACGCCGCGCGAGATCCACCAGGCCGCCAGCGCACCATAGGCCAGGGAAACGAGCAGGCCGCCCAGATAGGCCAGATAGGTGCGGCGCAGCGGCGACTCGGCCAGGTCGGCCGAAGCGCCCAGCACCACGAACCACGGCGCCGACTCCAGCCGGGCCACGGCGGTCTGCGAGCGCACGCCGTCCAGGTTGGTCGACACGCCCACGGCATCGGGCGCATCGCCCATCTCGGTCAGCAGGCGGCGAAGCGTGTCGCTCGGGCCGCTGCCGCGCAATCGGGCGTCGTCGATGTTGCGCGCCACGCGGCGCTCGCGCGAGTCGAACACCGACACCGACCAGCCCTCGGGCACGCGCTGGCGGCCCAGAACCGCCGTGATGGCCTCGGGCCGCACGACGGCGGTCAGCACCTGGATCGTCAGCCCGTCGCGCACCACGGGCACACGCACCGCAAACGCCAGACGGCCACGGGGGCCGGGCACCATTGCCCCGACGGCGGGCTGGCCGGTGCGCAGCACCTGGGCCAGGCTGTCATCGTCGACCACGCGCTCGAGCGCGCCTGCGGCGGCACTCTCGGTGTTGAAAAGCAGGCGTCCATCCGGCGCGGCCAGCAACAGCGCCATCCATTCGGGGTGCGACCGACGCACGGCAGTGGCCAGCCTCACCGCCTGCGACAGGCCGGCGCCGGAACTGGTGCCGAGCGGCTCGGTCAGGGCCAGCGCGCCGAGCGCGGCGATGGTCAGCCGTAATTCGCTGTCCACCGCCGTGGCGACGGCACGGGCGACGCCCAGGGTGGTGGCCCGGTGCTGGGCCTGCTGGCTTTCGGCCAGCGCGTGCAGCGCCATGCCGCAGACGATGGCCAGGGGAAGGATGGCCATCGACGCGATCAGCATCAGCCGGCCCTGCATCGTGATGATGCGCATGCGTCTCCTCAGGGGATGTGGCCGGCCGCCGACGGGCGCGGCGGGGCGATTGTGCAGCAGGCCCCCGGCCGCCGTGCGCCGGGGTCATCCCGGCGCTGCCAGCGCGGCGAACTCCTCGTCCAGCAGTTGCATGAAGGCCCGGCCGAGCATGGAGAGCGGCCGGTGCGTGTTGCTGGCGGCCAGCAACGCAAAGGCGGGCGCCTGGGGCACGGGCACCAGCACCAGACGGCCTGGCGCGAAGGTACGCGCCGACAGGTCGTCGACGAAGGCCACGCCGGCGCCGCTGGCCACCATGGCGCAGGCGGCGTGGCCAGAGCGCACCTCCACCGCACGCCGCGGCACGATGTCGCGCTCGGCCAGCCAGCGGTCGATGACCTGGCTCTGGGGCGCCTCGGGGCTGTAGAGCACGAGCCGCTCACGCAGCGCCGCATCGAAATCGAAGACCGGTGCCGCCAGCAGCCGGTGGCCTGGCGCGAGGGCACACATCAGACGCCACTGGCCGATCTCGCGCAGGTCGAGCACGGGATGCTCCAGGGGCGCCGAAGAGACGGCGAGGTCCGCGTCCTCCGCCACCAGCAGCTTGACGATCTCGCGCGTCGGCAGCGCCTCGAAACCGACCTGGGCATCCGGAAAGCGCGCCAGCAGCCGCGCCGTCGCACGCGGCACCAGTTCCAGCGCCGTGTTGGCACTGGAGAGCACGCGCAGCGTCGCGTGGGCACCGAAGCGCAGGTGCTGCGCCACGTCCTGCACATGGCGCACGCCCCGGTAGACCTTGTCGACCTCGACCTGCAGCGCCCGCGCCTCCGGCGTGGCGAAGAGCCGGCCATTGCGCCGCTCGAACAGGGCCACGCCCAGCTGCAGCTCCAGGTGCCGGACCAGGCGGCTCACGCCCGGCTGCGACACATGCAACAGGCGGGCCGCCCCGGTGATCGAGCCGGCGCTCATCACGGCCCGGAAGACTTCGATCTGGCGCAGGTTCATGGCGAGGGGCCGAGGCCACGAAGGCCAGAACAACAGAGGTTCATCGACACGCCCAACCATAACAGCCAGGCATGCCCCGCCAAAGCCTTGGTATTGGGCGCCGGGGCCAGCGGTTCCTAGCATCGGTGCCACACCTTCCAAGGAGACAACCATGCAACGAATGCTTCGCCGCCGCTGGCTGGCGATGGCCGCCGCCACCGCCGTCGGCACCGCCGCCCTGACATCCACGGCCTGGGCCCAGAGCTATCCCTCCAAGCCGATCACCCTGGTGGTCGGCTTCGCGCCCGGTGGCTCGGGCGACATCCTGGCGCGGCTCATGGGCGACGCCCTGGGCAAGGCGCTCGGGCAGACCGTGGTGGTGGACAACCGCCCCGGCGCGGGCGCCACCATCGCCACCAGCTACGTGGCCACCGCCCCGGCGGACGGCCATACGCTGCTGTTCGTGACCAGCGGCTTCCCGGGCAGCACCTCGCTCTACCCCAGGCTCAACTACGACACCGTCAAGACCTTCGCGCCGGTGGCCAAGGTCGGCGCCTCGCCGGTCGTCGTGGTGGTGCCAGCCGCCTCGCCCTTCAAGGACTTCCGCGCCGTGCTCGACGCCGCACGCAAGTCGCCCGGCAAGCTCAACTACGCCGCGGGCGGCGGCGGGGCCACCACCACCAGCCTGGCGGCGGAATTGCTCAAGAGCGACGCGAAGGTCGACATGCAGATGATTCCGTACAAGGGCTCCGGCCCGGCCCTCACGGCGCTGCTGGCGGGCGAGGTGGACCTGGGCTTCGACATCCCGTCCAGCGCCCTGCCCCACATCCAGACCGGCAAGCTGCGCGCGCTGGCCGTGACGACGGCGAAGCGCTCGGCCGTGCTGCCCGGGGTGCCCACGGTGGCCGAGCTGGCGCTGCCCGGCTTCGAGGTGACCGGCTGGTTCGGCATCCTGGCCCCGGCCGCCACACCGCCGGCCATCGTGGACCGCCTGAACCGCGAGGTGAACGCCGCCCTGGCGCAACCGGCCGTGCAGCAGCGCCTGCAGGCGCTGGGCGTGGAGCCCGGCGGCGGCACCAGCGCGGCCTTCGGCCAGTTGATCGCGTCCGAGACGGTGCGCTACGGCGACGCCATCCGCCGCCTGGGGCTGCGGGCCGAATGACGCGCGCGGTGCACGCAGGGGCTGGTGTGGGCCATGAGCTGCAGGCCGACCTGGTGGTGGCGGGCGGCGGGCTGGGCGGCATCGCCGCCACCCTGGCCGCGCTGCGCCAGGGGCTGCGGGTGGTGCTGGTCGAAGAGCTCGACTGGCTCGGCGGCCAGCTCACCGCGCAGGGCGTGCCCTTCGACGAGCATCCGTGGATCGAGCATGTCAGCGCCTCGCTCAGCTATGCGCAGCTGCGGCAGGGCATCCGGGCCTACTACCGCGACCACCTGCCGCTCACGCCCGAGGCGCGGCTGCATCCGCGACTCAACCCGGGCCAGGGCAACGTCAGCACGCTCTGCCACGAGCCCTGGGTGGCCGTGCGGGTGATCGACGCGCTGCTGGCGCCGCACGAGGCGGCGGGCCGCCTCGTCGTGCTGCGCGAGCACCGCATCGATGCGGCCGAGGTGCAGGGCGACACCGTGCGGGCCCTGCATGCCTTCGACCTGCGCGAAGGCCGCCTGCGTGTGCTGCAGGCCCCGATGTTCATCGACGCCACCGAGATCGGCGACCTGTTGCCGCTTGCCGGCGTCGAGCATGTGTTCGGCGCCGAAGCCCGCGCGCAGACGGGCGAGCCGCATGCGCTGGACGAGTCCGATCCGTACGACCAGCAGGCCATCACCTGGTGCCTGGCGGCCGAGCTTCGGCCGGGCGAGGACCACACCATCGAGCGCCCGCGCGACTACGACCGCCTGCGCACGCTGCAGCTGCCCTGCTGGCCCGGCCCGCAGCTGAGCTGGACCCTCAGCGACTTCGTGACCCACCAGCCCCGCGTGCGCCCGCTGTTCGTGGGCCCGACCGATGAAGAGGGGCTGTACGACCTGTGGCATGCGCGCCGCATCGCCTGGCGCGGGCACTTCGCACCGGGCGCCTATGCCAGCGACATCACGCTGGCCAACTGGCCGCAGATGGACTACTGGGAGCAGCCGGTGGTGGGCGTGGACCGCACCGCACAGCAGCAGGCCCTGCAGGCCGCGCGCGAACTGAGCCTGGCCTTCTTCTACTGGATGCAGACCGAGGCGCCGCGCCACGACGGCGGCGAAGGCTATCCGGAATTGCGCCTGCGCGGCGACGTGCTGGGCACGGCCGACGGCCTGGCCAAGCAGGCCTACTACCGCGAAGGCCGCCGCATCGTGGCGGAATTCACCGTGCTGGAGCAGCACATCGGCGTGCAGGCCCGCCCGGGCGATGACGGCGCCGAAGTCTTCGCCGACAGCGTGGGCCTGGGCGGCTACCGCATCGACCTGCACCCGAGCACACGCGGGCGCAACACGGTGGACATCGACGCCTACCCGTTCCAGATCCCGCTGGGCGCCCTGCTGCCGGTGCGGGTGGACAACCTGCTGCCGGCCTGCAAGAACATCGGCACCACGCGCGTGACCAACGGCGCCTACCGCGAACACCAGACCGAATGGAGCATCGGCGAGGCCGCCGGCCTGCTCGCCGCCTTCGCGCAGCAGCGCCGCACCCTGCCGCGGGCCGTGCGCAGCACACCGGGCCTGCTGGCGGACTTCCAGCGCCTGTTGCAGCGCCAGGGCGTGATGCTGGCCTGGCCGCGCTTCGGCGCACTCACGCCGACGCTGCGCACCGGCTACCAGACGGCGCGCTGAAGACCGGGTGCGCGCCAGCCGCCGCCCAGCACGCGGTAGAGCCGCACCTGCATCTGCAGCAGGGCCTGGTGCAGCGAGGCCGCCTCGTCTTCGGCCTGGAAGAGCGTGCGCTGCGCGTCCAGCAGGGCCAGCGCGTCGTCGGCCCCGGCGCGCCAGCGCGTCTCGGCCAGGCGATGGGCGCGGCGGGCCTCGGCCAGCGCGCCGGCCTGCGCCTCGCGCCGGGCCCGCAACGCAGCCTGCGACTGCAGCGCTGCGTCGACCTCGGCGAAGGCCTGCACCACCGCGTGCCGGTACGCGGCCAGCCGCTCGTCCTGCACCGCCTCCGCCTCGTCCCGTTCGGCCGCCAGGCGGCCACCGTCGAGCAGGGGCGCCACCAGCCCCGCCGCCAGCGCATAGGCGGGATCGCGCAGCAGCGTGCGCGACGAGGCGCTCTCGGCGGCGAGGCCGGCGGTCAGCGTGATCCGGGGCCAGCGTGCGGCTTCCGCGGCCAGGCGCTGCGCGTCGGCGGCGGCCAGCAGGGCGGCCGCGCGGGCGATGTCGGGGCGGCGCGCCAGCAGCGATGCGGGCAGGCCGGGGGCGACCGCAGGCAGGGTCAGTTCGGACAGCCGGCTGGTCGGCGTCGGGCCCGGGTCGGGTCGGCCCGTCAGGACCGTGAGCGTGGCGCGAAGCTCCGCCCACCGCTGGTGCAGCGCCTGCACCTGGGCGCGCTGCGCCTGCACCAGGCCGCGCTGCCGGCTGGCTTCGAGGGCGGTGGCACGCCCGGCCCGCAGCCGCACCTCGGTCAGGGCGGCGATGCGCTCGGCCGCTGCCTGGCTGGCTTCGCCGAGCCGGATGCGCTCGGCCAGGCCCGCGGCCTCGAGCCATGCATCGGCTGCTGCGGCCGTCAGCAGGAGGCGCAGCGCCCGCGCGTCGAGCGCGCTGGCCTGCACGGCGGCGTGCGCCGCGTCGCGCCCGGCCTCCAGGCGGCCCCACAGGTCCCATTCCCAGGCCGCGCTCAGGCCCAGCGCGTGGCGCGGCTCGGCGTCGACCGCCTGCCCGCCGAGGCCGCCCTGGCCGCGGACCTGCACCTGGGCCTCCAGCGCGGGCCAGCGGCTGGCGCCGGCCTGGCGCGCCCGAGCCTGCGCCTGCCGCAGCCGTGCCGCCGCGGCGGCCAGATCGGGCGAGCTGGACTGCACGCGCGCGACCAGGGCGTCGAGTTCGGCGCTGCCGAAGCGCGTCCACCAGCCCTCTTCGGCCGGCAGGGCGCCGGAGGATGCCGGATCGGCGGCCGACCACCGCTCGGGCAGGACCGGCGCCACAGCCCGGCCGGCCGGTGGCGCCGGCGCGGCGCAGGCGGCCAGCAGCCCGGCCAGCGCCAGGACCAGTGCACGCGCGCCGGGGCGGCGCGCCGTGGGCAGGAGGTGTCGCATGCTCAGTCTCCGGCCAGGGCCACGACCGGGTCCAGGCGCGACGCCGAACGCGCCGGCGCCCAGCCGAAGACCAGCCCGGTCGCCAGCGCACAGGCGAACGCGCCGGCCATCGCGCGGACCGAGAACACCACCGGCACGCCGCTGGCGACCAGCACGGCGCCCGTGATGCCGCCGGCCAGCACGCCGGCCACACCACCCGCCAGCGTCAGCAGCACCGCCTCGGTCAGGAACTGCCGCTGCACGTCGCGCTGGCGGGCGCCGACGGCCATGCGGATGCCGATCTCGCGCAGCCGCTCGCGCACCGTCATCAGCATCACGTTCATCACGCCGATGCCGCCCACCACCAGCGACACGGCGGCGATAAGGCCCAGCATCATCGTCATGCTGCGGCGCGTCTGGGCCTCGGCCTGCAGGCGCGCCGCGGCGTTGCTGATCTCGAAATCGGCGCGGCCGTGGCGCGCCAGCAGCAGGCGGCGGATGGCCGCTTCGGCTGGCGCCACCTGCTGCGGCGAGGCGGCGGCGACGACCGTGTAGTCGGGCTGGGTCTGCACGCGGTAGACGCGGGCCCGGCCCGCGCGGTAGGGAATGAAGACCATGTCGTCGTAGCTTTGCGCGCCGGACTCGGCGCCCCGCTCGGCCAGGGTGCCGATGACCTCGAAGGGCGAGTCGCCGATCAGCAGCTGCCGGCCCCGCGGGTCCGGATCGCCGGGAAAGAAATGCGCCTTCGCCCGATGGCCCAGCACCACCAGCGGCGTGAGCGCACGGTCCTCGGCCTCGGTGTAGAAGCGGCCCTGCGCCAGCGGCCACTGGTGCACCTGGGGCATGAACCATTCGGCCGCGAACACGTAGACCTGCCGCTCCAGCCGGCCGCGGCGCACCGGGATCGGGTCGCCGATGACGGGCATGACATGGGCCACGTCCGGCAGGCCGGCGATGGCCGAGAGGTCCTCGTCGGTGATCCGGCCCGGCGGCCCCCCTTCGGCCGGCGCGCTGCCGCCCAGGTACATGATGGTGGTGCCCAGGGTGCCCATCTGCTGCACCACGCGCTGGCGCGCCCCCTCCCCCACGGCCAGCATGACGATGACCGAGGCCACGCCGATCACGATGCCGAGCAGGGTGAGGCCGGTGCGCAGGCGGTTGCGGCCCATGCCGCGCCAGGCGGCGCGCGCGGCCTCGCCCAGGTCGGCATGCCAGGGCCGGGCCGGCCCGGGCGAGCCGGGCGACATCGGAGCGGAAGCGGCCTGCGTGCCACCGGCCGCGGCCGATGCGGCCGACGCCGACGATGCCGCGCCCGGTCCCGGGCCATCGGCCACGATGCGGCCGTCCCGGATCTCCACCACGCGGCGGGCCTGCTCGGCCACGCCACGGTCGTGGGTGATGAGCACGATGGTGTGGCCCTCGTCCGCGAGCTGGTGCAGGAGTGCCATCACCTCGGCGCCGCTGGCGCTGTCGAGCGCGCCGGTGGGCTCGTCGGCCAGCAGCACGCGGCCGCCGTTCATCAGCGCCCGGGCGATGGCCACGCGCTGCTGCTGCCCGCCCGAAAGCTGGTGCGGCCGGTGGCCGGCCCTGTCTGCCAGGCCCAGGCTCGCGAGCAGGGCCTGCGCCCGCTGCGCGCGCGCTGGCGGTGGCAGGCCGGCGTACAAGGCCGGCAACTCCACGTTCTCCCGCGCCGTCTCGCTGGCGATCAGGTGATAGCCCTGGAAGACGAAGCCGAAGGCCTCGCGGCGCAGCCGGGCCAGCGCGTCCGGACTCAGCGAGGCGACGTCACGCCCCTCGAAGCGGTAGTGGCCGGCGCTGGGCCGATCCAGGCCGCCCAGCAGGTTCATCAGCGTGGACTTGCCCGATCCGGACTGGCCCACGATGGCCACGAATTCCCCCGCGCGGATCTCCAGGTCGATGCCATGCAGCACCTCGGTCTCGGGCTGGTCACTGCTGCCGCCGCCGTAGCGCTTGCGCACGCCGGCCAGCGCGATCAGCGGCGGTGCCGCCCCGGACGCCGCGCTCACCATTGCAGCCACGCGGGCCACCGGGGCACCTGCGTCTCGCCGACGATCAACTGCTCGCCTTCGGCCAGGCCCTGCGTCACCTCGGCCAGGTGGCGGCTGCGCACGCCCAGCTGCACCTCGCGGACCTGGGCGCCGGTGCGTGCATCCAGCACCCGCAGCTGGGTGCGCCCGGGCTGGCCGGGCACCGGCTGCAGCGCCGACAGCGGCACGGCCACGGCCTGCGGCGCCTGCGCCACGCGCAGGCCGACCTGGGCGGTCATCTGCGGCAGCAGCGCGCCGTCGGCGTTGTCCACGTCGAAGAGCACGGTGTAGGTCACGGCCTTGGTGGCGGCGGGCGCGGCGGCAGCACCCTCGGCACTCTTGTCCGCCAGCGGCGGGGCAGGCAGCACCTGCCGCACGCGGCTGTGCCAGCGCCGGGGTTGCGCCTGGTCTTCGCCACCCAACGTGGTGAAGCTGGCCGGCATGCCGGCGCGCACGCGGCCGATGTCGGCCTCGGAGACCTCGGTCCACACGGTCATGGTGGCCAGGTCGGCGAGGCGCAGCACGCGCGGCGTCTGGTAGGTGGCGTTGAGGGTCTGGCCCTCGCGCGCCTCCACGCCGATCACCGTGCCGTCCATGGGCGCATAGATGCGGGTGTAGCCCAGGCGGGCTTCGTCGGCGCGCTGGGTGGCGCGGGTCTGGGCGATCTGGGCGCGCCACTGGTCCAGGCGGGCGCTGCGCACCGCCAGCTCGGCCTGCGCGGTCTGCACGTCCTCGCCGCGCGTGGCGCCGTCGGCATCCAGCCGCTGCTGCCGCGCGGCCTGGTCGCGGGCCAGCTGCCATTGCGCTTCTTCCTCGGCCAGCTGCGCGCGCAGGGCCTGCAGCTGGGCACGGCCGGCATCGACCACGGCCTGCTGCACGCTGGGGTCGATCTCCACCAGCAGCTGGCCCTGGCGCACGGTGTCGCCGGCCGCCACGTGCAGGCGGCGGATCTGCCCCGAGACCTGCGCCCCCACGTCCACGAAGCGGCGCGGCTGCAGGGTGCCGATGGCGGTCACGCTGGCCTCCACGTCGTGGCGGCGCACCGTCTCGGTCTGGTGCTGCACGGCGGGCTGCGCCATCCATGCCGTCAGGCCCGCGCCCGCGGCCAGCACCGCGGCGGCCATGATCCAGCGCCGCTTCACGGAGACGTCACCTCGAAGCTCAGCGTGGCGCTGTGGCGCACCTCGTCATAGTCCTGGCCCTCGAAGCGCGCCTTGCCGCCATCCACGCTCGCTGCCACGGACAGCACATAGAGCCCGGGAAAGGGCGTGCCCAGCGTCACCGTTCCATCCGCATCGGGCCGCAGCAGCCGTTGCCAGCCAGCATCCGTCTGCACCTCGACCTGGGTGGCCGCCACGGGGCGGCCCTTCCACATCAGGCGGAAGCGCCGGCCGCCCGGCTCGGTCGGCACCAGCTCCAGGTCGTTGATGGGCGACGTCTCCTTCCGGCCCAGGCGGGCCTGATGGTGGACCAGCACGCGCTGGCCCTCGGCCTCGACAGCGGTCAGGCGCAGGTCGCCGGCCGCCGCGTTGCCGCGCGCGATGCGGCCATCGGGCCCGGGCACGTGCGCGGCATCCGCACCGGGCGCGGCCAGCGCCTGCAGCGGTGGCAGGGCAAGGGCGGGCTGGTCGGGCGGACCGGCGCGAAGGCGCGCGCCCTGGGCCGTGGGCTGCAGCCAGAGCGGCCCGGCCAATGCCGGGGCGGCCGCCACCGAGAGCAACCCGGCGCCTGCGGCCAGCAGCGCCGCGTGCATCAACGGCGAGACGGCGCTCACTTCACGAACCCCGGCCGGACTGGCATTCCGGCCTCAGCGCGCCACATAGCTCAGCGTGGCGGTGTAGTCGACGGCGTCCACGCGGGTGCCGGCCACGTCCTGGGCATGGCGGTCGGTGTGGGCGGCGATCAGCACATAACGGCCGGCGCCGCGGTCCGGCACGGTGAGCCAGCCATCGGCGTCGGTCTGCAGGCGCCGGCTCCAGCCCGCGGGATCGACCACGGTCACGGCCCGGCTGGCCGCCGGCTGGCCCTTGAAGACCAGGCGGAAGCGGCTGGCCCCGGCCTGTTCGGGGACGAACTCGTAGTCGAGCACGGCGCGCGTGTCGCGCCGGCCCTCACGGGCATTGAAGACAGCCGCCTTGAGCACCCCGTCCTTGCCGCGCCAGGGCTTCCAGACCTGGTCGTTGATCAGTCGCAGGTCCGCATCCGCAGGCACGGAGGCCGCCAGCAAATGGTCCTCGCGGACCGCGAGCGGCAACGGTGCGGCGGCATCGGCCGCAAAGAGTCGAGTGCTGGCGCCCAGCCTGGCGACCTCGTCGCCGCGGTCGCGCTCGCCATCGACATCGCCGACGTAGACACGGGCCGTGCCGGGCGCGGTCCGCTCGATCCAGAGCTGGTGGGCCTGGGCACTGCCGATCGCGGCGGCAGCCAGGGCAAGGGCGAAGAAGGCGCGGTGGGCCATCGATGGTTCTCCGTGGAAATGGAAAGGAAGCGAGGACGCTGCGCGTCGTTGACGGCAGCACGAGATACGTTGGAAGACACGGACGCGCGGCGGACCGCGGCCGATCAGAAGCGGGCTTCGACGCCCAGCCGCAGCTGCCGCGGTGCGCCCCAGTAGCTGTTGCCCGTGGTGTTGTAGTAGCGCTTGTCGAAAGCGTTGAACACGTTGAGCGTGGCGCTGAGCTGCGGCGTGAAGGGGTACTTCAGCATCAGGTCCACCACCGCATAGGCAGCCTGCTCGAAGCGCTGGTTGCGCGCCGGCCCCAGGTCGTCGGTGTAGATGCCGCTTTGCCAGCGCACAGCGCCCCCAACGGTCAGGCCGTTGCCCACGCCGGCCATGCGCCAGCTGGTGGCCAGCTTGAAGTTGTTCTGCGCCACGTGGGTCAGCAGGCGCTGGCCATCGCGGTCGCGCGTCATGTTGCGCGAGAAGCCGGCCGACAGCTGCCAGCCCGGGCGCAGCTCGCCGCTGGCTTCCATCTCGAAGCCGCGCGTGCGCGTGCCCGACACGGCGCGGTAGGCCTGGGAGCCGTCCGGCGCGAAGGTGTTGGGAATGGAGACGGCCAGGTTGTCCTGCTTGCTCTCGAAGACGGCCGCGCTCAGGTTGAGCCGGTCGTCGAGCACGCTGCCCTTGATGCCGAACTCGCGGCTGGCGCCCGTCTGCGGATCGATCTGGTCGCCCGTCGGCGTCTTGTAGTTCTGCGGCTTGAAGATGTCGGTGTAGCTGGCGTAGGCCGTCCAGTCGCGGGCGAAGTCCCACGTAACGGCGGCATAGGGCGTGACCACGCCACGCTCGCGCCGGTCGGTGGTGGTGAGGCTTGTGCTGATCCAGCTCTGGCTGCGCTGCTGGCGCCGCCAGTCGGTCACGCGGGCGCCGAGCAGCACGGCCACGCCATCCAGTGGCTTGAAACGCACCGTGCCGTAGGCGCTGTTGAGGCGCTCGTCCGAGTCGTCGGTGCCCACCTGCGGGTTGTAGGGTTCCAGTGGCGAGAGGCCGTTCCACAGGTAGATGTTGGGGATCGACGGATCCCAGCCGGCATGCCGCCAGTTGGTGTAGGCCGGCGCGAAGTAGGCGGTCCGCACGGCCGTCGCGCCGAACACCAGATCGTGCTGGCGCCCCAGCAGGTTGAATCGACCGTTGACCTGAACATCGGCCGCGTCCTGCCGCGGGGTGGCGGCCCAGCGCCCGGCCCACAGGCCCACGCCCGCGCCGGTCAGCCGGTCCGGATTGCCGTTGGACGCATAGCCGATCACCTCGTCGTAGGCGTTGAAGCTGCGCGCCACGGTGGCCTTGAGCGACCAGTCCGGCGAGAAATGATGCTCCACCCCGCCAAAGAGGCTGCTGTATTCGCGGTGCGAGGTTGCCCAGGGCGGCGCGGCCGAGGCCGACACGTCCCACACGGCGCGGCTGCCGTCGCTGAAGTAGGCGGGCAGGCCGCCGCGCGCATGCCCGGTCGCATCGAAGCGCTGCCACGACAGGCCGGCGTGCAGCAGGGTGTCGGGCCCGACATCGGCCTCGAGCACGCCATAGAGCACGTCCTTCTTCTCGTGCAGCCGGTCGATGTACGACGCGTTGTCCTGCTTGGCGGCCACCAGGCGCCCGCGCAGCGTGCCGGCCGCATTGAGCGGGCCCGAGACGTCGAGCTCACCTCGGCGGTGGGACCACGACCCCAGCTCGCCGCGCACGTTGGCCTGGAAGCTGGCGGTGGGCCGCTTGCGCACCAGGTTGATGGCTGCGCCCGGCGAGCCGATGCCATTGAGCAGGCCGCTGGCGCCGCGCAGCACCTCCACGCGGTCGACCAGAGCGGTGTCGAAGGTCTGGAAAATGTCGGTGTAGTTGGAGTCCACCAGCCGCACGCCGTCCACCAGGTAGTTGTCGACCTGGAAGCCGCGGGCATAGATGGGCGAGCTGTCGCTGCCGGCGTTGCCGGCCTGCGCGAGCGTGAGGCCCGGCGTCTGCTGGACCACGTCGGTGAGCTGCGTGAGGCCCTGGTCGTCCAGCCGCTGGCGCGTGATGACGCTGATGGACTGCGGCGTCTCCCGCGGCGCCAGCGGCAGGCGGGTGGCCAGGCTGGTGCTGCGGGCCGTGTAGGCGCCCGTGCCTTCGGTGGTGGCGCCGTCCGCCTCGGCGCTGACCGTGACAGTGGCCAGGGTCGCAGCCGCCGTGGCGGCGGGGTCGCCCGCCGGGTTGGCCGCAGCCGTGGCGGGTGCCAGCACATAGCCGCCGGCGGCGGGCGCCGCACGCAGGCCGGTGCCGCGCAGCAGCAGGGCAAAGCCGTCGTCCACGCCGTGGCTGCCGCGCAGGCCGCCGCTGTGCAGGCCGGCGACGCGTGACGCATCCAGCGACAGGCTCACGCCGGCCTGCTGCGCGAATCGCACGAGCGCCTGATCGAGCGGACCGGCCGGTATGTCGAAGCGCGCAACCGCGCTCGCGGGGGTGGCCTGCGCCCAGCTGGCGGACGGCAGTGCCGTGAGAACAGCGAGAGCCAGAGCGACAGCCACGGCTGTGGGCCGCAAGGCGGCAACGGGGGGAGCGACGGTCATGGTGAGCGGAAGGTCGGGACAGGAAGAAGCGGTGTTCACTTCCCTTGACGGCCCGGCCTGCACATCCGGAACCGGTCCCGCAAAAAATTTCCTCCAGACCGGCGGCCGATGCGTCAGTCGTCCGTATCGACCTGCGCCCACCAGGCCATGACGCGATGCACCCTCAGTTGCGGAAAGCTCGCCTGCAGGAGGGCCAACGCGCGGTCGATGTCGTCCAGCGGCAGCACCGCGCTCACGCGCAGTGCCGACAGCGCCTCTGCGTCATAGCCCAGGCGCCCGGCGCGATGGCGGCCGAGCTCCTCCAGGACCTGTGTCAACGGCATGTCCACCACCGCCCATTCGCGCCGCGTCCATTCGCGCGCGAGCTGGGCGGGCTCAATGCCCGGCAGCCGCTGGACGGCGTCGGGCCGGATGCGCACCTGTTCGCCCGCATGCACCCGCATGGCGGCATCCAGGGGTTGATTCAGTCCCTGGTCGGGCCGCACGGCGGTGACCGACTCGATCATGGCCAGCCGCGTGGCATCGTCTTCGCGGCGCACCACGAAGCGGGTGCCCAGGGCCCGAATTTCTCCGTCGCGGGTGCGGACCTCGAAGGGCCGCGCAGCGTCGGGGGCGACGTCGACCAGCACATCTCCCCGTAGCAGGCGCACCCGACGGCGACCGCGGTCGAAGCTCAGGTCGACAGCGCTGCCACCGGCCAGGGTGAGCAGGCTGCCGTCGGGCAGGCGGTGCGTGCGCCATTCGCCGGGTGCGGTGCGCAGGTCGGCCGCCAGGCTCTGGGGCCACTCGCTGCGCCACAGCGGCATTGCGACCAGCGCGGCCAGCACCAGGCTCATCACGCCGGTGGCGAGCACGCGGCGCCGGCGCGTGCCACGGCCCGCCGCGGCCTCGCCTGCACGCAGCGCCGCGCGCGCGCCGGCCGCATGGCTGTGCCGCAGCGACTGCAGCCCACCCAGCAGACGCTCCATGGGCGCGGCCGCTGCGGCATGACGGGGGTCGGCCGCCTTCCACGCCTCGAAACCGAAGCGGGCGTGCTCGCGCTCGACGGGGTCGGTGGCCGTCAGCGCCACCAGCCAGTCGGCGGCCTGCTCCTCTGCGTTGCCGTCAGCGGGCTGCCTGCTCATGCGGCTTCGCCGGCGGCCACCTGCAACAGCACCTGGGCCAGGTACTTGCGCACCATGCGGTCCGACACACCCAGCTGGGTGGCCACCGCCTCGTGCGTCAGACCGTCCAGGTGATGCAGCAGGAAGGCGGCACGCGCCCGTGGCGCTACGGCATCCAGCACGCGGGCCAGCGTCTGCAGCGTTCGCAGGGCTTCGAGTGCGTCCTCTGGAGAGGGATAGGCCTCGTCCTGCACCGCGAGCGCCTGCACCTCGGCCAGCCAGGCGCGTTCGATGGCGTCGTGTCGCGCTCTGTCCACCAGCAGTCGCTGGGCCGTCGTGCGCAGATATGCGCGGGGCTCGCGCAGAAGAGGCAGCGCCTCACGCGCGCCCAGCAGGCGCATGAAGGTGTCATGTGCCACGTCGGCCGCGTGCTCCGAGCAACCGAGCCGGCGCAGCAACCAACTGCGCAACCAATGGTGGTGGTCCCGGTAGAGCAGGCCGACGTCCTGCGCCGGTGCGGCGGACGCCGCCGCCATGGAAGCCGTGGACATCGCGCCCCTCGCACCCTCGTCGTTTCACATGGTGCTAAATGATAATTGTTTTTATTTGAATGCGCGAAGTGTGGTTCCACCCCACCTGGCGGATCAGGTGGGTTGTCCGTCGTAGGCCGCCAGGGCGGCCGGCAGCGACGCGATGACGACGGCGCCAGCCGCCGGCAGGCCGACCAGCACGGCACTCGCCACTTCCTGGCGGGTGGCACCCAGTGAGCGGGCGGCCAGGACATGGAAGGGAACGCCAGACGTGTTGCCCGTGGCGGCAAGCACCGCGAGATAGCTCAGGGCCTGCGTCTTGCTGTCCAGAGCGCTCGCCGCACCCAGGGCCTGGGCCGCCTGCGCCCAGGCTGCGGCCTGCGCCGGCGCTTCGTTCATGAACAGGGCGAAAGAACTCGAAACGCTCACGGCAACTCCTTTGTGGTCGGGGCCTCGGATCGAGGCGGTGTGATTGTCCGAGGCACACACGGGTACCGGACTGATGCATCGCAGGGATCGGCCCTATCCCACCTTCACGAACAACTCGGCGCAAAGGCCGCGCAGCCAGCGATTGCCGGCATCCTGGTGAAAGCGCGAATGCCAGTGCTGCCGCACCGGGAAGCTGGGGATGGGCACCGGGCAGCGCAGCACGCGCAGCCCGCCCAGCGCCGCCAGCGTCTCGCCGATGTGCCGCGGCAAGGTGGCGATCAGGTCTGTGGTGGACAGGATGGCCGGCAGCCCCAGAAAGCCCGGGATGCTCAGCACGACGCGTCGCTCGATCTGCAGACGCCGCACCGTGGCGTCGAGCAGCGCGGCGCCGGTGCCCTGCACGATGCCCGCGTGCGCCTCGCGACGGTAGTCCTCGATGCCGAAGGACGAGGGGCGGATCCTGGGATGGTCGGGATGGACGAGGCAGACCCAGTCCTGGTCATAAAGAGTCTGCTGGTAGAAGCCCGCGTCCAGCGCCGGAATGAAGCCCAGCGCCAGGTCGGCGGCGCCCGGCTCCAGCTCGGCCGCCATGTCCGCATGGATGGCCGCCGCCTCCAGCGTGATGCCCGGTGCCAGAGCCCGCACATGCGAGAAGAGCCGCGGCAGCAGCGTGATGTGGCTGGCGTCGGTCATGAAGATGCGGAAGCGCCGCTGCATCGTGGCCGCATCGAAGGCCGTCGGCGCCTCGGCGATGGCGCGCAGGCCGGCCAGCACGGTGCGCACGGTGTCGATCATGGCTTCGGTGCGGGGCGTGGGCAGCATGCCCTGGGCCGTGCGCACGAACAGCGGATCGCCCACCTGCTCGCGCAGCCGCGCCAGCCAGATGCTGACGGTGGGCTGCGTCTGGCCCAGCTTCTCGGCGGTGCGCGTCACGCTGCCGGTGGCGTACAGCAGGTCGATCAGCTGCAGCTGCCGGCCGTCCAGCAGGGAAAGGTCGGACATGGTCGGGGCATCATGTGAAATCCACATGCAGTGTATGTGCCCCATGTTCTTCACACGATGAAGTCCGGATCCAAGAATGCAGCCTCATCACAGGAGACGCATTTGAAGATCGCAGTTCTTGGCGCCGGCGCACTCGGCTGCGCCATCGGCGGCACGCTGGCCGAGGCCGGCAACGACGTGGTGCTCATCAACCGCAGCCAGGCGCATGTCGACGCCATTTGGGCGGGCGGACTGCGCATGCGGGGGCCGGACGGCGAGCGCCGCGTCGCGGTGCGTGCCGAGGTGGACTGCAGCGCGCTGGGTCCGGTCGAGCTGCTCATCGTGCTGGTGAAGTCCTTCCACACGCAGCAGGCCATCGCCGGGGCTGCGTCGCTGGTCGGCCCCGACACCGTCGTGCTGTCGCTGCAGAACGGGCTGGGCCATGAGGACATCCTGGCCGAGGCCGTCGGCCGCGAGCGCGTGATCGCCGGCAAGACCTACGTGGGCGGCGTGATGCTCGCGCCCGGCCACATCATCAGCGGCACCGTCGGCAAGGAAACCCTGATCGGCGAGCTGGACGGCAGCGCCAGCCCCCGCGTGCAGCGCATCGCCGACACCTTCGAGGCGGCCGGCCTGCGCACCACGGTCAGCACCCGCATCATGGGCACGATCTGGGACAAGCTGCTGATCAACGTCGCCACCGGCGCGGTGAGCGGCATCACCGGCCTGCCCTATGGCCCGCTTTACGCCATCCCCGAGATCGAGGCGACCGCCGTCGCCGCCGTGCAGGAGGCGATGGACGTCGCTCGCGCCAGCGGCGTGCAGATCTCGTACACCGACCCGAAGGCGCCTTGGACCAAGGCCGCCGCCGGCCTGCCCGACGACTTCAAGACCTCGATGTTGCAGAGTCTGGAGAAGGGCTCCATCACAGAGATCGACTTCATCAACGGCGCCGTCGTGCGCTGGGGCCAGCGCTGTGGCGTGGCCACGCCCGTCAATGCCACGCTGGTGACCTGCATCAAGGGCGTCGAGCAGGCACGCCAGGCACGCCGAGCACCGAACGACCAGGAGACGAAGACATGAGCACCCCCTTCACCCCACCCACCACCGCCTATGTCGAGCATGTGGCCATCCGCGTGCGCGACATCCACTGGCACATCCGCTTTTTCTACGAAGTGCTGGGCATGGACGTGCGCGAGATCGACGGCCCCACCGACGACCCGCGCCAGTACTGGACGCTCGGCGGCATGCAGCTGATGGCCACGCCCGACTTCGAGGCCCCGCCCACCAACGACGCCGGCTGGCTGGCCCACCTGGGCGTGATGGTGGACGACCTGGAAGCCGCCCTGGCCGCCGCCGAGCCCTGGGGCGTGAAGCCGCTGCCGCAGGGCCGCAACTGGCTGCAACTGCCCGACGGCCTGGCCGTCGAGCTGATCCAGGCCGCGCCCGGCAGCGTGGCCCAGGCCCTGGCCGTGAAGCCGCGCGGCTGACCTTTTTCGATCCGGAGACGACCCATGAAACTGACCCCGCCCCCGCAGCACTTCTCCACGCCCGAGAAGTACTGGGACGACGCCCGCGAAGGCGACACCTGCACCAGCCCCGAGTACGAAGTGACCGAGGCACGCATCAATGCCTACGCCGAGCT
Organism: Pseudacidovorax sp. 1753; assembly: GCF_040544975.1. Classification (NCBI taxonomy): domain Bacteria; kingdom Pseudomonadati; phylum Pseudomonadota; class Betaproteobacteria; order Burkholderiales; family Comamonadaceae; genus Pseudacidovorax; species Pseudacidovorax sp. 1753. The sequence continues at coordinate 255,223 of NZ_JBEPKY010000005.1, read as the reverse complement.
GGCCGGCGACTACACCCCGGTGCACATCGACGAGGACTACGCCAAGACCACGCCCTTCGGCACCCGCGTGGCCCATGGCCTGTTCGGCCTCTCCATCGCCGACGGCCTGAAGACGCGCAGCGAATACCGCTTCCTCCCGGGCATGTCGCTGGGCTGGACCTGGGACTTCCTGCTGCCCATCAAGATCGACGACCGGCTGCATGTGCGCTTCACCGTCACCGGCCTTCGCGCCTCGAAGAGCCGCCCCGGCTGGGGCATCGTCATCCTGCCCTCGGAGCTGGTCAACCAGCATGGCGAAGTGGTGCAGAAGGGCGAGCACCGCCTGATGATTCCGCGGAGGCCGGCATGAGCGCGGCCGCTGAAAACACCCAGCCGCTGCCGCTGGCCGGCATCCGCGTCATCGACTATTCGCACTTCCTGGCCGGCCCCTACGTGGGCCGCTGCCTGGCGGGCCTGGGCGCCGAGGTCATCAAGGTGGAGCGCCCGGGCAGCGGCGACGCTGGCCGGCACCATGCCTGGTTCGTGGGCGAGGACGACGCCTACTCCGGCTACTTCCTGCAGCTCAACATGGGCAAGCAGGGCCTGTCGGTCAACACCAAGGACCCGCGCGGCAAGGCGCTGATGCACAAGCTGGTGGACGGCGCCGACGTGTTCATCGAGAACTATCGCCCCGGCGCCCTCGACAAGCTGGGCCTGGGCTATGCCGAGCTGAGCGCGCGCAATCCCGGGCTGGTGTACTGCTCCATCTCGGCCTACGGCCATACCGGGCCCGACGCGCACCGTGCCGGCTTCGGGCTGATCGCCGAGGCCAAGAGCGGCATCATGCAGATGGTGGGCACGCCGGGCGAGGCGCCGCCACTGCTGCGCATCTCGCTGGGCGACATGTACACCGGCATCCACGCGGTGGCCGCCATCAATGCCGCCCTGCTGGGCCGCACCCGCACGGGCCGGGGCCAGCACATCGACATGGCGCTGTACGACACGCTGGTCTCCATGCATGAGTACGCGGTGCAGTGCTACACGCTGTCGGGTGGCCAGGTGCTGCCCGAGCAAACCGGTCATGACATGCCGACCTCCACGCTCTACGGCGTGTTCCGCGCCGCCGATGGCGACCTGGTGATCGCCGCGCAGGTGGACGATGCCTGGAAGCGCTTCGCCGCGCTGGTGGAAGCCCACGGCGGCCCGGCCGGCTTCGGTGCGGATATCCGCTTCCACACCTCCACCAGCCGCAACGCGAACCGGCTGGAGATCCTGGCCGTGGTCAAGCCCTGGGTGGCCTCACGCCAGGTGGCCGACGTGCTGGCGCTGCTCGACGGCATCGACGTGCCCTGTGCCAAGGTGCAGCGCATCGACGAGGTGCTGGCCGATCCGCAGATCCAGGCCCGCGGCATGGTGGTGGAGCAGGAGCATCCGGTGCTCGGCAAGATCCGCCTGCCCAACCTGCCTTTCAAGTTCTCGGACTGCGACACCACCATCCGCCAGGTCGCGCCCGACCTGGGCCAGCACAACGCCGAGATCGCCGCGGCACTCGGCTACAGCACCGACGAGATCGCCCGGATGCAGGCCGACGGCGTGCTCTATACCAAGGAGATGAAGCAATGAGCGATAGCTACGCCGTCATCGGCAACCCCATCGGCCACACCAAGTCGCCGCTGATCCATGGCATGTTCGCCGCGGCCTCCGGCCAGGACCTGGTCTACACCGCCATCGAAGGTCGCCTCGGCCAGTTCGCCGAGGATGCCCAGGCCTTCCGCGCGGCGGGCGGCCGCGGCATGAACGTGACGGCGCCCTTCAAGCTCGACGCCTTTGCCTTCGCCACCGAGCGTTCACCGCGCGCCAGCCTGGCGGGCGCGGTCAACGCGCTGAAGTTCGAGGGCGAGCGCGTGCTGGCAGAGAACTTCGATGGCGTGGGCCTGACCCGCGACGTGGTCGAGAACCTGGGCTGCGCGATGCGCGGCAAGCGCGTGCTGATCCTGGGTGCGGGCGGTGCCACGCGCGGCGCGCTGCTGCCCTTCCTGGAGCAGGAGCCGGCCGAACTGGTCATCGCCAACCGCACGGTCGAGAAGGCCGCCGACCTCGCCGCCGAACTGCGCAGCCGCGGTCCGGTTCGCGGTTGCGGCTACCAGGACCTGGACGGCCAGCGCTTCGACCTCGTCTTCAACGCCACCTCGGCCAGCCTGCGCGGCGAGCTGCCGCCGGTGCCGGCCACCGTGTTCACCGCCGATGGGCTCGCCTACGAGCTGGCCTACGGCAAGGGCCTGACGCCCTTCCTGCGCATGGCGCAGCAGACGGGCGTCAAGCGGCTGGCCGACGGCGTGGGCATGCTGGTCGAGCAGGCCGCCGAGGCCTTCGACTGGTGGCGCGGCGTGCGGCCCGACACGGCCGCGGTCATCGCCAAGCTGACCGTGCCGCTGGCGTGAAAGCGCAGGAGACACCGCGATGAAGTTCCTCATGCTGCACGGCATCAACCACAACATGTTCGGCAAGCGCGACCCGAAGCAGTACGGCACGACGACGCTGGCGCAGATCGACGGCGAGCTGCAGACGCTGGCGGGCGAACTGGGCGTGGAGGTCGAGTCCTTCCAGACCAACTTCGAAGGCGCAATGTGCGAGCGCATCCACCAGGCGTATTTCGATGCGGTCGACGGCGTGATGCTCAATGCCGGCGCCTGGACGCATTACAGCTATGGCATCCGCGACGCGCTGGCCATCCTGACCTGCCCCGTCGTCGAGTTGCACATGTCCAACATCCATGCGCGCGAGGCGTTCCGGCATCATTCGGTGTTCGCAGACATCGTGCAGGGACAGATCGCCGGGTTCGGGGTGGACAGTTACCGCCTGGCGCTACGCACCGCCGTGTCTCATGCGCAGGCCCGCGGCGCAGTCGGCAGCACGCTGAAGTAGCGCAGACCCGAGAGACGCGTCGCGGCCTGGCGGCGACGCAGCCGTTGACTCAGGCCGCCTCGAGGCCGAAGGCCTGCGCGTCATGCATGCGCCACTCGCCGCCGCCTACCAGTTCGAGCACCTGGGTGTGATAGCGCAGCACGGCATGCCGGTGCGCGATGCTGATCATGGTTGCACCGGTGTCGCGCAGGCGCTGGTAGAGCGCTGCCTCGGTGGCGGCGTCCAGCGCGCTGGTGGCTTCGTCCAGGATGACCACCCGCGGCCGGCGAGCCAGAACGCGCGCAAAAGCCATGCGCTGCTGCTCGCCCATGGACAACAGCTTCTCCCAGTCGTGCACCGCATCCAGGCCGCCAACGCGCTCGGCCAGTCCGCCCAGATGCACCGCATCGAGGATGTCGAGCAACTGCGCATCGCTGTGCTTCGATGCGTCGGCCGGGTAGAGGATCTGGCTGCGCAGCGTTCCCAATTGCATATAGGGGCGCTGAGGCAGAAAGAAGACCTGCTCGGGCGGCAGAGTTCGCACGGTGCCGCTGCCATTGCGCCACAGGCCGGCCAAGGCGCGCAGCAAGGAACTCTTTCCGCAGCCACTCGGGCCCGCGATCATCAGCCCGTCGCCAGGGCCGAGTCGCAGCGACAGATCGCGGATCAGCAGACGGTTGAACTGCGGCGTGTAGAGCGTCACCTTCTCCACGCACAGTTCGTCGTCCCCGCATTCGCTCTGGATCTGACCGGCAGGCGCGTTGGCCACGGCCAGCGCCGAAGGCGCACGCGTGCTGCCCGGCATGACGACCCCGGCCAGCGTATGAAGCCGATCGATGCCGGCCACGAAGCGGCTCAGGCCTTCGAAGTTGTCCACGATCAGGCTCACCGCGCCCAGGACGGCCGCGAATGCCCCGCCGGCCTGCACGGCACGTCCCACCTCCAGATTGCCCGCCAGCACCTCGCCGGCCAGGATGATGCTCGGCACCACCAAGGTGAGCTGGCTGAAGGCCCGTTGGAACAGGTTGAGCGAGCGCTGCTTCTTGATGAGCCGGCCGTAGTTGGCAAAGGCCGCCTGAAAGCGGTTGTCCAGCTCCGCCCGCTCCTGGGCTTCGCCGCGATAGAAGGCGATGGACTCGGCGTTCTCGCGAAAGCGCATCAGACCGAAGCGGAAGTCGGCCTCACGGCGCAGCTGCCAGAAGTTGAGCCGGATCAGCGGCGCCCCGAAGACGTACAACGCCACCACCGTGCCCACGGTGGCGTAGATCGCCAGAAAGAGCACCAGCATCTTCGAGATGGACCACAGCACGGCACTGAAGGCCACCAGCTGCATCAGCGACCCCAGGAAGATCAGCGCGTAGTTGATCGAACGGCCGGTGAAGGTGTTGATGTCCTCGCTGATGCGCTGGTCGGGGTTGTCCAGGTCTTCGCGGCTGCCCAGCTCGTAGTAGCGGCGCTGTTGCAGGTAGCCGTCGAGAAACCTGTGGGTGAGCCAGCGGCGCCAGTGGTTGCCCAAGTAGTCGCGCATGTAGTAATAGCCGGCATACATGGGCGCGGCGAAGGCCAGCACGACCAGGCTCCATCGAACGGCGCTCCAGAAGCGATCGGCATCCCGCGCAGCCAGGGCCGAGGTCATCTCGCCGGTGCGAGAGATCAGCATCACCGCCAGTTGGGTCTCGCAAAGCATCACGACCAGCAGCACGCCCAGCAGGCTCCAGGCCTTGACCCGCTGGTCGCCGACCCAGTAGGGACGGGCCACTTCCATGAACTGCCGCCACGCCGCCATCGAGAGCGTGGGGGCGCGGCTGCGCTGCCGCTTGTGGCCGCTGTCTCGCGGCGCGGGCAAAAGATCGACGGAGGATGTGGGAGGCGCGATGGCGGACACCGGGGATCTGAAGTCAGGAACGGGTGGCTTGTCTTGCGCCTGGGCCGCGCGGGCACGGTGGGTTTCAGACTCGGGCGAGGCAGAAGACGTCAGCCGCAGCCCAGCTGATCCTGGACGGCGCGGCCGCAGAGGCCCGCATGCTCGACGGAGCGGGCGAGGTGCGATTCGTCCACCCCCAGCTCCTGGGCGAAGTGCCGCATCTCGAAGCGATCGTTGACGTTGATGTCCGACCGCGCGATGCGGCGCAGGGCAAAGGGCTCTTCGGCAAGATACTTTTCCATGCAATGCATGACCGGCTCCCGGACGTTCGTGATGGTGATCGAGTGCCACACATGATCCGGGTTCGGCGTTGCCGGGCCGTTGCGGACGGCGGCTGAACCCCGTGAAGTCCGCCGCCTACGCGCAGTGCAGGCGGCCATCCCGCGACCGCAGCCCTCTCGATGCCCGGCTTGGCGCCTGGTCATGCGGTCGATGGTGCGGAAGACCTCGTCCAGGTCGGCGGCTTTTTTTCCGCCCAGGCGCTGGGTCGTCGAGCGCACCCACGCTTGGCTGGAGCGCGGGCGCCGCATGGTCATGCCCCATGACCGCTCCGCAAAAAACGCCACTGCCTGGGCCTGGCTGGCCCAGTCTCGTATGCTCTGGCGTAGGTTGGCGAGCCATGTTTGATTTTGTCTAGACGCTGTCAGACGAGGCGGCTGTCGCGGCCGGCCCAGTAGCGGTCGCGCAGCAGCCGCTTGTAGAGCTTGCCGTTGTCCTGGCGCGGCATCCGGACCTCGAAGTCGATACTGCGCGGGCACTTGATGGCCGCCAGCCGCGAACGGCAATAGGCCAGCAGTTCGGACTCCAGCGCCGGCCCCGCCTCTGCCATGTCCACCGGCTGCACCACGGCCTTCACTTCCTCGCCGAAGTCGGGATTGGGCACACCGAACACGGCCACGTCCGCCACCTTGGGGTGCAGCGTCAGCACACCCTCGGCCTCCTGCGGATAGATGTTCACCCCACCCGAAATGATCATGTAGGCCTTGCGGTCGGTGAGGTAGAGATAGCCCTCCTCGTCCAGATAGCCCACGTCGCCCAGGGTGGACCAGCCCTGCGCATTGAACACGCCCTCGGTCTTGCCGGGATCGTTGTGGTAGGTGAACCGGCGGCTCCCCTCGAAGTAGATGGTGCCCGGCTCGCCCGGCGGCATGAGCCGGCCGTCGTCGCCCACGATCCGGATCGTGTTGAGCAGGGCCTTGCCCACCGAGCCCCGGTGCGCCAGCCATTCCGCAGCGGTGATGAAGGTGCAGCCCGAGCCCTCCGAACCGCTGTACTGCTCGACGACGATGGGACCCCACCAGTCGATCATCTGCTGCTTGACGTCCACCGGGCAAGGCGCGGCTGCATGCAGCGCGCTGCGCAGCGAGGACACGTCGTAGCGCGCCCGCACCTCCGGTGGCAGCTTGAGCATGCGCACGAACATGGTCGGCACCACCTGCGTGTGCGTGACGCGGAACTTCTGCACGGCGGAAAGGAAGCCCTCGGGGTCGAACCTGTCCATCACCACCACGGTGCCGCCCATGCGCTGCACGGCCGTCGAAAAGCCCAGTGGCGCCGCGTGATAGAGCGGCGCCGGCGAGAGGTAAACGGTGTCGTCGTCGAACCCGAGGGTGCGCGCGAACATCGCCATGATGGGCACCATCGCGTCGATCGGGCTGTTGGCGAAGGGCACCTTGATGCCCTTGGGCTGGCCCGTGGTGCCCGAGGAGTAGAGCATGTTGTGTCCGCCCACCTCGTCGGGGATCGGCGTGTCGGGCCGGGCGCCGGCTGCCTCTTCCCACAGCACGAAGCGACCGGCGGCCGCATCCACGGCCAGCCAGTGCGCAACGCCAGGGCACAGCGCCGGCAGCTCCTGCGCGACCGCCCGCATGGCGGCCGAGGACACCAGCGCCACGGCGCCGCAATCGTTGACGATGTAGGCCGCCTCGGGCGCGCTCAGGTGCGTGCTGATGGGGGTGAAATACAGCCCTGCGCTCATCGCGGCCCAGTAGACCTCGTAGAAGCGCAGGTTGTTCTCCATCAGTACCGCAATGTGGTCTCCGGGCCTCAGCCCGAGCGCACGCAGCAGATGGGCACCCTGATTGGCGCGCGCCACCAATGCGCCGTAGCTGAGCGTGATACCGGTGGCAGTCATGACAACCGCCGGCTTATCGGGATGGCGGCTGGCGACGAGACGGGGATGGGTCATGTCGGATCTCGAAGAAGTGCGGTCTCGGCCCGTATGGCTCTGGAGGCTCATATTGATTTGGTTCAACCAATTTATGGTAGCATGATTCATGGCCTGCGGTGCAGGGGGCAAGGCCCCAGCCGGCGCCGATATCCCGCCCGGTGGCCGCCAGCCGGCGGCGCACCCATGCCGCCACCTCGCCCTCGTTCCGGAAATACCGCCATGCACCAGCCCCAGTGGATGAATGCCGAACTCGAATCGCTTCGCGATGCCGCACGGCGCTTCTACGAAACCGAACTGGTGCCGCACGAGCCGCGCTGGTGCGCCCAGCAGCATGTGGACCGCGAGGTCTGGTACAAGGCCGGCGCCGCCGGCCTGCTGTGCCCCGGCATCGCCGAGGCCTACGGCGGTGGCGGCGGCAGCTTCCTGCACGAGGCCGTGATCTTTGCCGAGCAGGCCCGTGCCATCGCCGGCGGCCTGGGCAACTCGCTGCACAGCGGCATCGTGGCCCACTACATCGAGAACTTCGCCAGCGAGGACCAGAAGCGCCGCTGGCTGCCGAAGATGGCCACCGGCGAGCTGGTCGGTGCGCTGGCGATGACCGAGCCGGGCACCGGCAGCGACCTGCAGTCCATCCGTACGCGGGCGCTGCGCGATGGCGATCACTATGTGGTCGACGGGGCCAAGACCTACATCACCAATGGCACCAGCGCCGACCTGATCTGCCTGGTCGCCAAGACCGATCCGTCGCAGGGCGCGCGCGGCGTGTCCATCCTGGTGGTCGAGACCGCGAAGGTGACTGGCCTGCGCCGGGGCCAGCCGCTGCACAAGATCGGCATGCATTCGCAGGACACCTGCGAGCTGTTCTTCGACGGCATGCGCGTGCCCTGCGAGAACCTGCTGGGGCCCGAGGAGGGCCAGGGCTTCCGGCAGCTGATGAAGGAGCTGGCGCGGGAGCGGCTGATCACCGCGCTGATGTCCCTGGCCTGCATGGAGCGCGCCATCGAAGAGACGCTGCGCTTCACCGCCGGCCGGCGGGTGTTCGGCCAGCCGCTGCTGGAGATGCAGAACACCCGCTTCAGGCTGGCGGAATGCGAGACCCAGGCCCACCTGGCGGCCGCCTTCATCGACGACTGCGCCCGCCGCCTCCTGGCCGGCACGCTGTCGCCCGCGACCGCCGCCATGGCCAAGTGGTGGGTCACCGACGCCTGCGGCAAGGTGGTGGACGAATGCCTGCAGCTGCACGGTGGCGCCGGCTACATGACCGAGTACCCCATCGCCCGCCTCTACCAGAACGTGCGGGTGCACCGCATCCTGGCCGGCACCAACGAGATCATGAAGGAGCTGATCGCCCGCGACATGGCCCAGCGCGCGGTCTGACGCCGCGCCGGGCGGGGCCGCGCCGGGGCCCGGCCGGACGGCGCCGACGCTATTGCAGCTGGATCGCGCTCTTGCTCTTGATCCCCGCCCATTCGTCGTAGGCCTTGCGCATCACGGCGGCGAACTGCGTCGGCGTGATGGGCGTGGGCGGCTGCAGGCCGAAGCCTGCGATGCGCTCGCGCACGTCGGGCATCGCACCGGCCCGGCTGAAGGCATCGGCAAGGCGGTCGACCACCGGCTGCGGGGTCTTCGCGGGCGCAAAGACGCCGGCGAAAGATTCGGCCGTCAAGCCGCCGATGCCCAGCTCCTGGAAGGTGGGCAGGTCCGGCAGCGAGGGAATGCGCCGCGCGCCGGTCGTGGCCAGCACACGGATGCGCCCGTCGGCAGCGAACTGCATGGCCGAGTAGCCCGACACCACGCCGGCATCCAGGCGGCCAGCCATCAGGTCGGGCAGGATCGGCGCCTCCCCCTTGTACGGCACGTGGTTCAGGCTGAAGCCGCCAGCGCGCGAGATGATCTCGCCGAAGTAGTGCGAGGTCGAGGCATGGCCGGTGGTGCCGAAGCTCAGCGGCTTGGGGGCTTCCCGCGCACGCTGCATGAATTCGGCCAACGTGCGGGGCCCCTGTCCAGGCACGGCCCAGATGCCCGTGATCTCGTAGCAGCGCGCCACCGGCACGAAGTCGCGGAAGGGGTCGTAGTTCACCTGCGGCAGCAGCAGCGGATTCGTGACCAGCGCCGTCATGTTGAACAGCAGCGTGTAGCCGTCGGCCGGCGCGCGGGCCACGGCCTCGCTGCCGATCATCGAATTGGCACCGGGGCGGTTGTCCACCACGACAGGCTGCCCGAGCAGCCCTTCCACCTTCTGCGCAAACATCCGTGCCACGGCATCGGTCTGCCCGCCTGGCGGGTAGGGCACGATCAACTTGATGGGACGGTCGGGGAAGGCCTGAGCCTGCACACCGGCAGCGAAAGGTGCGATGCCGAGCAGGGCCAGGGTCTGGCGGCGAGAAATGGGCATGGATGTCTCCGTCTTGAGGGGTGGCGAGCGGCCGCGTGCGCCGCGCCCGCCAATGTTTCAAAGCCGGCGCGACACGTCAATAGGTTCAACCATACGATTTATCGGCTAGCATCTTCGGGCCTACCAACCCGAGCTGACTGGCGGCGCCCGTGCCGCCGCGGAGACATCGCCCCATGAGAGCCCTGCAGGTTCCCGGCTACGGCCCCGACGACCGCATCACCCTCCAGACCCTGCCCCCGCCCCTGCCCGCACCCGGCGAGGTGCGCATCCGCGTGCAGGCCTGCGGCATCTCCTACGTCGACCTGCTGCTCGCGCGCGGCGCCTACCAGGTGCGCCCGCCGCCGCCCTTCGTGCCGGGCAGCGAATACAGCGGCATCGTCGATGCCATCGGCGAGGGCACGGACACGCACCTGGCGCCGGGCGACCCGGTCTGCGGCACGCGCCAGGGCGCCTGGGCGGAGTACATCTGCGTGCCCGCTGCACGCGTGCAGCCCCTGCCCCCCGGCATCGACCCGACGCTGGCCGCGGTGGCCAGCGCTTCGGCCTACACCGCGCTGTACGGACTGCGCGAACGCGGGGCGTTGAAGGCCGGCGACACCCTGCTCGTGCTGGGCGCCGCCGGTGCGGTCGGCCATGCGGCGGTGCAGATCGGCCGGGCGCTCGGCGCGCGCGTGCTCGCCCTGGCCTCCAGCGAAGCCAAGCGCGCCGCCGCGCGCGATGCCGGCGCCGACGCGGTGATCGACAGTGGCAGCGACGACTGGAAGGAGGAGGTCAAGCGCCTGGCCGGTCCGCGCGGCGTGGATGTGGTGTTCGACCCCGTGGGAGGCCCGGCCACCGATGCGGCCTTCCGCACCCTGGGCTGGGGCGGGCGGCACCTGATGGTCGGCTTCGCCGGCGGCGAGATCGGCGCCCTCAAGACCAACCTGGCCATCGTCAAGGGCGCTGCCCTGGTGGGGGTGGACGTGCGGCAGTTCGGCGAACGCGAGCCGGCCCGCGCGGCGGCCCTGCTGCGCGAGAGCGTCGGCTGGTTCACCGAAGGCCGGGTGCGGCCCCTGGTCCGGCAGGTGCTGCCGGTCGAACGCTTCGACGAGGCGGCGGCCCTGGCGCAGGAGCGCCAGGGCGTGGGCCGCGTCGTCATCACCTTCTGAGGCGCGTCGCCATGGTCACTTCCGACACGCGCGGCGGCGTCCGCGTCGCCCGCGAGGACGCGCTGCTCTGCATCACGCTAGCCCGCCCGGCCAAGCGCAATGCCGTGGACCGCGCCATGGCCGACGCCCTGGACGCGGCCCTGAACCTGCTTGACGACGATCCCGCCCTGCGCGCAGGCGTGCTCGACGGCGGCCCGTCGGTCTTCTGCGCCGGCAGCGACCTGGCGGCCAAGGGCGACTACGTGACGGCCCGCGGCGGTGAATATGGCCTCATCCGCCGAAGGCGGCGCAAGCCCGTCATCGCCGCCATCGAGGGGCTGGCGCTCGGTGGCGGGCTGGAGATCGCATTGGCCTGCGACATGGTGGTCGCGGCCCGCGATGCGCAGCTCGGCCTGCCCGAGGTCAAGCGTGGTGTGCTGCCCACCTGCGGTGCGCTGTTCCGCCTGCTGCAGACGCTGCCGCCCGCCATCGCGCGCGAGCTGGTGCTGACCGGCCAGCCCATCGACGGGGCCCGCGCCCATGCGCTGGGCCTGGTGAACCGGCTGAGCGAGCCGGGCCAGGCGCAGGCCGATGCGCGTGCACTGGCCGCTCAGATCGCCGCCAATGCACCGCTTTCGGTCCAGGCCAGCCTGGAGGCCATGAACGGCCTTCTGGCCGCCGCCGACGCCGCGGGCTGGCAGGCCACCGAGGCGGCACTCGCACGCATCCGCGGCAGCGAGGACCTGGCCGAAGGCCTGCGCGCCTTCTTCGAGAAGCGGCCGCCCGTCTGGCAGGGCCGCTGAGCGATGCGCTGCGGCGGCCGTCCGCGGCAACGGCGCCATCACGGCTTCGATGGCTTCGCAGCGTCCGTCGACAAGCCGCCGACGGCCATGATAGATTTATTTGGTCCAACCATTAATTCAAACTGACCCGAACTCAGGAGACCCCATGTCCCTCTGCACACCCATCCCCGCCGCCGGAGCGCCCCGCTGATGCCCGGCCCGCTCCACGGCGTACGCGTGATCGAGATCGCCTCGATCGGCCCCGGCCCGCTGGCCGCCATGCTGCTGGCCGACATGGGCGCGGACGTGATCCGCGTCGACCGCCCCGGCCCGGCCGCTGGCGGCATGGTGCCGTCGCACCAGGACATCTCGCGCCGCGGCCGGCGCTCCATCGCGCTGGACATCAAGCAGGAGGCTGCCCGCGAGGTGCTGCTGCGACTGATCGACGGCGCCGACGTGGTGGTGGAGGGCTTCCGCCCCGGCGTGATGGAACGGCTGGGGCTGGGGCCCGACACCTGCCTGGCACGCAACCCGCGGCTGGTCTACGGCCGCATGACCGGCTGGGGCCAGCAGGGGCCCTTGGCCGCGGCGGCGGGCCACGACATCAACTACATCGCCCTTGCGGGCGCGCTGGGCATGATCGGAACGCCCGAGGCACCGGTGGCGCCGCTCAATCTGGTCGGCGACTACGGCGGCGGCACCATGCTGCTGGCCTTCGGCATCGCCTGTGCGCTGTTCGAGGCGCGTGGAAGCGGTCAGGGCCAGGTGGTCGATGCAGCCATGGTCGATGGCGTGTCGCTGCTCATGACGCTGTTCCACAGCATGCAGGCCGCGGGCCGCAGCAAGCCGCGCGGCACCGGCGTGCTGGACGGCGGCAGCCACTTCTACGGCAGCTACCGCTGCGCCGACGGCGGCTGGATCTCGCTGGGCACCATCGAGCCGCAGTTCTACGCCCTGCTGCTGGAGAAGCTGGGCATCGAGGACCCCGCGGCCTGGCCGCAGCACGAGCCCGGCCGCTGGCCGGCGCTGAAAGCCGAGCTGGCGCGCCGGTTCGCCCATAAGACACGCGACGAATGGTGCGCCCTGCTCGAAGGCACGGACGTGTGCTTCGCGCCGGTGCTGGCCCTGGACGAGGTGCCCCGCCATCCGCACCAGGTGGCCCGCGACGCCTTCTACACGCAGGACGGCCTGACGCAGCCGGCGCCGGCGCCGCGCTTCAGCCGCTCGGCGCCCGAACGGCCGCGCCCGCCGGTGTCCGCGGGCACGGACACCGAGGCGATCCTGCGTGAACTCGGCTACGGCGACACGGAGATCGCGGCGCTGCGCGGCGCCGGCGCGGGCTGAAGGGGCGCGGCCCCTCAGGGCTGCGCTTCACGAAGCGTGCGGCACTCGGCCGCTGCGGTTCGGCGCGGGCATCCTCAGCGCTCGATCCATCCGGCGGCACGCAGCAACAGGCCGCATGCCGCCCGGTGCAGCCGCTCGCCGGTGGCCACCGGCGCGAGGCCGGCACAGGCCCGCGCATGCGTGCCCTCCAGCACGATGGCCAGCTTGTAGCAGGCCAGCACGGCATACCAGCGGAAGGCGGCAATGTCGCGCCGGGTGAAGCGGGCGTAGTGCTCGACCAGTTCCTCCTCGCGCGCGAAGCCCTCCCACGGTGCGATGCCGAGCGTGAGGTGGTGCGAGCCATCGGGCCGCGGCCAGGTGGCCAGCAGCCAGCCCAGGTCCAGCAGTGGATCGCCCACGGTGGACATCTCCCAGTCCACCACCGCAGCCAGCTCGCCACTGTCGTGGCGGAACAGGACGTTGGACAGGTGGAAGTCGCCATGCAGCAGCCCCGGCGCCGTGTCCGCAGGCTGATGGGCCTGCAGCCACTGGGCGATGGGCGCCACATCCGGCAGGCCCGCCGGCCCCGGCCAGCCGGCATGGGTGCCGTAGCTTTCGAGCTGACGGCTCCAGCGCTGCACTTGTCGCGTCAGGAAGCCCCGCGGGCGGCCGAAGTCCGCCAGACCCAGGGCCGTGGGCTCGAGGTTGCCCAGCACCGCGATGGCCTCGGCCATGGCCAGGCCCATGCGCCGCCGCAGGTCGGGGCGCGCGGCATGCAGCGGCGGCAGACCGCCGGTGCCGGCATTGAAGCCTTCGACCGCACGCATGACGAAGAAGGCGGTGCCCAGCACCTGCGTGTCGGCGCAGGCGGCGACCAGCGCGGGATGCGGGACGCCGCTGCCCGCCAGCGCGCCGAGCACGCGGGCCTCGCGCAGCATGGCCTGGTCGCTCTCGGGCCGTGGATGCGCGGGCGGCCGGCGCAGCACATAGGCCTGGCCGTCGCGCTCGAAGCGCAGGAGGATGTTCTGTGTGCCGCCGGTCAGCAGCCGGCAACCCTCCAGCGGCCCGCGGCCGACGCCCTGGCCATCGAGCCAGTCCTGGAGCCGATCCAGCGCAACCGGCAGGACTGCGGCGGCATCCACAGCGATGTCGGCGCCCCTGCTCAGAGCGCCTCCCGGAAGCGCTCGCGCGCCTTCTGCGCCAGCGTGGGCAGGTGCTGGCTCGGGAACAGCTCATCGCCCGGCCGGACCTGCGCCAACAGCTCCTTGGCCAGGGTGATCTGGTGCACCTCGGTCGGGCCGTCGGCCAGCCCCATGACGTAGGACGCCAGCAGCTGGTCGAAGAAAGGCATCTCGTTGCTCACACCCAGCGAGCCGTGCACCTGGATGGCCCGCGAGACGATGTCGTGCAGCACCTTCGGCATGGCGGCCTTGACGGCCGAGATGTCCTTGCGCACCTTCTTGTAGTCGTCATGCTTGTCGATCAGCCATGCGGTGCGCATCACGAGCAGGCGGAACTGCTCCAGCTGGATCCACGAATCGGCCACCATGGCCTGCACCAGCTGCTTGTCGGCCAGGGTGCCGCGCCGGCTCGGGCGCGATACCGCCCGCTCGCACATCATGTCCAGCGCCTTGCGGGCCTCGCCGATGGTGCGCATGGCATGGTGGATGCGCCCCCCGCCCAGCCGCGTCTGCGCCACCAGGAAGGCGTCGCCCTGTCCGCCCAGCATGTGGTCCGCCGGCACGCGCAGGTCCTCGAAGGCGAGGTAACCGTGGGCATGGCCCTGCGGCTTGCGGCCGGCCAGGTGCACGTCGCGAACATGGCGCAGGCCCGGGGCGTCCGCCGGCACGATGAAGGCCGACAGCCGCCGGTGCGGCTTGGCCTCCGGGTCGGTGACGGCCAGCGTGATGAAGAAGGCGGCGTAGTTGGAGCTGGAGGCGAACCACTTCTGGCCGTTGAGCACCCAGTCGCCACCCTCGCGCCGGGCGGTGGTGCGGATCAGCGTCGGGTCGGCGCCGCCGTGCGGCTCGGTCATGGCGAAGCTGGAGACGATCTCGTTGGCCAGCAGCGGCTCGAGCCAGCGGCGCTTCTGCGCGGGCGTGCCGTAGTGCGCCAGGATCTCGGCATTGCCGGTATCGGGCGCCTGGCAGCCGAAGACGGTGGGCGCATAGGCCGAGCGCCCGAGGATCTCGTTGAGCAGGGCCAGCTTGACCTGGCCGTAGCCCGGTCCGCCCAGGGCCGGCCCCAGGTGGCAGGCCCACAGGCCGCGAGCCTTGACCTGCGCCTGCAGCGGCCGGACGAGGCGGTTGCGCAGCGGGTCCTGCACCGCATAGGGGCTGACGAGCACATGCTCGAGCGGCTCGACCTCTTCGCGCACGAAGCGGTCCACCCAGTCCAGCCGCTGCTGGAAGTCGGAATCGGTCTCGAAGTCCCAGGCCATCGCGTTCTCTCCTGCTGCTGTCAGGCCGTCAGGCCGCCGTCCACCGCAATGGTGTGGCCCACGACATAGGCCGCGAGCGGCGACGCCAGGAACATCGCCACGGCGGCGATGTCCTGCGGCGTGCCGATGCGCGCGGCGGGTATGCGCTGCAGGGTGGCCTGCAGGCGCTGCGGATTGCGGGTGGTCACGCGCGTGAGCTTGGTGTCCACCAGGCCCGGTGCGATGCCGTTGACGCGGATGCCGTCGGGCGCC
This sequence comes from Pseudacidovorax sp. 1753, assembly GCF_040544975.1. Taxonomy (NCBI): domain Bacteria; kingdom Pseudomonadati; phylum Pseudomonadota; class Betaproteobacteria; order Burkholderiales; family Comamonadaceae; genus Pseudacidovorax; species Pseudacidovorax sp. 1753. The sequence goes on along the minus strand of NZ_JBEPKY010000005.1, from coordinate 239,927 downwards.
AGGGCCACGCCCAGCGTGCGGGTGAGGTTGATCGCCGCCGCCTTGGAGGCGGCATAGGCCGGATTGCCGACGGCCGACCTGTAGCCCGAGACCGAGCTGACGACGACCACGGCGCCGCCCGCCGCCTTGAGCGGCCCGCGCAGATGCATGCAGCAGCCCATCACGCTGTGGAGGTTGACCTCGACCACGCGGCGGAAGGTGTCGAGGTCGAACTCGGCCCGGCCGTATTCGACGATGCCCTGCGACAGCACCAGCACGTCCAGCCGGTCGAAAGGCGGCGTCCAGGCGCCGATGGCCTGCGCATCGCCCACGTCCACCTGCGAGAAGTGCAGGCCCTGCAGGTCGCTGCCCTCCTCGGCCCGGTAGTCCTCGGCGCGCGCACGGGTGCCCCACACATGCACCTGGGCGCCCGCCGCGCGAATGGCCTGCGCGATGCCGTTGCCGATGCCGCTGGTGCCGCCCACCACGAGCACGCGCTGGCCGTCGAAGCGAAGGCCCTGGGCGCCGGGCTGTGTCGATGAGGGGTTCACGCCATGTCGCCCGAGCGGTCCGTTCACTCGAAGCGCTCGTTGCGCTCGGCCTTGCCCAGCAGCAGCGCCGGGGGCTCGAAGCGCTCGCCGTATTTCTGCGCGAGCACCATGGCCCGCTCGGCGAAGGCCCGGGAGCCGACCATGTTGACGAACTGCAGCGTGCCGCCCGTCCAGCGCGGAAAGCCGATGCCCAGGATGGAGCCTATGTTGGCGTCGCGCGCCGTCTCGACCACGCCCTCCTGCATGGCGCGGATCGACTCGATGGCCTGCGCATACAGCAGACGGTCCTGAAGGTCTTCCATCGGCACGTCGACACCGCGCTTGCCGTATTCGGCGACCAGGCCCGGCCACAGCCGCTTGGGCCCGTCCGCCGGATAGTCGTAGAAGCCCCCGCCGCCCGCGCGCCCCGGCCGCTTCAGGCCGTCGACCATGCGCTCGATCACCGCCCACGCCGGATGCTGCGGCAGGGGCTGGCCTTCGGCCGCCAGGTCGGCCGCGGTCTGGCGGCGCATGGACATCGCCAGCGCCATCGAGGTCTCGTCCATCACGGCCAGCGGCCCGACGGGCATGCCCACGGCCAGGGCCGCGTTCTCGATGACCTCGGCCGCCACGCCCTCGGCCAGCATCGCGGCGCCCTCCTTGGTGAACATGCCGAACACGCGGCTGGTGAAGAAGCCGCGCGCATCGTTGACCACGATGGGCGTCTTGCCGATCTGCTGCACGAAGTCCAGCGCCCGCGCCAGCGTCTCGGCCGAGGTCCTGCGGCCCTTGATGACCTCCACCAGCGGCATGCGGTCCACCGGCGAGAAGAAGTGCAGGCCGATGAAGTTCTCCGGCTTTTCGGAGGCTTCGGCCAGTCCGCTGATGGGCAGCGTGGACGTGTTGGAGGCAAAGATGCCGCCAGGGGCGAGCATGGGCTCGGCCTCGCGCGTCACCTGGGCCTTGAGCGGCCGGTTCTCGAACACGGCCTCCACGATCAGCTCGCAGCCCGCCAGGTCGGCCGCATCGCCCGTGGGCGTGATCCGCGCCAGCTGCGCATCGCGCTTCTCGGGCGCCAGGGCGCCCTTGGCGACACGCTTGTCGAGGTTGGCCGCGACGCGCTCCAGGCCCTTGCGGGCCTGCTCGGCCGTCGCGTCCTTGAGCACGGCGGCAATGCCCCGCGCCGCGCACACCTGGGCAATGCCCGACCCCATCAGCCCCGCGCCGAGGATGCCGATGCGGCCGACGGAGTCGACGGGGATGCCGGCGGGCCGCCCCTTGCCGGACTTCACCTCGTTCATCTGGAAGAAGAAGGTGGTGATCAGGTTCTTGGCCACCGGACCGGTGGCCAGGCCGACGAAGTGCCGGCTCTCGATGCGCGTGGCGGTGTCGAAGTCCACCACCGCGCCTTCGACCGCGGCCGACATGATGGCCAGCGGCGCCGGATAGCGCCCACGCGTCTTCTTCATCAGCAGCACCGGTGCCGTCCGCAGGTAGGTCAGCGAGGCCGGCGCGGTGGCCGTGGTGCCGGGCAGGCGCCAGCCCTTGCGGTCCCAGGGCTGCGCCGGGGCGGGGTTGGCCGCGATCCACTGCCGCGCCAGCGCCATCAGCGCGTCGGCATCGGCGGCCACGCCATCGATCAGTTTCAGCGCCTGCGCGCGGGCCGGGTCGAAGGTGGTGCCGTCGACGAGCAGCGGCATCGCCGCCTCGAGCCCGAGCATGCGCACCAGCCGCACCACGCCGCCGCCGCCAGGCAGCAGGCCCAGGCCCGACTCCGGCAATCCCAGCATCAGCCGCGGGTCATCGAGGGCGAAGCGCGCATGGCAGGCCAGGCACAGCTCGAAGCCGCCGCCGAGCGCCGTGCCGTTGATGGCGGCCACCACGGGCCGGCCCAGCGTCTCCAGCCGGCGCAGCACCGCCTTCATGGCTTGCGAGCGCTCGTACAGCGCCGCCTTTTCGTCCGGCCCCACGGCCAGCAGGCTGTTCAGGTCGCCACCGGCGAAGAAGGTCTTCTTGGCCGAGCTGAGGATGACGCCGGTGATGCTGTCGATCTCGGCGGCGACACGGTCCACGGCCGCCGCATAGGCACTGCGGAACACCGTGTTCATGGTGTTGGCCGACTGGCCGGCCATGTCGAAGGTCAGGGTGACGACGCCGCTGGCGTCTTTGTCCCAGCGGATGGCTTCCTGGATGTGGTCCTGGCTCACGGCGATCTCCTCAGACGCGTTCGATGATGGTGGCGATGCCCATGCCGCCGGCGACGCAGGCGGTGACCAGGCCGCGCCGCAGCTGCCGGCGCTCCAGTTCGTCCAGCAGCGTGCCCATCAGCATGCAGCCGGTGGCGCCCAGCGGATGGCCCATGGCGATGGCGCCGCCGTTGACGTTGACCCGGGCCGGGTCCACGTCCATCTCGTCCATGAAGCGCAGCACCACCGACGAGAAGGCCTCGTTGACCTCGATCAGGTCGATGTCGCTCATCGCCAGGCCCGCCTTGCGCAGGGCCATTCGCGTGGCAGGCGCGGGACCGGCCAGCATGAGCGTGGGCTCGGTGCCGAGCGCGGCCACCGACACGATGCGCGCGCGCGGCACCAGGCCCAGCGCGCGACCCTTGTCTTCGCTGCCCACCAGCATCAGCGCGGCACCGTCGACGATGCCCGAGGAGTTGCCGCCCGTGTGCACATGGTCGATGCGGGCGAGTTGCGGGTACTTCATGAGTGCCAGCGCGTCGAAGCCGCCCTGCTCGCCCATGGCCTGGAACGAGGGCTTGAGCGCGCCCAGCTTCTCCAGCGTGGTATCGGGACGGATGGCCTCGTCCTCGGCCAGGATCGTGAGGCCGTTGGCGTCCTTCACCGGCACCAAGGAGCGCGCGAAACGGCCCTCGACACGCGCCTGCGCCGCGCGCTGGTGCGAGGCCAGGGCATAGCGGTCCACGTCTTCCCGGCTACGCCCGTCCAGCGTGGCCAGCAGGTCGGCCGCGACACCCGTGGGCACGGGCTTGAGCTGGAACACCATCTCGGGCTTGGTGTCGCGCGGGCCCGGGGCGCCGCCCATGGAGATGCGCGACATCGACTCCACGCCGCCGGCCACGATCAACGACTCCCAGTCCGAGCGGACCTTGGCGGCGGCGATGTTGATGGCCTCCAGGCCCGAGCCGCAGTAGCGGTCCAGCTGCACCCCGGGCACCTGCAGATCCCAGCCGGCGCGCAGGGCCGCGGTCTTGGCGATGCAGCCGCTCTGCTCGCCATAGGGCATCACGCAGCCGATGAGCGCGTCCTCGACGGCGGCGGTGTCCAGGTCGTTGCGCTGCTGCAGCGCCTGCATCAGGCCGGCCAGCAGGTCGACCGGGTTGACCTCGTGCAGGCTGCCATCGGGACGGCCGCGCCCGCGTGGCGTGCGGATGGCGTCGAAGATCATCGCTTCGTTCATGGGAATCCTCGTAGGGGCTGGATGAAGGGAAAGGCGCGCCGGGCGGGGCGCCGCATCAGAAGGTGCGCACGGATCCGGCAGGGCGGGCGGGCATGGACAAAGGACACTCGGCCTCTCAGGCCGCCAGTGCCGCGGCCGCCGACAAGCGCTCGCGGCAATCGCCGGCCATGCGCGCCAGCAGGTCGGCACATGAGGGGATGTCGTCCACCAGGCCGACCACCTGGCCGGCCCACACCACGCCGTCGTCGACGGCGCCGGATTGCAGCGTGGCGCGTCCGCGCGCGCCGGCCACCAGCGCACGCAGGTCGTCGAAGCTGCAGCCGCCGGGGCGGTTCTCGAGCGCCACCACCTCGTCGCTGACGGCGTTGCGCAGTACGCGGGCGGTGTTGCGCAGCGTGCGGAACATGAGCCGGGTGTCGGTCTCCCGTGCGGCGAGCAGGGCCTGCTTGATGTGCGCATGCACCGGCGCTTCCTGCGTCGCGACGAAGCGGGTGCCCATGTTGATGCCCTCGGCGCCCAGCGCCAGGGCCGCCGCCATGCCGGCGCCGGTGGCGATGCCGCCGGAGGCGATCACGGGAATGCGCAGGGCCCGCACCGCCGCGGGGATGAGCACCAGGCCGGGCACGTCGTCCTCGCCGGGATGGCCCGCGCATTCGAAGCCGTCGATGCTCACCAGGTCCACGCCACGCTTCTCGGCCGCCAGCGCGTGGCGCACCGAGGTGCACTTGTGGATGACCGTGATGCCCGCGCCCTTGAGCCGGTCGAAGACCTCGACCGGCACATTGCCCGCCGTCTCCACCACGCGCACGCCCCGCGCCACGATCACGTCGAAGATGCGCTCATAGGGCGGCGGGTTCATGGTGCGCAGCATGGTCACGTTGACGCCGAAGGGCCGGTCCGTCATGCCGCGGCAGCGCTCGATCTCGCGGTCCAGGTCTTCAGGCGTGGCCTGGGTCAGGGCGCTGAGCGTGCCCAGGCCGCCGGCGTTGCTGACAGCCGAGGCCATCTCGGCCGTTCCGACCCACTGCATGCCACCCTGGATGATCGGCAGCCGGATGCCCAGGGCTGCGGTGACGCGTGTCTTCATGGAAGCATCCCGGTCGTAGGTTTCTTTGTCTATTTTGGTTCAACCATTATCGCTCCGGCCTGCCATGCTGTCGAGAGCCGCGCCGAACCGGCGCGTCGCATGGGTGTCAACGGCGCTCGGTGCGTGCCTTTTCACCGCAGCAGCCGGAAGAAGCCCCGCACTTCCTCCACGAAGAGCGCCGGCTGCTCGAAGGCCGGGAAATGCCCGCCACGCGGCAGCACGTTCCAGTAGCGGATGCAGGGGTACATGTCGGCCATCCACTCCCGGACGGGCGGCACGATCTCCTGTGGGAACACCGAGACGCCCGTGGGCACCTCCACGACGCGGGCCGCGCGGCGCCGGGTGCCGAAGCTCTCCCAGTACAGGCGCGCCGACGAGGTGGCGGTATTGGTGACCCAGTACAGCATCACGTTGTCGAGCAGTTCGTCGCGGCCGAGCACGGATTCGAGCGCCCCGCCGCAGTCGGTCCAGGCTTGAAACTTCTCGAGGATCCAGGCGGCCTGCCCGGCGGGCGAGTCCGCGAGCGCATACCCCAGCGTCTGCGGACGAGTGGACTGCTGGCGCGCATAGCCCATGCCCCAGTCGCGGTACAGCTTGGCGCGCTGCAAGGCTTGAACCTCGGCCTCGGTCGGCGTTGCCGCTGTCCGCGGCCGGCTGCCCATCGACATGGTGATGTGGATGCCGGCGCAATGGGCCGGATCGTGCGCACCCAGCGCGGTGGTGATGGCCGAGCCCCAGTCGCCGCCCTGCGCCGCATAGCGCCCATGGCCCAGGCGTGCCATCAGCTCGGCCCAGGCGGCGGCGATGCGGTCCACACCCCAGCCCACGGTCGTGGGCCGGCCCGAGAAGCCGAAGCCCGGCAACGAGGGACAGACCACGTGGAAAGCGTCGGCCGCATCGCCGCCATGGGCGGCGGGATCGGTGAGCGGCCCGATGACCTTCTGGAACTCGACGATGGAACCCGGCCATCCGTGCGTGAGGATCAAGGGCATGGCCTGCGGGTGCGGCGAGCGCGCGTGCAGGAAGTGGATGTCCAGTCCGTCGATCGTCGTCAGGTGCTGGGGAAATCGGTTCAACCGGGCCTCGCGGTCGCGCCAGTCGTATTGCTCGGCCCAGTAGCCGCACAGGGCCTGCACCCAGGCCAGGGGCGCGCCCTGGCCCCAGTCGTCCACCGCCTCGCGATCGGGCCAGCGGGTGCGGCGCAGGCGGGCGCGCAGGTCGTCGATCACGTCGTCGTCGATGGCGATGCGGAAGTCGCGGATGGTGCTGGGCATGATGGGGCCGAACCGTGGTAAGGCGATCATCCTATCAATGGTCGAACCTTTTTTCATCATGAGCGCAAACGGGACCGAATTGCCAAGCACCCTGGCCGCTGCGGCCATGGTGCCGAGCGGCGGTCGAACCTAGAGTTCGGCCCCACTGCGGGCGCCCTGCGGCCCGCCGGAGCCAGTCCCATGTCCGATCACCCCCCTTTTCCCGGCCCGGCCGGCGACGGCCCTGCGGCCGCTCTCACCCTGTCCCTGCGTCTGCAGGCGCGCAGCGACGAGGCCGAAGGCACCGTCTCGCTCGCCCTCGTGGACGCCGTCGGCGCCCCGCTGCCGCCCTTCACGCCCGGCAGCCATCTGCTGGTGGAATGCGCCCCCGGCGTGGTGCGCGCGTATTCGCTGTGCAATGCGCCGTCCGAACGGCACCGCTACCTGCTCGGCGTGCTGCGCGAGCCCGCCTCGCGCGGCGGCTCGGCCGCGGTGCACGAGGATTGGGCCGTGGGCCGGACGGTGCGCGTCTCGCCGCCGCGCAATCACTTCCCGCTGCTGGAGAGCCCGGGGCGGGTGCTGCTGCTCGGCGGCGGCATCGGCATCACGCCCCTGCTCGCCATGGCCGAGCAGCTCCATGCGCAGGGCCGCCCTTTTGCCCTGCACTACTGCACGCGGACGGCGGCGCGCACGGCTTTTGCCGAGCGGCTGCGGCAGGCGCCCTTCGCCGGCTCGGTGCACCTCCATCACGACGACGGCCCCGCCGAGGCCGCCTTCGATGCGGCCCGGGTCCTCGGCGAGCACGGGCCGCACGACCACCTGTATGCCTGCGGCCCCGCTGGCTTCCTGGGCCATGTGATGGAGACCGCCAGGCAGTCGGGCTGGCCGGCCTCTCACCTGCACCAGGAGGTGTTCCAGGCGAGCGTCGAGGCGTCGCCCGGCGACCAGCCCTTCGAGATCGTGGTCGCCAACCGCGGCATCACCGTGCTGGTGCCGGCGGGCGAGACAGCGCTGCATGCACTCGCCCGGGCGGGCATCGACGTGATGTTCTCCTGCGAGCAGGGCGTGTGCGGCGCCTGCGTGACAGGCGTCGTCGAGGGCGAGCCCGATCACCGCGACCAGTACCTGACCGAGGCCGACCGGGCCCGCAACGACTGCTTCACGCCCTGTTGCTCCCGGTCGCGCACGCCGCGACTGGTGATCGAACTCTAGACCCACTGCGAACACCGCCATGAACCCCCATTCCGCATTCGCCGACGACATCTTCCCCATGACCATTGGCGGCGCCGCCGTGCACGCCGCCGCCACGCGCGGCGTGGTCGATCCCGCCACCGAGGACGTGTTCGCGCAGGCGCCGGTGGCCACGCACGCGCAACTCGACGACGCCGTGGCCGCAGCCCGCGCTGCGCAGCCCGGCTGGGCCGCGCGGCCCTGGGCCGAGCGCCAGGCGGTGCTGGGCGCGCTGGCCCAGCTGCACATCACCCACCAGGAAACGCTGGCCCAGCTGTTGACCCGCGAGCAGGGCCGGCCGCTGCCCAAGGCCCGCTCCGAGCTCGCCGCGGCCGCCTGGTGGTATGGCGAATACGCACGCATGAGCCTGGCGCCGCAAGTGCTGCAGGACACGCCGGCCGCCCTGGTCGAGGTACGCCGCGTGCCGGTGGGCGTGGTCGGCGCCATCGTGCCGTGGAACTATCCCATCGTGCTGGCGGCCTGGAAGATCGCGCCCGCCCTGCTCGCGGGCAACACGCTGGTCCTCAAGCCCTCGCCGTTCACGCCGCTCACCACGCTGCGCCTGGGCGCCCTGATGCAGCATCTTTTGCCGCCCGGCGTGCTCAACGTGGTGAGCGGCGACGATGCGCTCGGTCCGTGGATGACCGCCCATCCGGGCATCGACAAGGTGTCCTTCACGGGCTCCACCGCCACCGGCCGCCGCGTGATGCAAAGCGCCTCGGCCAACCTCAAGCGCCTCACGCTGGAGCTGGGCGGTAACGACGCCGCCATCGTGATGCCGGACGTGGACGTCGAGGCCGCGGCCCGCGCGCTCTTCGACGGTGCCTTCGCCAACAGCGGCCAGATCTGCATCGCGGCCAAGCGGCTGTTCGTGCACGACGCCATCTACGACCGCTTTGCCGCCGCCTTCACCGCACTGGCGAAGGCAGCGCGCCTGGGCCCGGGCGACCAGGAAGGTGTGGACTTCGGCCCGGTGCAGAACCGGCCGCAGTACGAGCGGCTGGTCGCCCTGCTCGCGGACTGCAGGCGCCGGGGCCACCGCTTTTTGGCCGGCGGCGAGCTGCCGCCGGGACCGGGCCTGTTCTTTCCCCTCACGCTGCTGGACGACCCGCCCGCCGACTCGCCGGTGCTGCACGAAGAAGCCTTCGGCCCGCTGCGCGCGCTGATCCGCTTCCGCGACGTGGACGAGGCCGTGGCCCGCGCCAACGCCAGCGAATACGGCCTGGCCGGCTCGGTGTGGTGCCGCGACGAGCGTCTGGCCCTCGCCATCGCGGCTCGCCTGCAGACCGGCACCGTGTGGATCAACGAGATCCAGACCGCCTCGCCCCACAAGCCCATGGCCGGCCACAAGCAGTCCGGCCTGGGCGTGGAGAACGGCGAGGAAGGCCTGCGCGAATACACGCTGCCGCAGACGATCTCGATGAAGCGCGCCAGCTGAGAGGCTGCGGCGCATCCGCGGCGCGCCGCGCGGCCGGTTGGCCGGGCCACGCCGTTTCCCACCCCAAAGAAGGAGACTTCCCATGCTGCTCTCTGAACTCGACGACGAGATCGTCAGCCACCGTCTGTTCGCCGACGAGGCCCGCGCCCGCGCGGTCTTCGCCCGGCTGCGCGCCGAAGACCCGGTGCACCTCACGCAGGCCGGGGGCTATCCGCCCTTCTGGGCCGTGACGAAGCTGGCGGACGTGACCGAGGTGGAGCGCCAGAACGACCGCTTCCTGAATGCCCCGCTGGTGTTCCTGCTCGACCGCGAGGAATACGCCCAGCGCATGAGGGACACCAACGGCACCGGCCAGTACCTGCGCTCCCTGGTCAACATGGACGGCACCGAACACCGCGCGATGCGCGGGCTGACCCAGGCCTGGTTCATGCCGCACAACCTCAAGCGGCTGGACGCGCTGGTGCGTTCGCGCGCCACCGAGATGATGGACCTCATGGCCCGCACCGGGCAGTGCGACTTCGCCCAGTCCATCGCACCCTGGTATCCGCTGCGGGTGATCATGTCGCTGCTGGGCATGCCCGAAGAGCACCACCCCGACCTGCTGCGCCTGACCCAGCAGCTGCTCGCCCCGCGCGAGGACCAGCAGCAGCGCGATTCCGCGGAGGTGGAGCGCGCCAAGAAGCAGACCTTCGGCGAATTCGCCACGCACTTCCAGACACTGATCGCGCAGCGGCGGGCCGAGCCGCGCGACGACCTGGCCACGCTGCTGGTGCAGTCCCAGGTCGACGGCCGGCCACTCGGCCCGCAGGAACTGCTGGGCTACTTCCTGATCGTCGCCACGGCCGGCCACGACACCACCGCCTCTTCCCTCGCCAGCGGGCTGCTCGCGCTGCTGCAGCATCCCGAGCAGCTCGCCCGCCTGCGCCGCGAGCCGCAGTTGCTGGGCAGCGCGGTTGAGGAGATCCTGCGCTGGTCCTCGCCGGTGCGCCACTTCATGCGCACGGCGCAGGAAGACTACGTGCTGCGCGGCCGGCAGATCCGCAAGGGCGACTACCTGATGATGTGCTACCCCTCCGCCAGCTTCGACGAGGAGGTATTTCCCGATGGCCATCTCTTCCGCATCGACCGCACGCCCAACCGGCACCTGGCCTTCGGCTTCGGCGTGCATGCCTGCCTGGGCCAGCATCTGGCACGCATGGAGCTCAAGGCCTTCCTGACCGAATTCCTGGCGCGCGTCGAAGACGTGCGGATCGACGGCCCGGTGACCCTGGTCGCCAGCAACCAGGTGTCGGGGCCCAAACATCTGCCGCTGCGCTACACGATGGCGGCAGCCTGACTCCGCATCCGGGCGCGTACCGCGACGCGCCCATGGAAAACCCCTGGCCGCAGGCGGGGACGCTGCGGCTAACCTGACAAAATGGTTCTACCATCGTATGCAGGCGAGCCCCTTCCGTCCTTCCGCGACGTGGCCGGTGCCGCCTCCACCCATGAGGCGGGCGCGGCCTACACCGTGCCCCTGTGGTGCACCCTGCGGCTGCTGGGCGGTGCGTTGCGGCGCGGCTTTGCGCGCGAGGCGATGCTGCGACACATGCGGGTGCCGCCCGCTCGCCAGGATGACCCGCAATGGCCGGTGCCGGTGGCCGACCTCGGCGCCCTCCTGCGGCACCTGGCGCGGCGCATGGACGACGAGCTGGTGGGCCTGTGGGTGCGGCCCGTGCCCTTCGGCAGCTTCTCCAGCGTGGCGCGCCAGCTGCTGCATTGCGCCCGGCTGGGCGAGGCGCTGCAACTCGCGCTGCGGCTGTATCGCCTGATCGCGCCCGGCTTTCCGCTGCGCCTGCGGGTGACGCAGGGCCTCGCACGGCTCGAGATGCAGCCGCAGCCGTCCGACGCCGACGTGACCCTGGATGCTGCCGCCGTCTACTGGACGCTGGCACTGGCGCGCTGGCTGGTCGACCGGCCGATCCCGGTGCACAGCGCCTGGATGCACTCACCCGCGCAGGACAGCTGCTATCGCGAGCGGCAACCCTTCTTCGAAGTGCCCACGCAGTATGGCTGCGCCCGCACCGGCATCGCCTTCGACGCAGGCTGGCTGAACCGGCCCCTGGCACGTTCGGCACAGAGCCTGGAGCCCCTTCTGGCGGCCCTGCCTGCGCCGCTGATGCGTGCGGGCGCCCCGCCGCCGGCTGCCGCCGAGCAGGTGTGCAGTCAGCTGCAGCTGCACGGCGGCGACGGCTTTGCAGGCACGCTGCAATCGGTGGCGCGCACGCTGGGCCTGAGCCCGCGCTCCCTGCGCCGGCGGCTGCAGGAGGAAGGCTGCAGCTGGCACGACCTGAAAGACGCCATGCGCCGCGAACAGGCGCTGGACTGGGTGAGCCGCACCGACCTGAGCCTGGCCGAAATCGGCGAGCGGCTGGGCTTTGCCGATGTCAGCACCTTCCACCGGGCCTTCAAGCGCTGGACGGGAGAGCCGCCGGGCGAGTTCCGGCGCCAGCACCAGGGACGCGCAGCGCCGCCGCCGTCCGCGCCGGCCTCATTCCGCCTGGCCGCCCCGGCCAGCAGCGCCGGCCACCGCGGCCATTGAGCGCGGCGGCCCGGGCCGCAACACTGCAGCGCATCACCAGGAGACACCGCGATGCGCATCACCGCTGCCCTCAGCACCACGGCCGGCCAGGCTTTCGAGATGGCTGAGCTGGACCTCGACGATCCCCGCGACGACGAGGTCGTCGTCCGCGTTGCGGGCGTCGGCCTGTGCCACACCGATGTGGTGGGGCACCAGGGCCTGCTCAGCCTCAAGCTGCCGGCGGTCTTCGGCCACGAGGGCGCCGGCATCGTGGAGCGCGTCGGCGCCCGCGTCACCAAGGTGCGGCCCGGCGACGCGGTGCTGATGACCTTCATGTCCTGCGGCCACTGCCCCTCGTGCAGCACCGCGGCACCGGCCTACTGCCACCGCATGCGGCCCCTGAACTTCGGCGGCACACGCGCCGACGGCTCGGTCACGCTGCGCCGCGCGGGCGCGCCGGTGGGCGGGCACTTCTTCGGCCAGTCCGCCTTCGCCAGCCACGCGCTGGCTCACGAGCGCAACGTCGTGCCGCTGCTGGTGGGCATGCCGCTGACCATCTCGGGCGCGCTGGGCTGCGGCGTGCAGACCGGCGCGGGCGCCGTCATGCGCTCGCTGGCGGCGCCGGCTGGTTCATCCCTGGTGGTGCTGGGCGGCGGATCGGTGGGCCTGAGCGCCGTCATGGGCGGCGTCGTGCAGGGCTGCCGCAGCATCGTCGTCGCGGAACCGCAGCCCAGCCGGCGCACGCTCGCGCTGGCGCTGGGCGCCACCCATGCGATCGACCCCGCGGACCCGCGGCCGCTGGCCGATGCCGTGCGCGCCATCCTGCCGGCCGGCGCCGACTGCGTGCTCGACACCACGGGCCGGGCCGAGACGATGGAAGCCGGCATCCAGGCCCTCGCACCGCGCGGACGCTTCGGCTTTCTCGGCATTCCCCCGCGCATGGATGCCACCCTGCCCGGACAGATCGTGCCGGCCATCGCCGCGGGCCTGACTTTCCGGGGCATCACCGAGGGCGACAGCGACATCGAGACCTTCCTGCCGGAGCTGATGCGCCTGCACCTGGCGGGCCGCCTGCCCTTCGACCGCCTGGTGCAGACCTATCCGCTGGCGCAGATCGACCAGGCGTTGGCCGACCAGCATGCAGGCCGGTGCGTGAAGGCGGTGCTCGTCCCCTGAGAAGCCGGGGCGCCAGCGCGTCCTGTGCAGCATCGGGCCGGCAGATGCCTCAGGGGAGCCGGCGGCCCGGTGCTCAGGCCGCCGGCGGCGGCTGGCGCTTGCGCGAACCCGGCGAGCGGAACTGCTCGTGCGCCATGCCCTGCGCCAGGCTGAACCCGTCGGTGTCGTGGACCAGCCGCTTGTTGGTCGCGTTGCTGTGGAGCGAGTTGGCCAGGACTGCACGAGCCAGTTCCGCCACGCCGGCTTCGAAGTCGACGTCGGCGAAGCAGGTGTTGGCCAGGCCGATGCGCTCGGCTTCGCGGCCGTCGACGCGGCGAGCGGTGGCCATCAGCTCCAGCGCACGGGCCGTGCCCACGCGCCGGGGCAGGCGTTGGCTCATGCCCCACATCGGCACTAGGCCGTAGCGGCCGTGCGTGTCGGCGAAGCGCGCCGACTCGGCTGCCACGATCCAGTCGGCCGCCAGCGCCAGCTCCAGCCCCCCGGTGACGCAGGCGCCATGGACGGCCGCAATGACGATCTGCGGCAGTTGCGAGAACATCTCCAGCGTGCGCGACTCGTGGCGCAGCCAGGCCAGGTCCATGGCGCCGATCTCGCCCAGGTCATGACCGGCGCAGAAGCACGGCCCGGCGCCGCGCAGCACGACCACACCCAGTTCCCCACCGTGCGCGACCAGGTCGTCCAGGTGGGCGCGCAGCGCTTCGAACAGCGGCGGGTTGACGGCGTTGCGCTTGTCGGGGCGATTCAGCGTCAGAGTGCAGACGCCGCCGGCGTCTGCGCGCAGCACGAGCGGCGCGGTGTGGCTCATCGGCGCACCTTCGCGGCCTTCGGTGCCTTCGCTGCCGCCTTCGCAAGGGCCCGCGGTTGCGGCCGGTCGCCGGTGGCTTCATTCATGCAGGTTTCCTCGATGTTGCAGCGTGAGCCACAGCTTGCCGATGCTGGCCCGGCTGGCCAGCGCCGCCAGCGCCTGCGGCGCCTGCTCGAAATCCCAGCCGCGTCCAGGCAGCAGCGGCAGGCGGCCTTCGGCATGCCGGTCGTAGACCTCCCGTGTGAGCGCAGCCGCCAGTTGCGGGTCGCGCTTGCGCACCTCGCCCCACAGAACGCCCACGGCGCTGGCGTTGTGCAGCAGCAGCCGGTTGGCGGGCAGCGCAGTGAGGCTGCCGCCAGCAAAGCCGATCACGAGGTAGCGTGCGTCATGGGCCAGGCAGCGCAGGCTCTGCACGCCGGTCTCGCCGCCCACCGGGTCATAGACCACGTCGACACCGTCGGGCACGTGCGCGCGCACGGCAGCCAGCCAATCGCCAGCGGCGTCGAGCGCAAGGTCGGCCCCCGCATCGCGGCAGGCCTGCAGCTTGGCCGCCCCGCCGGCGGTGGCGATCACGCGCGCCCCCAGGCACTTGCCCAAGCTCACCGCCGCGCTGCCCACGCCACCGGCGCCGGCATGCACCAGAAGCGTCTCGCCCGGCTGCAGGCGACCCGCATGGCGCAGGGCATAGAGCGAGGTGGGGAAGTTGCTGCGCAGCGCCAGCGCCGTGCCAGCCGGCATCGTGTCGCCGATGGGCCACGCCGCGGCCTGCGGCGCGAGCGCGTAGTCGGCAAAGCCGCCCTGCTGGCAGGAGGAAGCGAGGCGCGTGCCCACCGGAAGCGGGCCCTCGCCCCCCACGATGGTGCCCACGATCTCCGACCCGGGCGTGAAGGGCAGCGCAGGCTTGGTCTGGTAGCGGCCGCGCACCAGCAACGTGTCGCCGAAGGCCAGGCCAGCGGCCTCGACCCGGACCAGGTAGTCGCCGGCCTTCACCTGCGGCAGCGGGATGTCGCGCCGGTGCATCGTGCCGGCCTCGCTCAAGGCCTCGACACGCCAAGCACGCATGATGGCGGGCAGGATGGGGGTCACACCCGCCATCGCCAGCTCGCCTGAAGCGCGGCCTTTCATGAACGGAGCGTGACGCGCCCATGGCTCAGCACCACGACCTCGCGCGCCGGTACGCGGGCGCGCAGGGCAAGCTCCCCGGCGCCCAGGTCCCAGAAGTCGAAGGCCAGCGTCTCGCCCGGAAACACGGGTGAAGACAGCCGCGCCCGCAGGCCCGTGAGGCGCGCCGGATCGCCGTCGCAGAAGTGCTGCACGGCAGCGAGGCCGGCCATGCCCCAGGTGGCCAGGCCGTGCAGGATGGGCCGCGGGAAGCCCGAGCGCGTGGCCACGCCCGGGTCGATGTGCAGCGGATTCAGGTCGCCGCTGAGGCGGTAGAGCACGGCCGCATTGGGCAGCGTCGCCAGCGTGACGCTGAGGTCGGGCGCCGCATCGGGCACGGCGGCCGGCGCAGGTGCCGGCGCATCGCTGGTTGCGCCGGGCGGAAAGCCCCCGTTGCCGCGCAGGAACAGCACCTGCTCGCAGGTGGCCAGCCGCTCGCCGGTGGCCTCGTCGGTCAGCACCTTCTCGACATGCATCACGGCGCCCTTGCCCTCCCCCTTGTCGACGAGGCGGGTGACGCGGCTGCGGCCGACCAGCGCAGCCGACGGGGGCAGGGGCGCATGCAGCGTGACAGCCTGCTCGCCGTGCACCAGCTTCAGGAAATCGATGCCCAGTTCGGCGCGCTCGCGCATCCACGAACCCGGCGAGGCCAGTACGGCCGCCATGGTGGGCAGCGCCGCCAGCTCCTTCTCATAGACGAATCGCAGCTGCCGCGGATCGAGCGGATCGGCACCCGCGCCCAGGCCGAGGGCGTAGAGGATGCAGTCCTTGGTGGTGTAGTGCTGGCGCACATCGCCGGAGTGCCAGGCACGGGTCTTGTCGGAATCGATCATGGAAGAAGCGCCGATTCAGGCGTCGTTGGCGGAAGGGGGCGTCGGCCACTGGAACTGTGCCGGCTCCTTGTGGGCAAAGCGGCGCGTGGCCTCGGCCACGTAGTCGCTCGCGGCGACGACGGGGTTGGATAGCACCTCCAGGTCGAGCATGGCGCCGAGCCCGCTCTGCAGCGAGGCCTGCAGCGCCCGCTTGCTCAGGCGCACGGCCACCGGCGATGCACCGGCGAAGCTCTGTGCAATGGCCAGGGCGCGCGGCAGCAACGTCGGCGGCGCGAGCACCTCGAGCGCCAGGCCCATCTGTCGCGCCTCGTCGGCGCCGAACTCGCGGGCCGAGAAGATCAGTTCCTTGGCCCTCTGCAGGCCGACCACGCGCGGGAGCGTGTACCAGGCGCCCAGGTCCGGCACCATTCCCACGCGGTGGAAGGCCATGGCCAACCGCGCGCGACGACTGAGGAGCACGATGTCGGCCGTGAGAGCCAGGCTCAGCCCGGCGCCGAAGGCCACGCCGTCGACCGCTGCGATGAGCGGCTTGTCCAGGCCGAGAAGGCTCTCGGTCAGCGTGCGGTAGCGCTGCATGCCGGCCAGGCGCTGCTCTGCCGTGCGAGGGCCAGAATCGGCCATCGCCTTGAGGTCGCCCCCGGCGCAGAAGTCGCCGCCCGCGCCAGCCAGTACGACGGCACGCACCGCATCGTCCTGCCGCGCGTCGTGCAGCGCGGCGGTGAGCGCCTCGGCCAGGGCCGGGCTGAGCGCGTTGCGGCTGCCGGGACGGTCGAGGGTGAGCACGGCGACGGCGGCCTGGCGGCCCACATGCAGGCCGTGGCCATCGCTCACCGGGCGACCTCCGGCCTTGCCGCGGGCGCCGCAGCGCGGCCAGCCTCGGACGCGGGGACGCCGTCCTCCATCAGGTCGCAGAACTCGGTCATGCCCAGCACCGTGCGGTCGCCACAGCGCCACTCGGTCAGGCTTTCGGTGATCCGGGTGTAGCTGCGCCAGTCGCTGCTGCCGCGGCGCTTGTGGCGCAGCGGCACGGTACGCAGAACCCTGCCCCGGAGCACGTAGACGCCCTGGGCGGTGGTGACGGTGGCAGTCACCGCGCGCGGATACCAGGCCTGGTCGTACTCCGCCTCGATGTGGCCGTCGATCACAGGCTCGTAGACGCCGCCGCGCAGCACATTGCCGCTGATGCGGTTCGGCCCGCCCTCGGGCCGGCCCTTGATCGACAGCAACACGCCGAAGTCACGGTCGAAGGTGACCGGGATCCACTTGTACCAAAAGAAGCTGTGCCAGTGCCGGGGGCCCCAGGACTTGTCGCGGTAGCCGGTGCCGCGCACGATGTCGTGGCGCTGCCCGTCCACCGTGATGTGGCCGGTGGCAGCGAGGTTCTGCTCGGTGTGGCCGCGGTAGACCGACAGCTCCGGATCGACGTCGATCGGCCGGCCGTCGAGGGTGACGATCTCGCCGCCATGCATGGGCGAGATGCCCTCGAAGTCCAGCACGAAGGCCCCGGGCCTCTTCGGATAGGTCTTGAAGGCACGGCTCGGATCGGCCATTGCCAGGGGATCGTCCATGATGAGTAGCTCGCCCTCGTAGCTGCAGCGCAGGTGGCGAAAGGGCTCGATCACCTCGAAACGCATGCCACCGGCATCCATGGCGTCGTTGTTGTCGATGGCCGGCCGCCCGAACATGAAGGCCACCCGCCCGTCGGGCAGGTAGATGCAGCAGGTCATTTCCGCATGGCCCTCGTTGGGCCGGTTGCCCAGACGGAACCAGGCGCCGATGCCGATGGCCGTGTCGAAGGCATTGAAATACATGCTCTCGTTGTAGTTGCCTGCGGCCTCGGACGTGTGGGTGTACTCGTCCCGGGCGTCGATGCGCAGAAGGGTGTCGGGTGGCATATACATGGGGACTCCTGGCTTGTCGAGATCAGTGCGGAGCGGGCTGGAAGCGGGCCAGTTCCAGCCGGCCGATCTGGTTGCGGTGCACCTCGTCCGGACCATCGGCGATGCGCAGCCCGCGGGCCTGGGCGTAGGACTTTGCGAGCATGAAGTCGCCGGAGACACCAGCCGCGCCGTGGGCCTGGATGGCCCAGTCGATGACCTTGCAGGCCATCGCCGGCGCGGCGACCTTGATCATCGCGATCTCCTTGCGCGCATGCTTGATGCCCTGCGTGTCCATCTTCCAGGCCGCGTGCAGCGTGAGCAGCCGCACCTGGTCGATGGCCACCCGCGACTCGGCGATACGCTCCAGCGTCACCGTCTGCCGCGCCAGCGGCCTGCCGAAGGCCACGCGCTGGCCCACGCGCTCGCACATGAGGTCGAGGCAGCGCTCTGCGCGGCCGATAAGGCGCATGCAGTGGTGGATGCGGCCCGGACCCAGCCGGCCCTGCGCCAGCTCGAAGCCGCGATCCTCGCCCAGCAGGATGTGGTCGAGCGGCACCCGCACGTTCTCGTAGAGCACCTCGGAATGCCCATGCGGCGCGTCGTCGTAGCCGAAGACGGTGATGTTGCGCAGCACCGTGATGCCGGGCGCATCGCGCGGGATCAGCACCATCGACTGCTGGCGGTACTTGTCCGGATTCGTCGGGTTGCTCTTGCCCATGAAGACGATGAAGGCGCAGCGGGGATCGGCGATGCCGGAGGTCCACCACTTGCGGCCGTTGATCACGTACTCGTCGCCATCGCGCACGATCTGCGCCTCGATGTTGGTGGCGTCGGACGAGGCCACGCCCGGTTCGGTCATCGAGAAGCAGGAGCGGATGCGGCCCTCCATCAGTGGCTCGAGCCAGCGCTTCTTCTGTGCCTGCGAGGCGTAGCGGGCCAGGATCTCCATGTTTCCGCTGTCGGGCGGCGAGCAGTTGAACACCTCGGAGGCGATGGGCGAACGGCCCATGATCTCGGCCAGGGGCGCGTAGTCGAGGTTGCTGAGGCCGCCGCCGCGGCCATCGTCGGGCAGGCAGAGGTTCCAGAGGCCGGCCTGCTTCGCCAGCGCCTTGAGCGCCTCCATCACGGGTGGCTCGTGCCAGCGGCCGCCAGCCTCCAGCTCGGCGGCAAAGCGGTCTTCGGCAGGATAGACATGCTGCTCCATGAAGGCCAGCAATTGCCGCTGCAGGGCCTCGGCGCGGGGCGAGAGAGTGAAGTCCATGATTTCCTTGGGGGCTGGGAAGGGGTGGCGTCAGAAGCCGCGAGTGAGCAGCGACGCGCGGCCCGGCACGGCGGCGGCGACGCGCCAGCCCTCTGCAGCGGTGGCCTCGACCCGGGCCGCCACGTCGGCCGCCCGGCGGTTCGCGGCATTGCCGTCCAGCGCGCGCCGCGCGATGCCCTGCTGGATGGCCGCCAGCCGGAACAGGTTGAAGGCGAGGTAGAAGGGCCAGTGCGCGATGGCCTCGTCTGTCCCCAGACCCGTGCGGGCGCAGTACGCGACCAGATGCTCGGCCTCGGTCGGGATGCCCAGGGCGCGCAACTGCGCATCGTCCAATCCCGCCAGCGTGCGATGGACGCCCAGGCCGATGCGCCAGTTGAGGCAGTGGTAGGCAAAGTCCGCCAACGGGTCGCCCAGTGTCGACAGCTCCCAGTCCAGCACAGCGACGATGCGCGGCTCGGACGGATGAAAGATCACGTTGTCCAGCCGGAAGTCGCCATGGACGAGGCCCGTACCCGCCTGTGGCGGCACCCGCACGGGCAGCCACTCGATGAGCGACTCCATGGCCTCGATGCGCTGCGTCTGGGCACTGCGGTACTGGCGCGTCCAGCGCGCGATCTGCCGCTGCACATATTGCGTGCCGCGGCCGTAGTCGCCCAAGCCCACGGATTCGGGCGCGATGCCGTGCAGTGCCGCGATCGTGCGGTTCAGCGCGTCGTAATGCGCTCGGCGCTTGGACGGCGCCATGCCCGGCAGCGTCTGGTCGGTGAGGATGCGGCCCTCGACGAAGTCCATCAGGTAGAAGGCACTGCCGATGACCTCGGCGTCCTCGCAAAGCAGCCGGACGCGCGGCACCGGCACCGCCGAGCCCTCCAGCGCCTGCATGACGCGGTATTCGCGCTCGACGGCATGGGCGGAGGGCAGCAGCGAGCCCGTCGGCTTGCGGCGCAGCACATAGCGCGCTGCGCCCGCATCGACGAGGAAAGTGGGATTGGACTGCCCGCCCTCTACGGCGCGCACGGCCAGCGGACCTTCGAAGGGACCCAGGTGCACGCGCAGACAGGCGGCGAGCCGCGCGACGTCCATGCCGCTCATAGGCTGATGTGGAAGCCGCCGTTGACGCCGATGTGCTGGCCGGTCATGTAGCTGCCTGCATCGGACAGCAGGAAGGCCAGCATGCGCACTGCCTCCTCGGCGGTGGACCAGCGGCCCAGGGGAATCTGCGCCAGCATGCCGTCCTTGAACTTCTCGCCGCGCACCACTTCGGTCATGGGCGTTTCCACCACGCCGAAGCAGATGGAGTTGGTACGGATGTTGTAGCGGCCCCATTCGCGGGCGGCGGTCATCGTCATGCCCAGCAGGCCGGCCTTGGCGGCCGCGTAGTTGATCTGGCCGATGGAGCCCTTGCGGCCAGCGTCGGATGAGATGTTGATGATCGATCCGCCGCGGGTATCGCCGCCTCGCGACCGCGCCACCATGTGCCGGCCCACGGCCTGCAGCCAGTAGAAGCTGCCGGTGAGGTGCACGTCGATCACGTCTTTCCATTGCTGGTCGGTCATCTTCTCGATCATGGCCGGGCGCGTGATGCCGGCGTTGTTGACCAGGCCGTGCAGCGCGCCGAAGCGCTCCACCGCCTCGTCCACGGCGCGGCTGGCCAGCGCAGCGTCGGTCACGCTGCCGACCACCGTCATCACCCGGTCGGCGGGCAGCTCGGCCATGGCGGAGCGCAGGCCGTCGCCGTTCATGTCCACCGCCACCACGCGGCCATCGAGCTGAACGATCAGCTCGGTCAGCGCCTTGCCGATGCCCTGGCCGGCACCGGTGACGACGACCGTGCGGTCCTGCAGAGTGACGAGAGGGTTCATGAGTCGCTGCTCCATTTTGTTTGGTTGAACCAATGTTAGATGGTGGCCGATTCGGACGTCAACGGTCGATCCGGTGGCCGCCCCGCGCATCTGTCGCGTCCGTGTCTCGCCCACTTTTGGTTGAACCAATATTATGGCGGCGACCATCTTTCAAGGTTCACAGGAGAAACGCCGATGACCATCAAGGGCAAGGCCTGCATCGCAGGGGCCTTCGAGCATCCGACGCGCAAGGCGCCGGACAAGACCGTGGCCCAGCTGCATGCCGAATGCGCCAGGGGTGCCCTGGCCGATGCCGGTCTGACGCTTCAGGACGTGGACGGCTACTTCTGCGCCGGGGACGCGCCCGGGCTGGGCGCCAACAGCATGGCCGACTACCTCGGCCTGACCCGCCTGCGCCATCTCGACACCACGGACACCGGCGGCTCGGCCTACCTCATCCATGTGTCGCATGCCGCCCAGGCCATCGCCGCCGGCAAGTGCGACGTGGCGTTGATCACCCTGGCCGGGCGGCCGCGTACCGAGGGCGGCAGCGGTGTCGGCGTCGGTGCCCGGCTGGTGACGGCCGCCACGCCCGATGCGGCGTGGGAGATGCCGTATTCGCCGGTCACGGTCAACATGTACGCCCTGGCCGCCGCGCGCCACATGCACGAGTACGGCACGACCAGCGAACAGCTGGCCTGGATCAAGGTGGCCGCCTCGCAGCATGCCCAGCACAACCCGCATGCGATGCTGCGGGAGACCGTGACGGTAGAGGAGGTGCTGGCCTCGCCGCTGATCGCCGACCCGCTGCACAAGCTCGACTGCTGCGTGGTGAGCGACGGCGGCGGCGCCCTGGTGGTAGTGCGGCCCGAGATCGCACGCCGCCTGAAGCGGCCGGTGGTGCGGGTGCTGGGTGCCGGCGAAACCATTAAGGGCCAGCTGGGCGGCGCGGTGGACCTCACCTGGTCAGGCGCTGCCGTGTCCGGCCCGGCCGCTTTTGCCGAGGCCGGCGTGAAGCCGGCCGACATCCAGTACGCCTCGATCTACGACAGCTTCACCATCACGGTGCTGATGCAGCTGGAGGACCTGGGCTTCTGCCCCAAGGGCCAGGGCGGCCGCTTCGTGGCCGACGGCAATCTGATCTCCGGTGTGGGCAGGCTGCCCTTCAACACCGACGGCGGTGGCCTGTGCAACAACCACCCGGCCAACCGGGGCGGCATCACCAAGGTGATCGAGGCGGTGCGCCAACTGCGCGGCGAGGCCCATCCCAAGGTGCAGGTGCCCGACTGCCGGCTGGCGCTGGCGCAGGGCACGGGCGGCCTGCTCGGCTCGCGCCACGGCAGCGCCACGCTCATCATGGAAAGGGAATGACATCATGGCGACCCCGTACATCGAACGCCCCCTCACCACACTGCCGCACGATGCCGCCACCGAGCGCTTCTGGGCCGGCACGGCCGATCACCTGCTGCTGACGCGCCAGTGCACAAGCTGCCACAAGCCCCACTGGTACCCGCGGCCGGTCTGCCCCTTCTGCCAGGGCGACACCGAGTGGCGCAGCCTGTCGGGCAAGGGCACGATCTACAGCGTCAGCGTGACGCGCCGCGCAGGTCCAGTGGCCTATGCCATCGCCTATGTGACGCTGGAGGAGGGCATCACCATGCTGACCAACATCGTGGATTGCGACCTCGATTCGCTGCACATCGGCCAGCACGTGCAGGTGCGCTTCAAGCCTGCCGAAGACGGCACGCTGGTGCCCATGTTCACGCCCAGCTGAAAGGCGCCGCCATGGACACCTTGCAGTTCGAGGTCCGGGACCAGGTCGGCTGGGTGCGCCTGTCCCGTCCCGCCATCCACAACCCCTTCGACGCCGATCTGCGCGCCGACCTGATGACCGTGCTGGAGCAGGCCCGCGACGACCCCGGCATCCGCGTGCTGGTGCTCACCGCCACGCCCGGCACCTTCTGTGCCGGCGGCAACTTGCATCTACTCAAGGCGCAAATGGATTCCGGGCCGGCTTATTGGCAGCAGCGCATCCGCGGCGGGCTGCGATTCGTCCAGGACATGCTGAACCTGGGGCGGCCGGTCATCGCCGCCGTGGACGGCCCGGCCATGGGCGCAGGTTTCGCGCTGGCCCTCACGGCCGACATCGTGCTGGCGTCCGAGCGTGCGCGCTTCTGCATGGCCTACCTGCGGCTGGGACTGGTGCCCGATCTGGGCGCGATGTACCTGCTGCCGCGCGCGGTGGGCGTGCAGCGGGCCAAGGAGCTGATCTTCTCGACCCGCGACATCGACGGGCACGAGGCGCAACGCCTGGGCATCGCGATGGAGGTGCATCCGAGCGAAGCGCTGGAGGCACGTGCCGCCGCCATCGCGCGCAGCCTCACCCAGGCCGCGCCCACGGCCCTGGCCCTGACCAAGGCCGCGCTCAATGCCTCGCTCGATGCGGACCAGCAGACCCTGTTCAGCATGGAGGCGGGCAGCCAGGCCGCCGCCTTCGCCGCGCCCGAGCCGCGCGAGGCCATCGAGGCCATGCTGGCACGGCGGCCACCGCCGTACCGCGGCTTCCCGCCAGCCGCCTGAGCGCGATCGCCAGAGCGTCCTGCCGGGGCCCGGGGACGCATCGTCGCTGTATTACGATTGCCCAAAGAGGTTCATCCAATGCCGACGAAGCGCATCTCCCCGTCCATTCCGCGCGCCAAGGCCGGCCCCGGCGCCACAGCCGCCCTCGCAGAACCGGCCGTCACGCCGCTGTTCCAGCCGGTGCGCACGCGCCGCACCTTCGAGGCGGTCGCCAGTCAGATCCGCGAACAGCTGGCCCGCGGCGAGCTGCGCCCCGGCGACCGGTTGCCCGCCGAGAAGGACCTGGCAGAGCAGTTCGACGTCAGCCGAAGCGCCGTGCGCGAAGCGCTGCGCAGCCTGGAGTCGGCGGGCGTGGTGGAGGCCCTCACCGGCCTTAACGGCGGCTTCTTCATCCGCAACGGCAAGCCGACCAGCCTGACCCAGTCGGTGCGCGACATGGTGTCGCTGCAGCAGGCGTCGATCGCCCACGTCACCGAGGCACGGATCGAGCTGATGGCCGTGGCCATCCGCCTGGCCTGCGAGCGGGCGACCGAAGAGGAGATCGACGCCATCGAGGCCGACATCGACTACCACACCGACCTGTTCCGGCAAGGTCACGGCTCGCGCAACACCCATTCGGTGATCCGCTTCTACCAGCTCATCGCCGAGGCCACGCACAACGAGGTGTTCACGGCCATGGTCGATGCGCTGTCGGAGATCATTCGTGGCCTGTTGGCTCAGGTGGACCCGCGTCCACGCAAGGACTTCATGCAGGTGCGCCGCAAGGTACTCACACACCTGCGCGCCCGAGATGCCACGGCCGCGGCGGCGGCCATGACGGCGCATCTCAAGCTCATCAGCGACTACCTCGAAAGCGAAAGCAAGAAGGCTGCGACCAAGCGCGCCGCTGCCCGGCGGGCCGCTTGACGCCCCAGCTCTCCAGACCCATGGCAACCAAGACTTCGTCTCCCTCCGCTCCCTCCGCTCTCTCCGCCGCGCCGCAGCCCGACCCGGCGGCGCCGGCCGTGCGCTTCCAGGCCGTGCGCTCGGCCCGCGCCTTCGAGGAGATCGCCGACCAGATCCGCACCGAACTGGCCGAGGGCCGGCTGAAGGTGGGCAGCCGCCTGCCGGCCGAACGGGCCCTGGCGGTGCAGTTCGGCGTGTCGCGCAACACGCTGCGCGAGGCGCTGCGCTCGCTGGAACACGGCGGCCTGGTGCGGCTGCAGAAAGGCGCCAGCGGCGGTGCCTTCATCAGCGAAGGCTCGGGCCTGGCCATCACCACCAGCCTGATGGACCTGTACCACATCGGCACCATCACGCCCGCACACCTGACCGAGGCGCGCATCTGGCTCGAATCGGTGATCGTGCGCGAGGCCTGCAGCCGCGCCACGCCCGCGGACCTGGAGGCGCTGCGCAACAACGTCGAGGCCGCCGCCCAGGCCACGAAGGACGGCGACTTCCAGCGCCGCGCCGAGATGCACCTGGACTTCCACCGCATCCTGGCGCGCATGACCGGCAACCCGCTCATGGTGCTGATGATGGACAGCCTGATGGCCGTGCTCAGCCGTTTCATCCAGACCCTGGGCGAGTACGAGAACGCCTTTGTGCTGCCCTCGCGCAAGCGCTTCCTCAAGCACATGGAGGCGCGCGACGCCGACGCCGCCGTGGCCGAGATGGAGGCCAGCCTCAAGCGCCTGCAGAAGGGCTACCTCTCGCACCTGGCGACCGATGACGCCGCGTCGGCGCCCCCGCCCCGCAGCCGCGCGCCGGCGAAGAAGCGCTGAGCGCCGCGGGGTCGCGCCCGCTTCCTTTCTCCTGTCTTTCCCGCCTCGCCGTCGGCGAAGGCGGATGCTCCCGGCCGCCTGCCCGGTGCGGCCGCGTTGCGTGCGCGTGTGTCCCGGACATAGAATGGCTCTACCATTGACAAACGCATGGCCTGCAGCCGTGCGGCCACCACCATGTCCTACACCTACGAGCGCACCCCGCGCGGGATGTATTTCGAGGATTTCGAGATCGGCCAGACCATCGTCACCTCGCGGCGCACGGTCACGCTGACCGACATCGTCAACTTCGCCTGCCTGTCGGGCGACCACAACGCGCCGCACATCGACCACGAGTTCTGCAAGACCCAGTCCTATGGCGAGCCCATCGCGCACGGGCCGCTGGTGCTGGCCATCGTGGGCGGCCTGCAGTGCCTCACCGGCATCAACGACGGCACCATCATCGCCATGACGGGCCTGGACCAGTGGCGCATGCACCTGCCGGTGAAGGCGGGCGACACCATCCATGCGCTGATCACGCCGGTGGAGAAGAAGCTCACCAGCAGCGGCACGAAGGGCATCGTGACCTGCGAACGCATCGTCAAGAACCAGCGCGGCGAGACGGTGCACACCATGGTGATCGGCAACATGTACCGCTGCCGGCCGACGGCCGCCTGACCGGAGCGGCGGCCGGACGCGGGCCACAGTCGGGACTGCCTCCGGTCAAGCCCTAGTTGGACAGCCGCCGGGTGACGGATCACAATCTTATTGGCCCAACCATTGATTTCACACCAACACCGAGAGACAGCCCATGCACCGCCCGACCGCCGCCCGAATCCTCTGCCTGGCCCTCGCCGCCGCGGCGCCGGCACTTGCCGCCGCCCAGGAGGCGTATCCGACTCGGCCCATCACCATCGTCGTGCCCTATGCGGCCGGCGGCACCAGCGACGGCCAGGTGCGCATGTTCCAGGAGGCGCTGGGCAAGGAACTGGGCCAGCCCATCGTGGTGGACAACCGCCCGGGCGCCTCGGGCGCCATCGCCGCCCAGTTGGTGGCGCGCGCACGGCCCGACGGCTACACCCTGCTCTATCCCAACAACGGTGTGCTGACCACGCCGCTGCTCAACGACAAGGCCGGCTACGACGCCTTCAAAGACTTGCGGCCCGTGACGCTGACCTCGGTGGTGCCCATGGTGCTGGTGGTCAACAAGGCCGTGCCTGCGGACGACGCCAAGTCCTTCTTCGAATGGGCGCGCAAGCAGCCCAAGGGCGTCATGTACGCCTCGGCCGGCACGGCCTCCTACGGCCATCTCTCCACGGCCCGCCTCGTCCAGCTGTCGGGCATCGAGGCCGAACACATTCCCTACAAGGGCGAGGCGGCCTCCACCATGGCGGCGCGCACGGGCGAGGTGCAGATGCTGGTGACCACGCCCTCCTCCGCCATGCTGGGCCAGGTGCAGCAGGGCAATCTGAAGCTGCTGGGCGTCGGCACCCGGGAACCCTCCAGCGTGGTACCGGGCACCCCGCCCCTGAACCGCGCCGTGCCCGGCTACGAGGCCCAGGCCTGGTTCGGCGTCATGGCACCGGCAGGAGCGCCCGACGCCGTGGTGGAACGGCTCAACGCCGCCTTCCGCAAGGTCATGGCCGACGACGGGCTCAAGACCCGGCTGCTGGCCACCGGTGCCGTGGCCCGCACCACCAGCCCGGCCGAATTCGCCCAGATGATGAAGACCGAGTCCGATCAGCTGCGCGAGATCGTCACCCAGTTCAACATCAAGGCGGAATGAACGCGCTCGCCCCAGAAGCGGCGGAGCACGACCTGGTGGTCGTCGGCTCCGGCGCGGCCGGCCTGACCGCCGCGATCACGGCCCGCAAACGCGGGCTGGATGTGGTGGTACTCGAAAAGGAGCCCGTCTTCGGCGGCACCACGGCACTGTCGGGCGGCGTGCTGTGGATTCCGCTGACCCACCACGGCCTGCGGCAGAACCCGGCCGACACCGCCGAGCAGGTACGCACCTTCATGCAGGCCGAGACCGGCCGGTTCTACGACGCAGCCGCCGTGAACGCCTTCATCGAGAACGGCCCGCGCATGGTGGACTTCCTGGAGCGCGAGACGGCCATGCAGTTCGTGCCCACGCTCTACCCCGACTACCACCCTACCGCGCCGGGTGGCGCCGACGTCGGCCGCTCGATCCTGGCCAAGCCCTACGACATCCGCGGCCTGGGCAAGGACATGGCCCGGCTCAAGCCGCCGCTGCGCAGCATCACCTTCATGGGGATGATGTTCAACTCGTCCAACGCCGACCTGAAGCACTTCTTCCGGGCCACCAAGTCGCTCGCCTCCTTCTTCTACGTGGCGCGGCGCCTGGCCAACCACCTCAAGGAGCTGCTGCTCTACCGCCGCGCCGTGCAGGTCACCAGCGGCAATGCACTGGCGGCACGGCTGGCCCAGTCCGCGCTCGACCTGGGCATTCCCATCCTGACCGGCATGCCGGCACAACGTCTGCTGGTGGAGGACGGCCGCGTCGCCGGCGTGGTGGCCGGACCGGACGGGGCCGAGCGCACGCTGCGGGCACGGCATGGGGTAATCCTTGCCTGCGGCGGCTTTCCGCACGACACCCGCCGGATCGCACAGGCCTATCCGCACCTTCGGCGCGGCCACCGCCACCTGTCGCCCACGCCGCAGAGCAACACCGGCGACGGCTGCGCCATGGCCGAAGCGGCCGGCGGCGTGGTGGAGATCCGCTTCGAGGAGCCCGCCGCCTGGATGCCCGTCACCCACGTGGACTTCGGCGGCGGCCAGACCGGCGTGTTCCCGCATCTGCTGGACCGCTACAAGCCCGGCGTGATCGGCGTGCTGGCCAACGGCCGGCGCTTCACCAACGAATCCAACTCCTACCACGACGTCGGCGCCGCCCTGCACCGGGCCTGCGCGGACATGCCCGAGACGGCCATGTGGCTGGTCTGCGACCAGGCCGCGCTCAGCAAGTACGGCCTGGGCTACGTCAAGCCGGCGCCGATTCCGCATGGCGCGCTGCTGCGCAATGGCTATCTCCTGCGCGGCCGCACGCTGGAAGAGCTGGCCAGCAACGCCGGCATCGATCCCGAAGGTCTGGCCCGCACCGTGGCCGACTACAACCAGCACGCGGTGCGTGGCGAGGACCCGGCCTTCCATCGCGGCAGCACCAGCTTCAACCGCTACCTGGCCGACCCCGATCATGGGCCCAACCCCTGCGTGGCGCCGCTCGCCCAGGGCCCCTTCTATGCCATCAAGCTGCTGATGGGCGACCTGGGCACCTTCGACGGCCTGAGTACCGCCGTCACCGGCGAAGTGCTGCGCCGCGACGGCAGCGCGATCCCCGGTCTCTATGCCGCCGGCAACGACCGCGCCAGCGTGATGGGCGGCAACTACCCGGCCGCCGGCATCACGCACGGGCCCAACATGGCCTTCGCCTATCTCACGGCCAATCACATTGCCGACCAGACGCAGCAGGTGGCGAAGGCGGCAGCGCCCATGCAGGGCGGACAGCCGATGCCGAGCGTTGCGGCCGAGCGCCGGGTGCAGGTGGCCTGATGGGCAAGTGGCGAACCGAAGCGCGCTTCGTCGGCCTGACGGTCGACGCCGGGGTCGCACGCGTCACCCTCGACCATCCGGCACGCCGCAACGCCCTGTCGTGGGACATGCTGGTCGAGCTGCGGGCCGCGCTGCTCGAGGCCGACGACCTGCGGGCGGTGCACGTCATCGTGCTCGAAGGCGCAGGGCCCGACTTCTGCGCCGGCTACGACATGCAGTCGGCCTACGCGCGCTATGCCAGCGAATCCGCCGGCGAGGGCGGCGCAGACATCTACCGCAGCGGCAGCGGCTCCTTCGATGACGATGCCTGGAAGCTCGAGCGCTTCCAGGAACTGCTGCGCACGCCCTTCACGCTGCACAAGCCGGTGATCGCCAAGGTGCATGGCCATTGCGTGGCCGGTGGCACCGACCTGGCGCTGTACTGCGACATGGTGATCGCCGCGGACGACGCGCGTATCGGCTTCCCGGCCACGCGCGCCATGGGCTCGCCGCCCAACCACATGTGGTTCTACAACGTGGGACCGCAATGGGCCAAGCGGCTGCTGCTGAGCGGCGACGTGGTCAGCGGCGCCGATGCGGCGCGAATCGGCCTGGCCGTGGCCAGCGCACCGGCCGAATCGCTGGAGGAAGAGGTGATGACCCTGGCCCGCCGCCTCGCCACCATCGATGCAGAACTGCTGGCAACCAACAAGCGCATCGTCAACATCGCGCTGGAACTCGCGGGCGCCGGCACCATCGCCCGCCTGGCCGCCGAGATGGACAGCCGTGCGCACCTGAGCCGGGCCAAGCGGGAGTTCGATGCCGACGTGGCGGCGATGGGCTTCAAGGCCGCCGCGCGCCGACGGGACGAACCCTTCGGCGACGGCACGGTGCGGCCCAGTTGGTGAGGTCTGCGGCGCCCGCAGGCGCCGTGGCTCCAGGCCCCCGGGAGCCCCGGCATCACTCTTCTCAGAGCTTGACGCGCCCCGAGCGCACCAGCTTCTCCGAACTCGCCAGCTGCTCCTTGAAGAAGGCGTGCGTACGATCCGGCGCCCAGCCGACCGAGTCGAAGCCCAGCTCGGCAATCTTGGCCTTGACGTCGGGCAGCAGCACGATCTCGTTGACCTCCTTCGTGAGCAGGTCCACCACGGCCTTGGGCGTGCCGGCGGGTGCCATCAGCGCCGCCCAGCCCGGCATGTCCACGCCGGGATAGCCGAGTTCGGCGAAGGTGGGCACGTCGGGATAGCTGGGCGAGCGCTCGGCCGAGGCCACGGCCAGCGTGCGGATGCGGCCCGGGTAGCGCTTGGTGCCCCCGATGGAGGCGCACACGGCCTGCACCTGGCCGCCGATCACGTCCTGCAGCGCGGGCGCCTCGCCCTTGTAGGGCACGTGGATGGTCTCGATGCCCGCAGCCACGTTGAACAGCTCGCCGACGAAATGCCCGCCCGAGCCCTGGCCGTAGGAGCCATAGGCGATCTGCCCCGGCCGGGTCTTGGCCAGCGCCACGTACTGCCGCAGCGTGGAGGCCGCCAGGTTCTCGCTGATGCCCAGGGCGATGGGCGTGAGCGCGAGCATGCCCACGGTGCTGAAGTCCTCCTGCCGGTAACCCGGCTTGGACATCAGCAGCAGGTTGCTGAGGAAGGCGCTGTAGGCCAGCAGCAGCGTGTAGCCGTCGGGGGCGGCCCGGGCCACGGTCTGGGCGGCGATGGCACCGGTGGCGCCCGGCTTGGACTCCACGATCACCGGCTGCCCCAGCCGCTCGGTGAGCTTCTGGCCGACCAGCCGCATCATGATGTCGTGGCCGCCACCCGGCGGCGTCGGAATGATGAAGCGGATGACGTTGTTGGGATAGCCCTGCGCGCGGGCCGCCGTGGTGGTGGCGCCGCCCAGGGTGGCCAGGCCGGCCGCCAGCACCTGTCGCCGGGAGAATTCCATGGTGTCTCTCTTTGATTGGTTGAACCATCTACATTAACAGGACGCCGACACGTTGCGCTCGGGAATAACGCGAAGGTGGCCCGGTGCACCTTGGCGGGCACCGCATGCACCGCTCGACCGGCTAGCCGCGGCTGTCGCCGCCCGGTTCCACCCAACGGGGGTTGTTGATGGCAAGCGCGTCCCGCAGCCCATCGCGAAGATGCGCCAGCAGCGCTGGCGAATCGAGCGGCAACCGGCCGGAGGCGATCGCGGCGCGCAGGGCCTCGTCCGGTGCCGGGGCGTCCGCCTGCGCCTCTGCGCCCGGCTCCGCGCCGAGCAGCGCGGCCAGGCTGGCGCGCGCCCGGGCATCGGCCGCGGGACCCAGGCGCAACTCACGGGCCACCAGCCGCAGCACGTTGACGCACACCCGCAGCTGGAACGCGTGATAGCCGTCCAGCAAAGGACGCAGTTCCACGTCGAGGTAGGCGGCTGCGGCGTCCAGCAGCACCTCGGCCGGCGGCACCCGTGCGGGCACGGGGCGGCCTTCGGCCCCGCCTGCTGCGGGAGCACTCACTGCACCATCCCCAGTGCCGACTTCAGTGGCGCGACCAGGTAGAGAAAGTCCCACAGCGGCTCCTCCATGCGGCGGCCGATGGCGGCCAGTTCCAGGCTGGCGGGGCGGCCGTCGGGCCGCTTCTGGCTGCCGCGACGGGCGCAGGCGATGGCCCACTTGAGATTGGCGAAGGCCTCCCAGAAGCGCACCCGCCGTGGGTCGACGGCCTGCCCGGAAGCCGACTCGTAGGCGGCATAGAGCGCCTCGCGCGCGCCGAAGCCGCCCACCTCCCCCGGGCCGCCGAATCGCCAAGTGCGCATGCACAGCACGCCCAGGTCCTGCATGGGATCGCCGATGCGGGCGATCTCCCAGTCCAGCACACAGCGCACGCCTTCCGGCCCGACGACGAGGTTGCCGGTGCGGAAGTCGGCATGCACCAGCGCCGGCGGCACCGGCGGCGGCAGGTGGCGGCCGATCCAGGCCACGGCATGGTCGAGCGCGGCATGGCGCACGCCGCAGCCATCGAGCAGGGCGCGGTAGGCCGCCAGTTCCTGCGCCGGCGTGAAGGCCTGCAGGAAGGTCAGCCCGCCAGTGGGCGTGCGATGGATCGTGGCGAGGATCTCACCGCACTGGCCCGCCATGCGGGTGCGGGCGGCGGCGAAGGCCTCGTCGCGCAGGATGCGACGGCCCAACGTCTCGCCGGCCACGCGGCGGGTGACGTAGCCCTCGCCCAGGCCGTCCTCGGGCGCGAGCACCGCCTCCACCACGGGCGCGGGCGTGCCGGCGGCACGCGCGGCCTGCATCAGCGCCGCCTCCTGCGGGCCGCTCAGCTTGGGCACCTGGCCGGCGGCGGCGCCGAGTGGGGGTGTCTGCTGCAGGATCAGCGGCTGCGGCGGCGCACCCGGCACGGCCCAGTCGAAGGACCAGGTGGCCTTGGTCCCGCCGGCCGTCAGCCGCTGCAGGCCGCGCACCTCGCCGGACGAACCGGAGCGGCGCGCCAGCATGCCGCCCAGCGCGGCCGCGACTTCGTCGCTCGGCGACGCGGCCATCAGATCTGCCGGCCCGTGTTCTGCCAGAAAGGATCGCGCAGCCGGCGCTTGAATATCTTGCCGCTGTCCTCGCGCGGCAGGGCGGCATGAAAGTCGATGCGCCGCGGCACCTTGTAGCGGGCCAGGCGGGCTTCCAGGTAATGCCGGATCTCCACCTCCGTGAGCTGCGCGCCGGGCTCGCGCTCCACGGCAGCCGCCAGCGACTCGCCGAAGTCCTCGTCCGGAATGCCGAAGACGGCGCAGTCGCGCACGCCCGGGCACTGGGCCAGCACCATCTCGATCTCGGCGGGATACACGTTGGTGCCGCCGAAGATCACCATGTCCGAACGTCGGTCGCACAGGTACAGCCGGCCATCCTTGAGGTAGCCGACGTCGCCCACGCTGATCAGGCCGTCGCGCTCGACGCTGCGGCGCTTGGCGTCGTTGTTGAGGTACGTGAAGTCGGGATAGGCGGACACGCGCATGTAGATCTCGCCGATCTCGCCCTCGGGCACCGGCCGGCCGTCCTCGCCGTAGAAGGCGACGCGCGTGCCTGGCGTGGGCGTGCCGACCGAGCCGGGATGCGCCAGCCAGTCCTGCGGCGTGGACAGCGTGGCCGTGCCCACCTCGGTGCCGCCGTAGGTCTCGTAGACCACCGGACCCCACCAGTCCATCAGGGCCTGCTTGACTTCGCGCGGGCACGGTGCACCGGTGTGCGTGACCCACTGCAGCGAGCCCACGTCGTAGCGCGCGCGCACCTCCGCCGGCAGCTTGAGCAGGCGAACGAACATGGTGGGCACCATCACCGCATGGGTGATGCGGTGCCTGGCGATCAGCGCCAGGGTCTCCTCGGCGTCGAACTTGGACTGCATGACCAGCACCTCGGCGGCGCCGAAGGCCTGGCGGCCGTAGGCATTGGGCGAGGCGTGGTACAGCGGCCCGGTGATCAGCGCCCGCACGCCGGGCACGAGGCCGTACACCCGCTCGATGATCTCCCGATAGGCCTGCGCCTGTTCAGGCGTGGAGGGATGGCGCCGCACGCCCTTGGGATGCCCGGTCGTGCCCGAGGTGTAGATCATGGTGGCCCGGCTCGGCCGCGGCGGCGCATCCCAGGGCGCGGAGCGCTCGCACCACTGCGGCCAGAGCACGTCGTCCGGCGCGGGCCGGGCCTGCGCGGCGTCGATGCCGTAGCGCGCCAGCACCTGCGGCGGCGTGGGCACCACGCGCACGTCGAGCCCGGCCGGCAGCCGGCCGCGCAGCGGCGCCAGCAGATCGGCATGGGCCACCAGCACCTTGGGACGGGCGTCCTCCAGGATGTAGAGCAGCTCCTCGGCCTTGCCGTGCCAGTTCAGCGGGACCGCGTAGGCACCGATGGCGGCCGCCGCCTGCTGCACTTCGAAGAAGGCGAAATCGTTGCGCAGCAGCAGCGCCACGCAGTCGCCCTCGGCCACCCCCACTTCGGCCAGGCCGGAGGCTGCACGCCGGGCCCGCAGTTGCACCTGCGACCGGGGCAGGCCCTGGTCGTCCAGATAGATCATGGCTTCGTTCATCGTCGTCTTACCTGCTCGTTGTCTCTCGTCATCTCTCGTCGTCTCTTGCGGGAGCGCCTGTCGGCACCCCGTCACGCCGCCAGCGCCGTCGCCAGCCGTGCCGCGTGGGCACCACTGTCGCCGAACAGCTGGTCCATCACGTGGATGCGGCGCAGGCAGTGGCCGACGGCGTATTCCTCGGTCATGCCGATGCCCCCGTGCAGCTGGATGGCGCCATGCGCCACCTCGCGCGCATGGCGACCGATGCACAGCTTGGCGCGATGCAGGTCGAGGCCCGCCTCGTCGCCCTCGGGCAGGTCGACCGCGATGGCGGCCGCCATCGCCATGCTGCGGACCATCTCGAGGTCCACGCGCATTTCGGCCACCCGATGGCGCAGCGCCTGGTTCTCACCAATGGCCCGGCCGAACTGCTTGCGGGTGTGAAGGTAATCGACCGCGAGCCGGTTGGCTGTCTCGGCCGCGCCCAGCATGTCGGCGCAGGCCAGGGCGATGCCCATGGCGACCACGCCGTCGATGGCACGGCCACCCGCATCGCCGTCGGAAGGATCGGCCAGGGGACGGGCCGGCACGGCCGCCAGTTGCAGTTCGGCGGCCGGCGTGTCGTCCACCAGGCGGTAGGACCGCCATTGCAGCCCGGACGCGCCGGCATCGACGAGGAAGAGTGCACGGCCGGCCGGGCTGTCCGCGCTGCCGCCGGTGCGTGCGCTGACCACCACATGGTCGGCCAGGCCCGCGCCGAGCACATGGGCCTTGGCGCCATCGAGCACCCAGCCCCCGTCGCGACGCGTGGCGCGAGTCTCGATCCAGCAGGGGGCGTGGCGGCCGGCGACTTCGTCGTGGGCCCAGGCTGCGCGCGCGCTGCCGTCGGCCAGGGCGGGCAGCCGCTCGGCGCACAGCGCCTCGTCGGCGCCCAGGCGCAAGGCCGTCGCCGCCAGCACCTGGGGCAGCAGCGGTTCCAGGCATAGGGCGCCACCGAGGGCCTGCATCACCGGCAGCAAGGCGCGGGCGCCGCCGTCGAAGCCTCCATGCGCCGACGGCACCGCCAGCGCGGTGACGCCCAGCTCGGCCAAGTGCTGCCAGGTCTGCGGATCCTGCCCGCCCTCGCTGGCGGCATGGACGCGGCGCTGCTCGAAGCCGTAGCGCTCGGCCATCAGGCGTGTCAGGCTGTCCTGCAGCGCACGCTGTTCATCGTCGAGTTCGAAATTCATCGGGTTCCCTGTCTCATCCCAGGATGGCCTTGGCCAGAATGTCCTTCTGGACCTCGCTGGTGCCGCCATAGATGCTGGCGGCGCGCGAGTAGAAGTAGCGCGGCACGAGCGGGCCGTGCACGAGATCCTCGTCGCCGTCGCGCCGCTCCAGGCCGGCCGGGCCGGCGAGCCGTGCCAGCAGCGCATTTACCGCCTGCTGCAGCGCCACGCCCTTGAGCTTGAGCACCGACGCGAAGGCCGGCAGCGCCTGCTGCTCGGCGGGGGTGAGCAGGAAGCGGTAGTTGGTCAGCTCGAGTGCACGGATCTCCGCATCCAGGGCCGCCATCTCGGCGCGCAGCCCGGCGTCGTCGATCAGCCGCCCGCCTTGCGGCAGCGCCCGGGCCGCCATGTGGCGCGCAAGGTCCAGCCGCTCGCGGCAAAGCCCGACGTTGGCGATGCCGGTGCGTTCGTTGCCGAGCAGGAACTTGGCGCAGTCCCAACCCTTGTTCTCCTCGCCCACCAGGTTGGCCACGGGCACCTGCACGTCGTCGAAGAAGACCTCGTTGAGATGGTGGCCGCCGTCGATGGATTGGATGGGGCGGATGGTGATGCCGGGCGACTTCAGGTCGATCAGCAGGAAGGAGATGCCGGCCTGCTTGCGGGCCTCGGGGTCGGTGCGCACCAGTGCGAACACCCAGTCGGCGAGGTGGGCGGTGGTGGTCCAGATCTTCTGCCCATTGACCACATAGTGATCGCCCCGGCGCTCGGCCCGGGTGCGCAATGAAGCCAGATCCGAGCCGGCGCCCGGTTCCGAGAAGCCCTGGCAGAACCACAGGTCGAGGTTGGCGAGCCGCGGCAGGAAATAGTCGCACTGTGCCGGCGTGCCGAACTTCATCAGCACCGGGCCGAGCATGGTGAGGTTGAACACCTGCGGCAACGGTGCCGGCGCGCGGTAGAGCTCGTCCATGAGGATCAGCCGCTCCATCTGCCCCAGCTCGGCGCCGCCATAGCGCGCCGGCCAGTGGGGTGCGGCCCAGCCGCGCTCGTTGAGGATGCGCTGCCACGTCACGGTGTCCTGCTTGCGCGGAGGGTGGCCGGCGCGAAGGCGCGCGCGAATGTCTGCCGGCAGCCGCTCGTCGATGAAGGCCCGTACCTCGGCACGGAAGGCGCGCTGCGCCGGTGTGAACTCCAGATCCATCCAGTCCTCTCGATGGGGCCAGCCTGAAGAAGCAGCCCAGGAAAATTATGGTTCAACCAATAATTGCTGGCAATGGTGTCCAGCCGCTGTCGGCGCAACCGGCGCTGGCCGCCCGCGAGCTGCCGGGCCGCTCACCGGCGGCTCGGCCGCAGCTCACGCCGCACGACTACGACTGGACCGCCCAGCCATCACGACGTCTGGCACCACCATTGCGGCGCGCGTCGCCACACCGCCTCGCCATGCCATCTTGCTTGCAGACTTTAATGGTTTAACCATAATGGGGAAATGTCTTCTGCGATCTGGGCAAGCGCCCATCGAGCGATCCGACTTCGAGTGCTCATCGAATGAACCAAAGCCCCATCGCCACCCTGCCCACGCGCCGCATTGCCGTCCACGGACTGCACTTGAACGTGCTGGACGAGGGCGAAGGCGAGGCCGTTCTGCTGATCCACGGATTTCCGGACAGCCACCGCGTATGGCGCCACCAGATTCCCGCACTGCTGGAGGCCGGGTGGCGGGTCATCGCCCCTGACCTGCGCGGCTTCGGCGCCTCCGACCGGCCCGAGGGGGTGGAGGCGTACGGCCTCATGCAATCGGTGCAGGACCTGATCGCCCTGCTCGACCACCTGGGCGTGGGGCGCGCCCATGTGGTCTGTCACGACTTCGGCGCAGCCGTAGGGTGGCTGTTGGCGGCCTCCCAGCCGCAGCGCGTCATCAGCCTGGTAGCCATGTCGGTCGGGCATCTCAACGCGATGAGGCTCGCGGGCCCCGACCAGCGAGCCATGTCGTGGTACATGCTGCTGTTCCAGTTCGAGGAATTGGCGGAGCAGTTGTTGGAGCGGCAGGACTGGGCGTTGCTGCGCGACTGGGGCGGTCACCATCCTGAAGTCGAGCAGTGGATTTCCGACCTCTCGCGCCCCGGTGCGCTCACCGCCGCCCTCAACTGGTACCGGGCCAACCAGCATCCGCGCCGCTGGCTCGATGCCCCGGCGATGGTGCCGCCGGTCGCCGTGCCGACGCTGTCCATGTGGAGCACCGGGGACGTCTATCTCGGCGAGGCGCAGGTGGTGCGCACCCCGGAATTCGTGACCGGCCCTTGGCGCTATGAACGACTCGTGGGCGCCGGCCACTGGTTGCAGTTGGACCGGCCGGCCGAGGTCACCAGGCTGCTGCTCGGCTTCCTGGCAGACACGCGCAACGCGCCAGCGCCCGCACCAACCGAAGCCGAAGCGCGAGAGGCAACGGCATGAAGGCACTCGTCCTGCATGGCGCGGGCGACCTGCGCGTTGAGGAGCACCCCGGCCTCCCGGACGAGCCGGACGAAATGCGTCTGCAAGTGGCGATTGCGGGCCTTTGCGGCTCGGACATGCAGGTCATCGCCAGCGGCCGGGCCTCGGTGCCGCTGCCTCTGGTTCTGGGCCACGAATTCGGCGCCACCGACGCCCACGGCCGGTTCTACACGATCAACCCCATGCTCGGCTGCGGTGAATGCGCCTGGTGCGCCCGCGGCGATACGCATATCTGCCCGCAGCGTCGGGTGTTGGGCTTCCGTCGACCCGGCGGCTTCGCCCAGGAGGTCGTGGTGCCCGCGCGCAATGCCGTTGCGGCCGAGGGCTTGAGCGCGGTACAGGCAGCGCTCGTCGAGCCCTTGGCCAATGGTGTTCATGCCTGGCACCGCGCCGGACGGCCCGACGGCCCGGTGGCCATCGTAGGGTGCGGCTCCCTCGGCATTTGCCTGCTCCATGTCCTGCGCAGCCGCGGACTCGAAGACATCACGGTGGTCGACCCGGTGCCTTCGCGGCTCAGCCACGCAGAGGCGGCCGGGGCGGGGCGCGTAGCCACGCGGCTCGAAGGCCGCTTCGAGGCGGTGTTCGACTGCGCTGGCACGGCCACCACACGGCAATCGGCGCTGGACTGCACCTTGCCGGGGGGTAGCGTAGCGTTGGTCGGCTTGCACGACGACACCCTGGCGGTCTCCGCCAGCGCAGTCGTCGTCGGCGACCGTACGCTGGCTGGCTGCTTCGCCTACAGCGAGCCCGAGTTCCGCGAAGCGGTAGGACTGGCCGCCACGCTCGACACCCCCTGGGCCGAGCGTATCGACTTCGCTGGCGCGCCTCAGGCCGTGCGCGATCTGCTGGCCGGCAAGGCGCCGGCCGGCCGCATCAAGACTCTGTTCCAGTTCGTCCACTGATCCCACGGAGACTGCCATGAATCAGACATCCACGCCCGCTTCCTCCGCGGAGCGCAAACCAGCCGGCCCGGTCCGGATCTTCCGGGCCATCGACGCACCGGAGCTGTTCGAGTCGGGCATCATGGCCATGCAGCCCCCGCCACCCGAGCGCGCGCCGCTGGCCGACACGTTTCGCCGCGCTGCGGAACTCGGCACCCACGGTCGGGTGCTGTTCCGCGACGATCGCCCCGGCGGCTTCAGCCTGGTCTATGCCTGGTTCAAAAGCGGCTACCCCCTGCCCGTGCACTCGCACGACAGCGACTGCCTGTACTACGTGGTTGCGGGCGAACTGCGCTTCGGCCGCGAGACACTGAAGGCTGGAGATGGGCTGATGGTGCCGGCCAACGCGCCCTATGCCTATGTGGCGGGTCCGCAGGGCGTGGAGGTGCTGGAGTTCCGTCAGGCAGCACAGTTTGACTTCGTGATACGTCCCAGCAGCCCCGCACGGTGGGAGGCAGCAGCGGCCATCTGCCGCTCGCAGTTCGAGCACTGGCAGACCGAAGCGCCGCCAACGCGCGAGTCCCTGGGCATCGGCTGAAGCCGCCCCTGCGCGCGCAGGCCCTCGATCAGAACGCGAGCGCTGCGCGGTGCTGCTCGGCGTCGATGTCGCGGGTTGCGCCGCGCGCGATGATCTCGCCCTTGGCCATCACCACGAAGCGCTCGCTTACCCGCCGCACGAGGCTCAGGTGTTGCTCGACGATCAGCAGACCGGTGCCGGCGGCGCGTACCGCCACGAAGATGCGCGCCAGTTCGTCCACCATGACCGGGGACAGGCCTTCCGATGGCTCGTCCAACAGCAACACGCGCGGGTTGGCCATCAGTGCTCGGCCAACGGCCACCATCTGTTGCTGCCCGCCGCTGAGTGCCGTCCCGGGGCGCTCCCGCCGCTCGTGCAGCA
The DNA here is from genome assembly GCF_040544975.1 of Pseudacidovorax sp. 1753. Classification (NCBI taxonomy): domain Bacteria; kingdom Pseudomonadati; phylum Pseudomonadota; class Betaproteobacteria; order Burkholderiales; family Comamonadaceae; genus Pseudacidovorax; species Pseudacidovorax sp. 1753. The sequence continues at coordinate 201,038 of NZ_JBEPKY010000005.1, read as the reverse complement.
CAGGAAACAGCGCATAAATCCGCTCCAGCGTCCAGTGCCCGCGGCGGCCGCCGGCCGCGCCCAGCAGCAGGTTCTCGCGCACGCTCAAGTGCGGCAGGATCAGGCGGCCTTGCGGCGAGATCGACACGCCGTGCTGGGCGGCCAGGTAGCCAGGCCGGCCCTGCAGTGGCACTCCGTCCACTTCGATGGTGCCGCGGCGGATGACAGTCCCACCGAAGAAGGACATCAAAAGCGTGGACTTGCCAGCGCCGTTCTTGCCGACCACCGCCAGCGCTTCGCCCTCCTCAATGCCGAGGTCGATGCGCCGCAGGATCTCGGACTGGCCATAGCCAGCATGCAAGCCTTCGATTTGGATGAAGCTCATGGTCGGACACGTCGTGGTTGGCGCAGCCTGCGCAGGAATCCGATGGCGCCGTCAGGGAAGGCGACGATCGCGGCCACGACACCGATGCCCGTTAGCAGTTCCAAGTGGCCGCTGGCGCCAAAGGCGTCCTGGCCCAGCACATAGAGCACTGCGCCGAGCACCGGCCCCAGCACGCTGCTGGCGCCCCCGACCAGCATGGCCACCAACGCATTGCCGCCGGTGACAAAGTCCAGTAGTTCAGGCGAGGTGAAGGCCGAATGCAGCGCCGTGAGCACACCGGACACCGCGGCAATGAAGCCGGCGAGCGTGAAAGCGAAGAGACGCGGCCAGAACGTGCCGAAGCCGGAAAATCGCATTCGCTCCTCGTTGGCACGGATGGCGCGCAACACCTGACCGGTGCGCGATCGAGAGACCGCCCATGCCAGCAGCATGACGCCGCACAACGCGAGCCACGCAACGGGCCAGAAGCGCTCGGGCCGCGCGAGCTCGGCCGCACTGATCCCGAAGAGGCTGCCGGTCAGTGTCATCGGCAGGCCATCGTCGCCGCCCGTCACGTCGCGGTACTGGGTCAGCTTGACCATGGAGTGCAACATCTGCGCGAGCGCCAGCGTCAGCATGGCGAAGGGCAGCGGCCGGGCACGCACGATCAAGGCCCCGATCAGGGCCGACAGCCCGCCCGCCGCCGCCAGCGCGAAGACGACCGCAGCGCCCACGCCCCAGCCGAACTGCATGACGGCGATGGCAAACAGGTAGGCGCCGCTGCCGCTGAAGCCGGCGACGCCAAACATGACCAGCCCGCACTGATGGGCCAGGAAGCCCAGGGCCACCGCGGCAATACCCAGGATGGCCGCCTGGATGAGCAGCGACAGATGGAAGCTGCTGGACAGTACCAGCGGGAGGAATGCACCGAGCACGACGATGCCCGCGATCGCGAGAGCCGACAAGGCCCGGGCCACCAGGCCGCCTGGCGCCGACGGCCCGGATCTGTTCGCAAGGGGGACCTTGACGGCCGGCACGGCGGGAGTCGCAAGGGTTTGCATCACGCCACCCTCCCGCGACCGAAGCCCTGTGGTCGCCAAAGCAGCACGAAGAACAACAGCAGGTACGGCGCCGTGACGGCCAGAGTGGGCGACAGCACGCCACCGATGACCTGTACGAAACCATAGACCACCGCAGCCCCGATCGCACCCCCGATGCTGCCGAGCCCGCCGACCACCACGACGATGAGGCAGGTCACCAGAATCGAGGCGCCCATGCCCGGGTCCACCGACAGGTAGGGGCCCGCCAACACGCCCGCCAGGCCGGCGAAGCCCGTGCCCAGGCAAACCACCAGCGCGCCCAGCCGGTCGGTGTCCACACCCATCATGCGGGCCACCTCCGGCTGGCTGCTGACGGCACGCACATGCATGCCCGAGCGGGTGTATTGCAACCAGCCCGCGAGCGCGGCACAAGTGCCGAAGCCGACGACGATCAGGAACAGGCGGTAGGCTGGATAGGGCTGACCCAGAAGCGCGACCGTGCCCGCCAGGGACGCAGGCGCCGACATCGACAAGGGCGCCGAGCCCCAAAAGTAGATGACAGTCTGCCCAAGGATCAGAGCCAGGCCGAAGGTGATCAGCGCCAGGTCCATGTGGCTGCGCCGACGCAAAGGCCGCAGGACGCCGTATTCGAGAGCGAGGCCGACCAGCGCCAGGAGCGGCGGCACGAGCAGCAGCGCTGCCCAGAAGCCAAGCCGCGCACTCACGCTGTAGGCAAGGTAGGCACCCAGCATGTACAGCGCGCCATGGCCGAAATTCATGATGTCGCGCAGACCGAAGATAAGCGCGAGCCCGCTCGACAGGATGGTTAGCAGCGAAGCCAGCGCCAGTGCGTTGGCCAACTGCGGCAGGCTCAGGAATTGACTGATGTCCATGAAAGCTCCCGGTGATGGTGGGCGGGCCGGCCGCCGCTCATGCAGCCGTGCCCAGGTAAGCCGCGATGACGCGAGGGTCGGCGCGCACCTCGGCGGGTGTGCCGCTGGCAAGCAGGCATCCCTGGTCCAGAGCCGTGATCGAATCGCAGAAGCGGAACACGGCGTCCACGTCGTGCTCCACCACCACCGCCGTCACCTCGCGTTCGCAAACCAGCGTCGCCAGGTGCTCGAACAGCGACACGGTCTCGGCGGTGGAAAGGCCCGCAGCGGGCTCGTCCAACAGCATCAGGCGGGGCCGTCCCACCAGCGCCAGAGCGATGTCCACGCGGCGCTGGTCGCCGTAGGCGATGCCGTCCGCCCGCTCGTCGTAGACCGCGCCAAGCTGCAGCGTGTCCACGATGCCATTCAAGTTCGGCTCGTTCAGTTGCGAAGCCACCAGTTCGAGCTGCTCGCCCACCCGCAGGTCGGGAAAAATGCTGGTCCGCTGAAACGAGCGCGACATGCCGTGCCTGCGGCGCCAGCCGACCGAGCGGTGTGTCACGTCCTGGCCGTCCACGTGCACCCGGCCGCCCGTGGGCCGGCGCCTTCCCGTGATCGCATCCATCAGCGTGGACTTGCCCGCGCCGTTGGGGCCGATCACGCCGTGCAACGTTCCCCGGCGCGCCACTTCCAGGCTGACGTCGTCGAGGGCCTTGAAGCTGCCGTAGGCCACGCTCAGCCGATCAACGCGCAGCATGCCGAGCCCGTTCCTGCAGCAACGTACGCGCCGGCGCCGCAGCGCTACGGGTCTGCGGTGCGGCTGCGGCCATGAGACGCTGATGCATCGCCGACCTCTCGCTCACGCCTGCCCCCTCAGGAAAGCCGATCCAGCGTACGCCTCGCCACGCCGCTGCCGGAGCGTCGGATAACTGCGCGCACGCAGCCCCCCGTCGATGTAAACCGTTTCGCCGCTGATGTAAGCAGCCTCTGGCGAAGCCAGGTAGGCGACCAGGCCCGCGATCTCGGCCACCTGCGCCGGACGGCCGGCTGCGATGTTGTCGAGGTAGGCGGCAAGCGCGCCCGACGTCTGCAACAGGGCCGCCGTGGCCGGCGTCTCGGTGAGGCCAGGCCCGACGCCGACGACGCGGATGCCATGCGCCGCCAGCTCCAGCGCAGCCACTTGGGTGAACATCACGACGCCGGCCTTGGCCGCGCAGTAAGCGGCCAACCCCTCCGCCGGCTGTTCGGCGTTGGTCGAGGCGATGTTGACGATGACGCCGCCGCGGCCCTGGCGCAACATCTGCCGGGCCTGGTGCTTGGTGGACAGGAAGACGCCCGAGAGGTCCACATCCATTACCCCGCGCCACTGCTCCAGGGTCATGTCGACCACTTCGGCTGCGGCGCCATAGCCAGCCGCGTTGACGGCCACGTCCACCCCACCGAAATGGCCAACCGCGTCGGCCACGGCGCGGGCGACCGCGGCCTCCTCCCGAACGTCCGCGGTCAGGGCCAGGCCAAGGCCACCCAGTTCGGTGCTCACTGCCCGCGCCTGCTCGGAGTCGCGATCCACCACCGCCACCCGGGCGCCTTCGTCGGCCAGGCGGCGCACCACGGCGGCACCGATGCCGGAGCCGCCGCCGGTCACCAACGCCGTCAGGCCGTCGAAGCGCCTCATGGCCCGCGCGCTCACAGCTTGCATTCCGGGCTGGGTGGCGGCATGACGACCGAGGCGGGCTCCACCGCCCGCAGCGCGGGGACGGCTTGGCCATCGGCGCCGCGCACGATCTGGGCGAGCACCATGGGACGCGACAGCTGATGATCGGACGCGCGCATTTCGACACTGCCAAGAATGGTGTTCGCCTTGAGGCTTGCCAGCGCCGCCCGGACGGCGGCGACATCGGTGGACTGCGCCTTCTCGATCGCGGCACGCAGCAGTTCATAGACCTGGTACTGGTCCGCTTCGATGTAATACGGCGGCCGCTTGAAGCGGGCCTCGAAGGCCTTCACGAAGGCCGCATTGCGCTCTCCCGGCATCGAGGCCAGGTACGACTGGGCGACATAGGTGCCCACGGTGGAATCGCCCTGTGCGCCAAGCACCACTTCATTGGTGAACTGCAGCGCCACCACCGTCTTGAACTTGGCGAACAGGCCGAATTGCTGCTGCTGCTTGGCGAAGCTGATGGCGTCGTTACCCAGCACGACCACGCCCAGACCGTCGGCCGGCTTGGCGGCCAACTGACTGATCATGCTCCCGAAGTCGGCCGTTGCCGTTGGCGCGAACACCAGGGTCTGCAGCGTGCCGCCTTGCTCCTCGACCAGTGCCTTGAAGCGCTTGGCGAAACTGTGGCCGAAGGCGTAGTCCGGCACGATCAGGTTCCAGGTCTTGCCGCCAGACTTGGCTACCGCAGGGCGCAGCACGTTGACCGCCATGCTGTCGTTGACGGTGGTCCGAAAGTAGTTAGCCTGGCAGTTCTTGCCAGTCTGGTCGTCGCTCGATGTGGTCGCGTCGATCAGCAGGGCGTCCAGCGCACCTAGTTTCGGCCCCAGCGCCAGTACGGCCGCGCTGGTATTGAAGCCGGTGAGGAAGGCGGTGCCGTCCTGCTGCACCAGCTTGGTCGCAGTGGCAATCGCGCCGGCCGGCGTGCCGGAATGCGAGCGCGTCACCAACTCGAACTTGCGCCCGAGCACGCCGCCCTGCGCATTGATCATTTCCACCGCAAGCTTGGCCGGCTCGGTATAGAGCGGCTGGATGAAAGCCAGGGGGCCCGAGTCCACCAGCATGACGCCGACCTTGATGGTGTCGGCGGCACGCACTGCGCCGTGGAATGCCAGCGCGGCCATGGCTCCCAGCAGAAGTCTCCTGATCATCCGAACCTCCTCACAGAGGCTCAGCAGCAACGCGCTGCATTTCTTTGCCCCGGCTTCATTGCCGTGGACTTTATATTAATGGTTCGACCATTGGATTGGTGTTGGCCCTAGTTGCCGAAGCTCCACTGGCCGGATGCGAAAGACCACACAAGCTTGCAGAAGCCGTGGGCCAGCACGGGCCGGGGGCGGATCCGCTCAACCTGCCCGGAGCCGGGGCGTCCAAGGCGAAAAAAAAGGGGCGTGCGCCCCTCGTGATGGACCAGGCCGAGGCTCTCAAGCCAGGTCCATCTGCTTGGCCAGGATGTTGCGCTGAATCTCGTTGGTGCCGCCACCGATGGGCCCCACGCGCGAGTCGCGGAAGAACATCTGCATGTCGTATTCCATCGAATAGCCCGCGCCGCCCATGATCTGCATGCCGATGTCGGCGCACTTGAAGTTGTTGTCGGTGGCGACGATCTTGGCGATGGAGGCCTCGGTCACCGCCGGGCTGCCCGAGTCCAGCACGTCGGCCGCGCGGTAGACCATCTGGCGGGCCGTCTCCGACAGGATGAGCATGTCGGCCAGCTTGTGCTGGATCACCTGGAACTGCGAGATGGGCTGGCCGAACTGCACGCGGTCCTTAGCATAGTCGCGGGCGTACTCGGTGATCTTGAAGCAGTGTCCGGCCGAGATGGCGGCCAGGCCCAGGCGCTCCAGGCCCAGGCAGCTCATGATGTTCTTCCACGCACGGCCTTCGCCGCCGAAAAGGTTCTGCGCCGGCACGCGCACGTTCTCGAAGAACACTTCGTTGGCATGCGAGGTGCGGCGGCCCAGCATCTGCAGGGGCCGCACCGTCACACCGGGCGCCTTGGCGTCGACCAGCAGCGTACTGATGCCCTGGTGCCGGCTTGCGCCATCGCGGTCGGTGCGGGTGATCACGACGAAGTAGTCCGCCACATGGCCGCAGGTGATCCACACCTTGTTGCCGTTGAGGATGTAGTCGTCGCCCTCGCGCTGCGCGAAGGTCTTGACGCCGGCCACATCCGAGCCGGTGCCGGGCTCCGACATACACAGCGCCAGCTTGGCCTTGCCCGCGATGATGCGGGGCACCAGCTCCTTCTTCATCTCGGGCGAGCCGAACTTGGCAATGTGCATGCCCGCGTAGACGGCCGAGGTGGTGATGGCCTGGGCGATGCCCGTGTAGTGGTAGCCCATGGCCTCCAGGAAGATGGCGATGTCGCGGTAGGAGCCGCCGGTGCCGCCCAGCTCTTCGGGATAGAAGAGGCCGATGTAGCCGGCATCGGCCAGCGCCTCGTAGGCTTCGAGCGGGAACTCGCGCGCCTCGTCCATCTTGCGTATCTTCTCCCAGGGCAGGTGGCGGCCCAGCAGATCGAGCACGCCCTCGCGCATCATGCGCTGGTCGTCGGTGAGGCCGGTGGTGTTGAACAAGCTCATGGCTTTCTTTCTCCTGTGTATCGAGTGGGTTGACGGTGAAGGCCGTGCTCAGCCGAGCGGACGTGCTGCGAACAGTGGGCCGTCCCGGTACTGCAGCACCACCATCTCCATGGCCTGGCCGATGGCCGGCGGCCGCTGCGGGTCCTCGACCAGGCGGCAGGCCAGGCGCAGACCATCGTGGAGGTCGACGATGCCGCAGGCATAGGGCGCCTCGGCCGCGAACACTGCGGGCGCGGCGTGGATACGCGTCCACGAATAGAGCGTGCCGGTGCGGCCCAGCGGCGTCCACGCCACGTCGGTGGACCAGCAGTGCGGGCATACCGGCTTGGGCGGAAAGGTCTGGCGCTCGCAGGCCTTGCAGCGCGTGCTCATCCAGCGGCCTTCGCGCAGCGCCTGCCAGAAGGTGGCGGTGAATTCGGACTCGCGCGGCGGGTAGGCCCGGTCTTCGGCGACGGGGAGTTGGGGCAGCGGCGGCGTCATTGCACGGCCTCCATGATGTGGATGAGGGCGGCGTTGTAGTTGCCCAACTCGCCGGTGGCCAGGCCGAAGCGGGCGTTCTTCACCTGCCGTTCGCCAGCCCGGCCGCGCAGCTGCTCGGCCAGTTCGACATAGTTGTAGAGCGAGGTCACATAGGCGGGATGCCCGCGGGAGGTGAGGCCGCCCGAGGTCGAGATGGGAATCCGCCCACCCAGCCGCGTCTGACCCTCGGCCGCAGCCCGCGCGCCCTGCCCGCGCGGCAGCAGGCCGATGGCCTCGCTCACCAGCACCTCCACGATCGTGCAGGGCGCGTAGAGCTCGGCCAGGTCGAGCTGCTCCGGGCCGATCCCGGCCTGGTGGAAGGCGTCCTGCGCGGCCTGGCGTGCCGCGGTAAAGCCGATCATGTCGTTGGGCACGTCGCTGATCTGGTGCGAGCCGTCGTGGCAGAAGCCGCGGCCACGCACGAGCACGTAGGGCCGGCCGAGCGACCTGGCGACCTCTTCGCTGGCCAGCACCAGGCAGGCGGCGCCATCGCCGCGCGGCGGCACCTCGTAGAGCCCCAGCGGCTCGACGATGGGGCGCTGGGCCACCACCTCCTCCAGCGTGATCGGCTTGCGGAACTGGGCCAGCGGGTTGAGCGAGGCATGGTGCCGGTTCTTCACCGCCACCGACGCGATCTGCTCGCGTGTCGCGCCGTGCTCGTGCATGTAGCGCATGGCGTCCATGGCGTACCAGGCAATGGGCGTGAAGCCGGCGGAGGTGTGGAAGTCCACGTCGCCGGTGGTGCGCATGCTGCTCATCATGTGCTCGGTGGCCGACACCGCGCTTTCCATGTTGATGCCCAGGGCCAGCGCCACATTGGCCCGGCCCAGCAGGATGTCGTTGCAGGCCTGGTCGAACGCCAGCGCCGCGGTCATGCCATTGCCCATGACCTCCATCACATTGCCGCGGCAGGCCAGCCGCAACTGGCCCATCAGGAAGGTGTGGAAGTACTTCTGGCGCGTGTAAGGCCGCGGCAGGGTGAAGACCAGGCTCTGGATGTCCTGCTTGTCGACGCCGGCGTCGCGCACGGCCTCGACCACCAGGCGGGTCATGATCTCGTGCTCGAGCGTCTGCAGAGCCACGTCGTCCGCGGTCTGGTGGCGGCCGACCGGAATGGCGCTGGCACCGACGATGGCGACGGCGCGGCTCATGGGAAAGCCCCCCGCGCAAGGCGCTGCGGGCTTTGCGCCTGGGTGCGACGAAGCGCGCTCATGCTTGGGGCTCCAGGGCAGGTGCGCCGAAGGCACCGGCCGCGCGCAACGCCTCGATGCGTTCTTCGTCCATGCCCAGCGTGTCTGCCAGTACGGCCTCGGTGTCCGCCCCCACGGCCGGTGCCGCCCGCTCGACCACGGCCGGCGTGCGCGACAGCCGCAGCGGCGTAGCCACGTTGGGTACCCAACCCTTCACCGGATGCGGGATGCGCGTGACCAACTGGCGGTCGCGCGCCTCTTCGGAGGCCAGGGCCTGCGCCAGCGTGCGCACTTCGCCCGACGGCACGCCGGCCGCGCGCAGCCGCGGCTGCCAGTGGCGCCAGGGATGCTTGCCGAACTCGGCCTGCATGACGTCGAACAGGTAGTCGCGCTGCTGCAGGCGGTTGGCGCGCTTGGAGAGCACGGGGTCGTGCGCGATGTCCGGCCGCTCCAGCACCTGCTCGAAGAGCCGCACGAAGATGCCGTCGTTGCCGCAGTTGATGTAGAAGGGCATGTCCTGGCACTGGAAGACGCCCGAAGGGCAGGTGTCCGGGCTGGTGTTGCCGTTGCGCTGCGGCTCGTAGCCGGTGGTCAGGTGCTGCATGGCGCCGAAGCCAGTCATCAGCACTGCCGTGTCGAACAGCGCCACCTCCACGAACTGGCCCTGGCCGTCGCGGGTGCGCGCCATCAGCGCCAGCAGGATCGCATTGGTGGCGGACATGGCGGTGGCCACGTCCATCACCGCGGCCCCGCTGCGCACGCCCTGGCGGTCGGCATAGCCGTTCATCGAGATGAAGCCGCTTTCGGCCTGGGCAATGGGATCGAAGCCCAGCCGGTCGGCATGCGGCCCCGTGCGGCCATAGGCCGACACCGAGCAGTAGATGAGCTTCGGGTTCAGCCGCGCGCAGCTGTCGTAGTCGAAGCCGAAGCGCGCCATCACGCCGGTGGAGAAGTTCTCCACCACCACGTCGGCCGTCTCGATGAGGGCGCGCACCACCTCGCGGCCCGCCTCGGACTTGAGGTCCACGCCGATGCTGCGCTTGTTGCGGTTGGTCCAGATGTAGGGCGCGCCCTGAGCCGGCAGCTCCGGATCCATGGGCGGGTAGTAGCGGAAGTCCTCCCCCTTGACCGGCGCCTCGATCTTGATGACGTCGGCACCGAAGTCGGCCAGCGTCATGGTGGCCAGCGGCCCGGCCACGAAGTGCGTGAAGTCCACCACCCGGATGCCCGCGAGCGCCTGCGGCGTGCGCGCTGGGGGCACCGGCTGCTCGGGCAAGGCGTTGATTCTTGCTTGATCGAACACTGTCCGTCCTCGAAAATGTGTATGGTTCTACCATTCTTGCACAAGCTCGCCGCGAGGCAATCGGTAAATGACCCTGGACATCCCTGAGACGGAAGCGGACCTGCTGGTGATCGGCGCCGGCGCCGCAGGCATGACGGCCGCGCTCGTCGCCGCGCTGGAGGGATTGCGCGTTGTGCTGTGCGAGGCCACGCAGCAGGTGGGCGGCACCACCGCCACTTCCGCCGGCACGCTGTGGATTCCGGGCAATCCGCACGGCGTCGCCGCGGGCCATGGGGACACGGTGGACGCTGCGCGCACCTACCTCGATGCATTGATCGGCGAGCCCGACCACGACGGCCGGCGCGAGGCCTTTCTGGGCAGCGGACCCGCCATGCTGCGCTACCTCGAAGCGCGCACGGCCGTGAAGTTCGCCAGTGCCGGCATGCATCCGGACTACCTCCCGCACCAGCCCGGCGCGGCCGTCACGGGCCGGGCCGTCTCTCCCCTGCCCTTCGATGGGCGGCTGCTGGGCGCCGACTTCGGACGCGTGCGCCCACCCCTGGCCGAGTTCATGGTGCTGGGGGGCATGATGGTCGGCAAGGCCGACATCGCCGCCCTGGTCGGCCGCTACCGCTCATGGCGGGCCTTCGTCCACAGCGCGCGGCTGGTGCTGCGCCACGTCCGCGAGCGCATCCGGCATCCGCGCGGGGCCCGATGGGTGATGGGCAATGCCCTCGTGGGCCGGCTGCTGCACAGCCTGCGTGCGGCGGGCGTGGAGCTGCACTTCGGCACCCGGCTGCGCGGGCTCGAGATGGAAGGCGGGCGCGTGGTGGGCGCACGCGTGGAGGCACATGGCCAGACGCGGGTGATGCGTGCGCGCCGGGGCGTCGTGCTGGCGACGGGCGGCGTGGGCCATGACGCGGCCTTGCGGCATCTTCTTGCGCCGCAGGGGCCGACCATGCTCGCGCTCGCGGCCGAGGCGGTGCGCGGCGACGGACTGGGTGCGGGTCGCGCAGCCGGGGCGGCTCTCACCTGCCTGGAGCGGCCATTCCTCTGGCAGCCGGTGTCGGTGGTGCACCGCAAGGATGGTTCGACCGGGCTCTTTCCGCACCTGTTCCTGGACCGGGCCAAGCCCGGCCTGATCGCCGTGGACGGCCAGGGCCGCCGCTTTGTGGACGAAGCGGCCTCGTACCACCATTTCGTCGAAGGCATGGTGCGTGCGGGCGCGGTGCCCGCCCAGCTGGTGTGCAGCACCGCCTTCATCCAGCGCCACGGGCTGGGCGCCATTGCGCCCGGCACGCGTGACCTGCGACCTTGGGTGGCGCGCCGCGCGCTGGTGGTGGCGCCGACGCTCGATGCGCTGGCGCAGGCACTGGGCCTGCCGGCCGCCACCCTGGCCGACACCGTACAGCGCCACGACCACTGGGCCCGGCTTGGCGAGGACCCGGATTTCCACAAGGGTGCCTCGGTGTTCGACCGCTTCAACGGCGATCCGGCGCATGCACCCAATCCCTGTGTCGGGCCGGTAGGGCCGGGACCGTATGCCGCCATGGCGGTATGGCCCGGGGATTCGGCGTCGAGCGCCGGACTGGCCACCGACGCCCAGGGCTGCGTGCTCGACACGCACGCTCGCCCCATCGGTGGGCTCTATGCCTGCGGCAACGATGCGGCCTCGCCGATGCGGGGCCACTATCCCGGCCCCGGCACGACGCTGGGACCAGGCATGGCCCAGGCCTATCGCATCGCGCTCCACGCCAGCGCAGCGCGCCGCGGCAGCAGTTGAGGCGGGGGCCGGGGCCCGCACAAGGTGCCGGCCCGCGCTCCTTCTGCGCGCCTCGCGCCGAGGCGCTTGACGTGCCAAACGAGTTCCATAGAATTGGTTCTACCAATTTGGATCAACCAATCTAATCCGGCCACCCTACCCCGGCCCACGAACGCCATGCTCTCCCGAGAAGACAACGAAACCCTCGTCCGTGTCGGTCCCCAGACGCCCATGGGCCAGTTCATGCGGCTGTACTGGATTCCCTTCCTCAAGTCCTCGGACGTCGCGCCCGACGGCCAGCCCTACCGGGTGCGTCTGCTGGGCGAGGAGCTCGTCGCCTTCCGCGACAGCAGCGGCCGCGTGGGCCTGGTGGCCCAGGCCTGCCCGCACCGCGGCGCGCCGCTGGTCTTCGGCCGCAATGAGGCCGACGGACTGCGCTGCGTCTATCACGGCTGGAAGTTCGGCGTGGACGGCCGCTGCCTCGACATCCCCGTCGAGCCGGCCGGCAGTCCGATGTGCAAGCGCATGCGCGTGACCGCCTATGCGGTGCGCGAGCGCAACGGCATGCTGTGGGCCTACATGGGCCCCGACCAGGAGAACCCGCCCGAGCTGCCCGCCGTGGAATGGAACCTGGTGCCCGAAACGCAGGTGGCCATCTCCATGCGTGTCCAGGAGTGCAACTGGCTGCAGGCCCTCGAAGGCGAGATCGACTCCGCCCATGCCGCCATCCTGCACGGCCGCGTCGATGTCGGCGGCACCATCAACCAGTGGAAGCAGGGCGCCGACCTCACGCCCACCTTCGAATGCGTGCAACACGATGCCGGCGTGAGCATCGCCGCGCGCCGCAAGACGCCGGACGGCCAGAACTACGTGCGCGTCAACCAGTTCATGCTGCCCTTCTGGACGCTGGTTCCGCCGCAGGCCCAGTTCCCCGACCTCAGCGGCCATGCCTGGGTGCCCATCGACGACGAGCACACGCTGTGCGTGATGTTCTCGTACACGCCGGCCCAGCCGTTCTACGAAAAGACGCGTCAGGTCTTCAAGAACGGGCATGCCGGCCGCGAGACCGGCCATCACTCCGAGGGCGCCTACGAGAAGCGGCCGGTGACCGAGCCGTATCACACCTACTGGAGCCGCTTCAACCGCGGCAATGCCTACCACTTCGACTACGCGCAGCAGGTCAGCAAGTACAACGCGGGCATGCCGGGGCTGTGGATCCAGGACGCGGCCTGCCAATCGGGCGTGCAGCCCATCTACGACCGCAGCCAGGAGCACCTGGGCACCAGCGACAGCGGCATCGCGCGCACCCGGCGCGTGCTGCTGGAGGGCGTGCGCCAGCTGAAGGCCGGCACGCCGCCCGTGTCGGCGGCAGAGCCCGGGCTGTTCATGAAGCGCGCGGTGTCCATCACCATTCCCGCCGGCGGCGACTGGATGACGCTCGGCGGCGATCACATGCGTGCCGAACTGGGCAAGGACTTCGGCTACACGCCCTGAGCCGTCCTCATGCCCGACCCGCGCACCGCCATCGAGCCCATGCACGCGCGTGGACCCCAGGCACCCGCGCGCCCACGCGACGGCGGCGGCCAGATCGGCACGGTGATCTCCGGCGTGCTGGCCTATCTGCGCGAACGCAGGCTGCAGCCGGGCGACCGCCTGCCTTCGGAACGCGACCTGGCGGAGAGCCTGGCCGTGGGACGCAATGCGGTGCGCGAGGCCCTGGCCATCCTCGGCACGCTGCGGGTGGTGGACTGCCGCCCCAACTCGGGCGTCTACCTGCGCCACATGGGCCGCGACAGCAGCTTCGAGGCGCTGGTGATGCTGGCCGACATGGGCGCCACGCCCACACCCACCGAGGTGGCCGAGACGATGGAGGTGCGCGCCCATCTCGAACTGCTGGCCGCCGGCCTGGCCTGCGAGCGCCGCACCGAGGACGACCTGCAGCGCATGGAAGGCATCCTGGCCCGCACCCGCGGGATCCTGGCGGGTGGCGGCAACATCGCCGAGGCCGACAGCGAGTTCCATCTTGCCCTGGTCGAGGCGACGCACAACTCGGTGCTGGTGCGCGTGCTCAACGCCTTCTACCGTTTCACCGCATTGCGGCGCGAGGCCCTGTTCCGTGACCTGGCGCAGGGCCAGGCCTCGGAGCAGGACCACCGCCAGATGCTGAGCCACCTGCGCGCGCGCAGCGCACCCAAGGCCCAGGCCCTGATCCTGCGCCACATGCAGCGTGCCCGACGCTACTGGACCGACCGGCTGGCCGATGCCGCGCCGGCCCCTTCATCCCAAGAACATTCCGGAGACGCCCCATGACCCTCGCCCCTTCCAGCCGATTCAGCCGCCGCGCAGCCCTGGCCGCCGTCAGCCTGCTCGCCGTCGGCGCGGCCTTCGCGCAGCCCTATCCCAGCAAGCCGATCCGCATCGTCGTGCCCTATGCCGCCGGGGGCAGCACCGACCAGCTGGCGCGGGCCATCCAGCAGCCGATGAGCGAGTTCCTGGGCCAGCCGGTGATCGTCGACAACAAGCCCGGCGCCGGCGGCACCATCGGCGTGGACAGCGTCGCCAAGGCAGCGCCGGACGGCTACACGCTGGTCTTCGGCAACAGCGGCCCCAACGCCATCGTCTCGCTCATGCGCAAGGTGCCCTACGACGAGCTCAAGGACCTGCGGCCGATCTCCACCGTGGCGATCACGCCCATGATCCTGGCCGTGCCCACCGACAGCCCGGCACGCACGCTGAAGGACTTCATCGCCTACGCGCGCAAGGAGGGCCCGGCGCTCAACTTCGGCTCGGTGGGCAACGGATCGCTGTCGCACCTCACCGGCGCCTACTTCAACGAGCTGGCAGGCACGCAGATGCAGCACGTTCCCTACAACGGCGGCGCGCCCATGACCACCGCCTTCGTCGGTGGGCAGATCCAGGCAGCCTTCGTCACGGGCCTGGATGGCGCGACGCTGCTGGCCTCGGGCCGCGTGCGCTACCTGGCCGTGGGCACCACGCAGCGCAGCGAGGCGGTGCCCGAGCTGCCGCCCATCGCCGAGGTCGTTCCCGGCTTCGAGAGCGTGGCCTGGTTCGGGGTGCTGGCCCCACGGAACATCCCCGACGACGTGGCGGCGCGGCTGAACGCGGCCGTGCGGGCGGCGGTGGAACGACCCGAGGTGCGGCGCCTGTTCGCCGAGCGCAAGGTCGAGGCGCGCAGCAGCACGCCCGAGCAGCTGGAGCAACTGATCCGCAAGGAGGCGGCGCAGTGGGGCCCGGTGGTGCGCAAGGCCAACATCCAGATGTGAGCGGCACCCCCATGCAAGCGCACACGCGCCGGGCCGGCGCCACCGCTGCGGCGCGCGCCACCCGCACGCTGCGCGGGCAGGTGGCGGTCATCGGCATCGGCGAGGGCGGCTACTGGCGCCATGGCCAGTCGCCCGACCCCGAATTCAAGCTGGCCCTCAAGGCCATCCTGGCCGCCTGCCAGGACGCCAGTCTGGACCCGCGGGACATCGACGGCTTTGCCTCGTATGGCGACGACCGCAACGACGCCTCGCGGCTGGCGACGGCCCTGGGCATCCACCGCCTGCGCTCGGCCACGATGCAGTGGGGCGGCGGCGGTGGCGGCTGCTGCGCCGCGGTGGCCAATGCCGCCGCCGCCATCACGGCCGGCATGGCCGACTGCGTGGTGGTCTTCCGGGCCCTGGCCCAGGGCGAGCACGGGCGCTTCGGCCAGGTGTCGGGCGTGTCGACCATCTCGGGCGAGAAGGCCTACCTGATGCCCTACGGCGTGCTGGCCCCGCCGCAGCGCTTCGCCATGCGGGTGCAACGCTTCATGCACGAGCACGGAGTGCAGCAGGCGGCGCTGCGCGCCATCGCCCTGGCCTGCTACCACCATGCACAGGCCAATCCGCGCGCGCTCATGCACGGGCGGCCGCTCGATGCCACCCGGTACGACGCTTCGCGCTGGATCACCGAGCCCTTCCACCTCTTCGACTGCTGCATGGAGAACGACGGGGCCGCGGCGCTGGTGCTGGTCGCGGCAGAGCGCGCACGCGACTTCGCGGCCGAGCCGGTCTACCTGCTCGGCGCCGCGGCCGGCGCACCGCACCGCGCCGCAGCCACGGCCCACAACGCGCCCGATTACGGCAGCGCCGGCTACGCCGCCGTCGCCGAAGACCTGTGGCGCATGGCCGGCCTGGGGCCCTCGGACGTGGGCTCGGTGCAAAGCTACGAGAACTTCACCGGCGGCGTGGTCATGGCGCTGGCGGAACACGGCTTCTTCCGGCCCGAGGAGGCCAACGACTTCCTCACCCTCGACAACCTCGTCAGCCCCCATGGCCGGCTGCCCCTGAACACCAGCGGCGGCAACCTGGCCGAGTGCTACATGCACGGCCTCGAACTGGTGCTGGAGGCGGTGCGGCAGGTGCGCGGCACCTCCACCAGCCAGGCACCGCGGCGCGATGCCGCGCTGGTGATCGGGGCGCCCATGGTGTCGCCGGTGAGCAACCTTCTGTTGGGATCGGAGGCCACGCTGTGAGCGAGACCTCGATCCCGCCGCTGCCCGCCGGCCTGCCGATTCCCGTGTCGGAGCCGGACGGCCTCTCGGCCCCGTACTGGCAGGGTCTGTGCGAAGAGCGGCTGCGCGTGCAGCGCTGCACGCACTGCGGCACGTGGCAGTTCGGCCCCGAATGGATCTGCCACCACTGCCATGCCTTCGACCCGGCGTGGACCGAGGTGCCGCCGCAGGGCGTCATCCACAGCTGGACGCGGGTGTGGCATCCGGCGCACGCGGCCCTGCGCGGGCACGGCCCCTATCGCGTGGTGCTGGTCGCGCTGCCGCACGCTGGCGGCGTGCGCATGGTGGGCAACCTGCTGGGTGACCCGATGCAGGATGTCGCCATCGGTGCTGCGGTGCAGGGCGTTTTCGCGCACCATCGCGACGCGCAACCTGCGTTCTCGCTGCTGCACTGGCGGCTGTGCGAGCGGTAGTCACCGAACCCTGCCCCTTCACTGCAACATCTCTCCATGCCCATCGACCCAGCCTCCACTCGTGGCGAGCCTGCGCCCGCCGCCGCCGAGCCCGCCCTGGCCCTCCAGGCCCTGCTCGACCAGCGCTACAGCTGCCGCGGCTTCCTGCCGCAGGAGGTGCCCCGCACCATCATCGAGCGCATCCTCCAACTGTCGCAGCGCACCGCCTCGTGGTGCAACGCCCAGCCCTGGCAGGTGGTGGTAACCCGCGGTGCGGCCACCGAGCGCCTGCGCGAGGCGCTGCTCGCGGCGCAGGCCCAGCCGCCCCAGCCCGACTTTCCCTGGCCGCGCGAATACCACGGCGTCTACCAGGCACGGCGCCGCGAATGCGGCCTCGCGCTGTACGACGCCGTGGGCGTCGCCAAGGGCGACCGCGAGGCCTCGGCCCGGCAGGCGCTGGAGAACTTCCGCTTCTTCGGCGCACCGCATGTGGCCATCGTGACCAGCGACGAGGCGCTGGGCGTGTACGGCGCGGTGGACTGCGGCGCCTTCGTCTCCAATTTCATGCTGGCCGCCACCAGCCTGGGCGTGGCCACCGTACCGCAGGCGGCGCTGGCCTCGCGCGCCGACGTGTTGCGCGCGCAGCTGGGCCTGGCGGCCGACCGGCGCGTGGTCTGCGGCATCTCCTTCGGCTTTGCGGACGACACGCATCCGGCCAACGGCTTCCGCACCACGCGCGCGGGCTTGGACGAAGTGCTGACCTGGGTAGAAAGCTGAGCGCCTGCGGGCACAGGCCAGGGCGCCTTGTGCTGCGGTCTCCCCTCATGGCAGGGCGTGGGCCGGGTGGCATGATCCCGGCCCGGCCTCCGGCCGGTTCCTGAAGCATTCCAACACCTAGACAGACAGGACCCTCGCCATGACTCTCGCCCCTTCGCGCCGCCGTGCGCTGCTCGTCGCCCTCTCCACCGGCCTGCTGGCCGCCGGCGCCTCGGCGCAGCAATGGCCCACCAAGCCGATCCACTTCGTCGTGCCCTTCTCCGCCGGTGGGGCCAATGACCTGATGGGCCGCGCGGCGGCCGACGGCGTCTCCACGGCGCTGGGCCAGCCGGTGGTGGTGGACAACAAGCCCGGCGCCGGTGCCATGCTGGGCACCGACGTGGTCGCCAAGAGTGCACCGGACGGCTACACCTTCCTGATCAGCGCCGCAGGTGTGGTCTCCAACAGCATGATCCGCAAGGTGCCCTACAAGGACAGCGACCTGGTGCCCGTGGCCATGATCGGCCTGGCACCTTCGGTGATCGTGGCGCCTGCCAACTCGCCCTACAAAGACCTGAACGACTTCGTGAACAAGTCCAAGCAGGGTCAGGGCCTGCACTTCGCCACCGCAGGGACGGGCAGCACGCCGCATTTCGTCGAAGGCCTGCTGGAGAAGAACTACGGCGCCAAGCTGGATGTGGTGCCCTACAAGAGCGGCTCCGAGTCGATCACCGCCGTGCTCAGCGGCCAGGTCGACGCGACCTCCGAGGCCAGCATCGTGGTGCTGCCCTACATCAAGGCGGGCAAGCTCAAGGCGCTCGCCACCACCTGGACGCAGCGCATCTCGGCCTACCCCGAGCTGCCGACCGCGGTGGAGCTGGGCTTCAAGGACATCCGCATCGCTCACTGGGCCGGCGTGCATGCACCGGCAGGCACGCCGCCGGCCATCCTCGACAGGATGGCCGAGGCCGTGGACAAGGCCATGAAGGACCCGGCCACCGTGCAGCGCCTCAAGGGCATGGGCATCGAACCCATCGGCGGCACGCGCGCCAGCTTCGTCAAGTTCGTCGACGAGGAGCGGGACCGCCTGGGCGCGGTGGTCAAGGCCACCGGCATGAAGGAAGAGTGAGCGTGGCGGCCGGCCCGCGCCGGCCAGCCTGAACGGCGTCTGAAACGCACGGTCAGGAAGGATTCACGGCGGACTCCTAGCATCCGCCGCCATGCTGACCAACCATTCCCGGGCGCCCGTTCATCCAGCGTTCACGCGCCGGCGCCGTGACTGCTGCTGCGCCGGCAGCGGGGGGGTCGCATGCTGATCCGCCCCGACATGGCCCTCTTCCTCGCGATGACGGCCGGCAACTCGCCCACGCCCTGGCTGCTGTCCGTCGCCAGCGCGCTCGCCCGCTTCGGACCCTGGCTCAGCGCTGTCGTGATGCTCGCAGCCAGTCTCCGCCAGCCGGAGGAGCGCGGCTACCTTCTCGCACTGCTGTGCATGGCGGCGATCGGCTCCCTTGTCTCCCACGCCCTGGCCAGCAGCCTCGGCTATCCCCGCCCCTTCATGCTGGGCCTGGCGCCCAGCCATCTGGCGCATGGCGGCAGCGACGGACTGCCCAGCACCCATGCGACCGTGATGGGACTGGTCGCGTTCGGCATGCTGGTACGCCGGCCTTTGCGCCCTTACGGTGCTGCAGCCCTGATCCTGGCTTTTGCCACCGGTTGGGCCCGGATCCATGTCGGCGTGCACTTCCCGCTGGACGTTGTAGCGGGCCTGGGGCTCGCTGCTGCACTGCTGACCGGCTTCCTGGCCCTGCAATGGCAACTGCGCATCCGGCTGGGAACCCGGGCCGCCGCGCCGCACCTGCCGACACCCCATTCGCCGGCCATCGCCCCTTCGCATCGAGAAAAGACGCTGCCATGAACGCCGCCGTGCATGCATCCATCGCCCACCTGAAGGTCGTCGAGACCGACGCGGTCGTCGCCCAACCGCCCGTCCAGCTCGCCGCGGCGGCCATTTCCTGCGTCATCCCCTGCTTCAACGAGGCGGCCAACCTGCGCCTGCTTCTGCCGCTTCTGGAGCAGTTGCTGCAAGGCATCGGCCTGCGCTGGGAGGTCATCGTGGTGGACGACGGCAGCAGCGACGACACCTCCGACGTGGCGCGCACCTGGTGCCAGCTGGCGGGCTTCCGGCTGGTGCGACTGTCGCGCAACTTCGGCAAGGAGGCCGCGCTGAGCGCCGGACTCAAGGCCGCTCGCGGCGATGCCGTGGTGCTGCTCGACGGCGACCTGCAGCATTCGCCGCAGCTCATCGGCAAGATGGTCGAGCAGTGGCGAAGCGGCGCGGAGGTGGTCTACGCCGTGCGCGAGAACCGGGCCGACGAGGGTGCGCTCAAGCGCGTGGGCACGCGGCTCTTCTATCGGGCCGTGAACATCTCCAGCCGCACGCCGCTGCCCGAGGACGCGGGCGACTTCCGGCTGATGGACCGCAAGGTGGTCGACGCCCTGCTGGCGCTGCCCGAGCGCAACCGCTTCATGAAGGGCCTGTACGCCTGGGTCGGCTTCAAGACCGTGGCCCTGCCCTACACCCCGGCGCCGCGGGCCGAAGGCCAGAGCCGCTTCGGCGCACTTCGTCTGCTCAACCTGGCGCTCGACGGCATCACATCCTTCACCACCTGGCCGCTGCGGCTGATCAGCGTGATCGGACTGCTGCTGGCCGTGCCGGCGCTCGGCTATGGCGTCTTCCTGGTGTTGAGCCATTTCATTTCGGGCAGCGACGTGCCAGGCTGGTCCACCATCGTCGTGAGCCTCATGTTCTTCATGGGCATCCAGCTGGTGTCGGTGGGCATCGTGGGCGAGTACGTGGGCCGCATCTTCGAAGAGGTCAAGGCCCGGCCGCTGTTCCTGGTGCGCGAGGAGCACGGCCACGGGCTCGCGGAGCGCACGCCGTGAGCACCGCCGCGCACGCGCGCGGCACGTCGTCTTGGTGGCAGGGCCATGCCGCCTTCTTGTTCATGGTGGGCGCATGGCTGGCATGGACGGCCGGCCTGCGTCCGCTGACCGCGCCCGACGAAGGCCGCTATGCAGGCGTGGCACGGGCCATGCTGACATCGGGGGACTGGCTGGTGCCGCGGCTCAACGGCCTGCCCTTCTTCCACAAGCCGCCGCTGTTCTACTGGATCGGTGCGGGCGCCATGCGGGTCTTCGGCATGCACGAGTGGGCCGCCCGCCTGCCTTCGGTGCTCGGCGCCTGGCTGGCGGCCGCGTCGCTCTACACCTTTCTGCGGCGACATGCCGAGCTGCGCCAGGCGCGTTGGGCCACCCTGGTGCTGTGCACCAGCCCCTTCTTCTTCGTCGGCGCCCAGTTCGCCAACCTCGACATGCTGGTGGCCGGCTGCATCACCGCCACCATCGCCTGCGCCGCGGATGCACTGCTGTGCCTGGACGAGGAGCGCCCCTGGCGCGCCGCCCTGGCGCTGGCCTTCGCCTCGGCGGGGCTGGGCCTGCTGGCCAAGGGGCTGATCGGCGTGGTGCTGCCGGGCGGCGTGATCGTGCTGTGGGCCCTGCTCACACGCCGCACCCGCGTGGCGCTGCGCATGGCCGTGTGGTGGCCGGGCTGGCTGCTGATGGCGCTCGTCGCCGGACCGTGGTTCGTCGCCATGCAGCTGCGCTACCCGGAGTTCTTCGACTACTTCGTCATCACGCAGCACTTCCGCCGCTTCGCGGCCAGCGGCTTCAACAACGAGCATCCGTTCTGGTTCTATGCACCCGTGGTGCTGGGCCTGTGCCTGCCCTGGACGGCATGGCTGCTGCTGTGGTGGCGCAAGGCCGCGCCGGCGCCCTCGCGCGGCGCCCAGGGCCTGCCGCTGCTGATGCTGGTGTGGATGGGCGTGGTGGTGGTGTTCTTCTCGCTGCCGCGCTCCAAGCTGGTGGGCTACGTGCTGCCAGCCCTGCCGCCCCTGGCTGCCCTCGTCGCGCTGGGCCTGGAGCGCGCCCTGGCAGGCTCGCCGCGGCGCGCCAAGGTGCTGGGCGCCACCGGCGCGCTCGCCGCCCTGCTGTGCGTGGGGGGCGTGGCGGCGGCCGGGCATTACGGCACCCCTCCCGACGCCCGGCTGCAGCTGCCCGCGGGCGAGTCCGTGCGGCCCGGGGATCGCGTGGTGATGCTCGACCACTACTTCTACGAATTGCCCTTCTACTGGCAGCTTCCCGGCCCCGTCACCGTGGCGTCCGATTGGCGGCCAGCCGTGGCCGAGGCCAGCGACAACTGGCGCAAGGAACTGGCCGACGCCGGCGCCTTCGAGCCCGCGACCCGGGCCACGTGGCTGCAGGGCGTCGACGCCCAACCGGCGCGGATCTGCGCCCCAGGCCGCACCTGGGTGATCGGGCCCTCCAACGCGCAGCTCGTCGCCCCCTGGGTGCTGGGCATGAAGCTGGTCGCCTTCAACAGCGAAATCGCAGTCTGGCGCCACGATGGCCGTGCGGGCGAGGGACCGGACTGCCTGTCGGGCCATGGCACCCCGGGCGCGCTGCCGGCCTGGAGCGGTGGCTCATGAGCGCACCGCACCCAGTCTTCCTGCGCCGCCTGTGCGTGTGTGCCGACGACTTCGGCCTGAGCGCGGCCATCGACCGCGCGATCCTGGCGCTGATCGATCAGGGCGTGGTCACCGCGACCAGCTGCATGGTGCTGCGCCAGGCCTGGGAGATCGATGCCCCGCAGCTGCGCAACCGTCCGGGTGCCGGTGTCGACGTGGGTCTGCACATCGACCTCACTAACGTGGACGGCACCGCACGCGAAGCGGGCCTCGCTCCACTGGCTGCACGCAGCATGCTCATGCCACTGCGACGCGAACACTGGCTGCCCATCCTGCGGCAGCAGCTGGACCGCTTCGAGGACGCGATGGGCCGCCCGCCCAGTCATGTGGATGGTCACCGGCACGTGCACCAGCTTCCCGGCGTGCGCGAGGCGTTGGCCGAGTTGCTGAACCAGCGCTACGGCCGTGCCCTGCCCTGGCTGCGCGGCACACGGCCCGGCCCTGCCTCGGGCGCTGTCGCCTTCAAGCAGCTCCTCATCCACCGTCTTGGCGGCCCGGGCACGCGACGTCTCGCGCGCCGCAGGTCCATTCCCCTGAGCCACCGGCTCCTGGGTGTCTACGGTTTCGACCTGGACGTGCAGGCCTACGCGCGATCGCTGGAAGAATGGATCGCCCAGTGCCAGGACGGCGACGTCCTCATGTGTCACCCCGCCATCGGGTCGACGCCTTATGACGGCATTGCCGCTGCACGTCAGATCGAGTTCGAGGCGCTCAGCGCACTGAGTCCCGCGCTGGTGGAACAGGGCTGGGGCGTACGGCTTTCGCCGCAACCCTTACGCGCCACGCGCTGATCGCCGGACGGCTCAGAAGCCGTGGCGGCGATGCCACTGCGCGAGTGACTCTTCTGGAAAGTGCTCGAAGTGCGCGTCGCCCGGTCCGCCTTCCACCTGGACCCAGGCGGCCTTCGAATCCAGCAGCATGTGCACGTTCTCCGGTGGCACCGGCAGCGGCGTGTCGATGGCGCCCGCATGCGGATGGATCAGATCCGGCCAACTCTTGTCATAGAGCCAAAGCGCCGTGCCGCAATGGCTGCAAAAGTGGCGCTGGCCGGTGCTTTCCTTGCCGTCGATGCGCGCGCGATAGACGCGCACCGCATCCTGTCCGCTGTGCAGCTGGAAGGTCCGGGCATCCGCTCCCAGGTTGATGGCGTAGCCACCGGTGCCGGCGGTTTTTCGGCAGATCGAGCAGTAGCATCGCATGAACGGGACGGGCTCCGTCGACTCCACACTGAAGCGCACGCGCCCGCAATGGCACGATCCTTCGAGATGCATGGGCTGGACTCCTGGCAAAACACAGCAGAAATGTCCACCCTAGCGCGCCCCTGTAGGCGATGCCCCAGGCAGATGGCCGAGTCTGCTGTAGGCAGCGGCCCTCCTTCCGCCTCAGTGGGCCGGCGCGCGGCACAGTTCGGCGTAGCGGATGCGCAGCGCCTCCACGGCGGCGTCCTGACTGGCCTCGTACAGCGCGATCTCGTCGGCCACGGACGCGCCCAGGGCCTGCTCGAAGGCGGCCTGTGCGGCGTTGGCGGCATAGCTCTTCTGCTCCTCCCCGCCCAGGTTGGACTGGAAGATGCCGGCCGCGCTCACCGGCAGGAAGTCTTCGTAGACGATCGGCCGTGCGCCCACGATGCCGTCGCGGCGCAGAGCGGCGAGATCGAAGGCCGCGCCGCTGGCCGCGCGGGCCGCGAAAGCCGCCTCGTCCGCCACATGGTGGCGGAAGAAGGCCAGCGCCTGGTCCAGCAGCACATCCAGCTCGTCCGGGAAGTCCACGAAGGCCGAAGCCAGCCGCTGCCCATAGTCGGCCGCGGCGCTGCCGGCGCCTTCCATCGACCGCACCTGTGCCAGCAGCTGGTCGTAGAGCGCACGGCCCTTGCGGGTGAGCGCCATGCCGCGCTGCTCGATCTCGCCGAAGCGCGCGGTGTGCGAACCGGCGTCGGCGCCCTGTGCAAAGACGATGGTCTCTTCCAGCGCCTTGAAACTGGTCTGGCGCAGCAGAATCGGATGTCGGCGGCGCGGCGGACCTTCGACCACGTCCTTGGCGGCCAGGCCGCGGCGTGGCATCTCGGCCTGGGCCGCATCGATGTCGAGCGTGCGCGGCGTGAGATGGTTGATGTGCGGTCCCTTGAACGACACCACGTCCGCCACCAGGCGGTGCGCGGCATGCAGCTGGCGGTAGGTGTCGAGGCTCACGGTGGCCTCGCTGTGCCAGCGGAAGGTTTCGGTCACCTCGCGCACGAAGGCGTCGGCCTGCGCTTCGCTCAGCCCGCCCTCGGACTCGAAGCGCGCCGTGAGTGCCAGGGCCTCGTCCGTGAAGATGCGGCGCTTCGCGAGGATGTCGCGCGCCTGCTCGCGCAGGCCTGCGTCGGCGATGAGCTCCAGCCGCAGCAGCGAGGTGAACACACGGAAGGGGTTGAGCCGCAGCGCCTCGTCGCTCACGGGCCGGAAGGCGGTCGCGTGCACGGGCACGCCGGCGACGGAGAGGTCGTAGTAGCCGACCGGGAACATGCCCATCACGCGGAAGATGCGCCGCATGGTCGCCAGCTCCTCGGGCGTGCCAAGGCGGATGGCGCCGTGGCGCTCCACGTCGAGGCGGTGCAGCTCGCCGGCCTCCGTGAGCGACTGCCGCAGCGCGGGCTGCGCGTCGAGCGTGGCCTGGTTGATCTGCGCCACGAGTTCGAGCAGGGCGCCGTACTGCGGCACCTCGGTCTTGTACATGGCCGACATGGACTGCGAGAAGCGGTCGCGGACCTGGTCCGGACTGACGAAGGAGGACATGGTGGAAGCGTCTGGAAAGCGGGGGAATGCGGAAATGCGGAGGGCGCCGGCGCTCACACCTTCTCAGGGCGTGCGGGCCAGCACGCGGCCCGGGTTGAGCAGCTGCTGCGGATCGAGCGCCTGCTTGATGGCCTGCATCAGCTGCAGCGCCACGGGCGACTTGTGGTGGGGCAGCTTCTCGCGCTTGAGCTCGCCCACGCCATGCTCGGCGGAGATCGAGCCGCCGAAGCGGCTGACGGTGTCGTAGACGATGGTGCTGATCGTCGACTCGTGCGCGGCCACGAAGGCCCGGGCATCGCCCTCGGCCGGTGCCTGGATGTTGTAGTGCAGGTTGCCGTCGCCCAGGTGGCCGAAGTTGACGAAGCGGACGCCCGGCACGCCCGCAGCGAGCGCGGCATCGGCTTCGCGCACGAAATCGGGAATGCGCGACACCGGGATCGAGATGTCGTGCTTGACGTTGACGCCCTCCTCCGCCTGCGCCAGCGTGATGCTCTCGCGGATGTGCCAGAGGTCGTGGGCCTGCTTGAGGCTCTCGGCCACGATGGCGTCGGCCGCCAGGCCCTGTTCGAACGCGGTTTCGAGCAGCCGCTCGAACTGCACGCGCGCATGGTCCTCGGATTCGTTGTCCGACAGCTCGATGAGCACGCACCACGCATGCTCGCGCCACATCGGCACGCGCAGCTGCGGATAGTGCCGGTCGACGAGGCCGAGCGCGAACTGGTTCATCACCTCGAAGCCCGTGAGTCCGGCGGCCAGGTGCTGGTGCGCCAGGCCCAGCAGTGCCGTGGCGTCTTCGAGCGACGCCAGTGCCACCCAGGCCGTGAGCTGCACCGCAGGCCGCGGATGGAGCTTGAGCGTGGCCGCAGTGATGATGCCCAGCGTGCCCTCGCTGCCGATGAAGAGGTCGCGCAGGTCGTAGCCGGTGTTGTCCTTGCGCAGGCCCGAGAGGCCGTCCCACAGCTCGCCCTGTGCCGTCACCACCTCCAGGCCCAGGCACAGCTCGCGGGCATTGCCGTAGCGCACCACCTGCGTACCGCCGGCATTGGTGGCCAGGTTGCCGCCGATGGTGCAGCTGCCTTCGGCGCCCAGGCTCAACGGAAACAGGAAGCCGGCCTCATCCGCCGCCTGCTGCAGGGTCTGCAGGATGCAACCCGCCTCGACGGTGAGGGTCATGTTCTGCGGATCGATGGCCCGCACGGCATTCATGCGGCGCAGGCTCAGCACCACCTGCGTGCCGCTGTCGTCGGGCGTGGAGCCCGCCACCAG
Source organism: Pseudacidovorax sp. 1753 (assembly GCF_040544975.1). Lineage (NCBI taxonomy): Bacteria > Pseudomonadati > Pseudomonadota > Betaproteobacteria > Burkholderiales > Comamonadaceae > Pseudacidovorax > Pseudacidovorax sp. 1753. The sequence continues at coordinate 175,396 of NZ_JBEPKY010000005.1, read as the reverse complement.
GCCAGTGTTGCCGCCCTGTGGCACGAGGCTGGTGCCGGCGGCGGCGCAGGCGCGCACCACGCGCGCCACTTCGTCGGCGCTGGCAGGGCGCACCACGCACAGGGCACGGCCGCGCACGCGGCCGCGCCAGTCCTGTTCATAGCTGTCGAGGTCGGCGCCGGTGAGCACATGGGCAGAGCCCACGATGGCGGCCAGGGTGTCGGTGAGCGTCGTCATGCGTCGGCGTCGTCCTGCGTGTCGGTGTCGATGGGCTCGCCGCGATTCACTGCCGCGGAACGCTGGCGTCCTTGATGATGGCGCCCCAGTGGCGGTATTCGCTGCGGGTGAAGTCGCGGAAGGCGGGGCCGGCCAGGGGCTTCACTTCGCCGCCCAGCGCGTTGACACGCTCCTTGAACTCCGGGCTGGCCGCGACCTTGAGCGTGGCCTCTTCCAGGCGCTTGACGATGGCGGCCGGCGTGCCCTTGGGGGCCAGCACGCCGTTCCAGGTGGCGGTCACGAAGTTGGCATAGCCCAGCTCCTTCATGGTGGGCACGTCGGACAGCACGGGAATGCGCTCCGCCGAGGTCACGGCCAGGGCACGCAGCTTGCCGCCCTGGATGAAAGGCAGCGCCGGTGTCACGTTCTCGAAGATGAAGTCGATCTGCCCACCCATGAGGTCGGTGAGCGCCAGGGAGCTGCCCTTGTAGGGCACGTGCACGAGGTTGAGCTTCGTCGCGGTCTTGAAGAGTTCACCGGACAGGTGCACGGTGGACCCGGTGCCGGGCGAGCCGTAGTTCAGGCCTTCGCGCCGCGCCTTCTCGCTGGCAGCCAGATCGGCGACGGTCTTCGGTGCGCCCTTGTTGTCGCTGACCACCAGCACGTTGGGGATCGAGGTGACCATGGCGACGTACTCGTAGTCGTCGAGGTTCTTCTCGCTCAGGTTCTTGTACAGGCTCTGGTTGATGGCCTGCGTGCCCGCTGTGCCGAACAGCAGCGTGTAGCCATCGGCCGCCGACGTGGCGACACGACTGGCACCGATGGAGCCGTTGGCCCCCGATACGTTGTCCACGACCACCGGCTGGCCCAGGCTTTCGGACAGGCCCTGGCCCACCATGCGGGCCAGGATGTCGGTGTTGCCGCCAGGCGCGAAAGGCACCACGAGGCGGATCGGCCGGGCGGGATAGCCGCCCGCCTGCGCCTGGGCCCAGGTGGGCAACAGAAGGGTCGTGGCGGCCAGTGCGGCAGCGCCCAGGAAATGCTTGCGCGAAAGGATGCGGGTCAAGAGGGAGTCTCCATGTTCGGGCACGTCGACGGGGCGCAAGGCCCCGGCGGCCGGTGCGGCGCATGCGGTGCATGGCGCCTGCGGCGTGCGGGCAGGTCGGGGGCGCATGGTCTTGAAAACCGCACCTTGACGTCAATCAATGTTTTGGAAGATGGTCATTCCGTTTGAGAATGACCTCGGCGCTCAGGGGGCCCGATTTTTTCTTGTGCTCTCTCGACGAGGGGCACACAGCGCGGTGCGCGCTTTCCGGCCTTTCACGCATGCCCATGAATTCCCGTAAATATCTTCCCTCCATGGGCCTGCTGGTCGCGTTCGAGGCCTGTGCGCGCCTGCAGAAATTCACCGCCGCGGCGCACGAACTCCATCTGACCCAGAGTGCGATCAGCCGCCAGATCCGTGCCCTGGAGGAAGCTGTCGGTGTGGCGCTCTTCACGCGCGACCGGCAGACTGTGCGGCTCACCCCCGCGGGCGAGATGTACGCACTCGAGATCCGCGATGCGCTGCGAGCCATCGCCAATGCCACCGTACAACTGCGCGTCGACCCGGGGGCCGGCACCTTGACGCTGGCCATCCTGCCGACCCTGGGCACGCGCTGGCTGGCACCTTTGCTGCCGGACTTCATGCGCGCCAACCCCGGCATCACGCTCAACCTGGTGACGCGACTGGATCCCTTTGACCTCGACGCGGAGGGCGTGCATGCAGCGATCCACTACGGCGCTGCCCAATGGCCGCAGGCCGAACTCGATCTTCTGTTCGGCGAGACGGTCGTTCCGGCCTGCTCGCCCGCACTCAAGGCGCGCTACGGTTTTGCGGCGGCGGCCGACCTCCAGGTCGCTCCGCTGCTGCACCTCAACTCGCGCCCACAGGCCTGGATCGACTGGTTCGCGGCGCAGGGCCTGGCACCCGGCGAGGAGGCAGGCACCCGCATCGACCAGTTCGCCACCGTCACCCAGGCGGCTTCCGCAGGGCTGGGTGTGGCGCTGCTGCCCGAGTTCCTGATCCGCTCCGAGCTGGAGCGCGGCGAGCTGGTCCCGGCCGTCGCCCGGCGCTGCGGCAGCGCAGGCAGTTACTACCTCGCGTGCGCCAGCAGCCAGTTGCGCTACCCGCCGCTTCGCGCGTTCCGCGAGTGGCTTGGCGTGCAGGCGGCCACGGCACCACCTTGAGCGCGCGGCTCCGACATCGCTGCGCGTCGTGATTTTGCAGCAGGCACGGCGGTGCGTCGGACGAGATCACGGGGCGCGTGCTGAACGGTCCTACGCATCTTGGGCGAGAAGCCGCAGGCAGCGTCGCCGCGTCAGGGTCGATGCTCGCGGCATTCAATGCCACACCGTCCCAACCGCCCCATGCGTCAGCGCTCCGCCCTACTTTCTCCCGCCGCCCAATCCGTCAACCGCCGGCTGCTCCTGTCGACGCTGCTCGCGGGCTGCACGGCGCTGGGTACCTCGCTGGCGCAGGCCCAGCCCAACAGCAAGGATCCCGACGATGCCACCCTTCGCGGCGACATGAGCAATGGCGATCGTGTGTTCCTGCGCTCGGCCGGCGGCCTCGTCGTGCGTGACCGAGAGATCGGCAAACTGGGTCAGCGCCGGTTTCAGAAGCCGGCCTTGCGCGAATGGGCTGCGTCTCTGGAAAAGAAGTCCGACGCGCTCTATCGGGACATGACCGACTACGCCGAGCGCCACAAGACGAACCTGCCGCTGGACATGTCGGAGGTGTCCCGGCGCATGGTCGACCGCGTCGCCGAAAGCAAGGGCGCCGCTTTCGACCGGGACATGGTGCGCACCGCACGGGCTCTGCTGGAAGAGCAGGTGCGTGTATTCACGGATTCCGCCGAGAAGGCCGAGCACCAGGAAGTGGCCGCCCTGGCGCGACGCGCCGCGGATGATCGACGGGCTTTGCTCCAGGGGCTGGACAAGGCCGCACCGCGCCGTTGACGCTTTTGCCGCCTCTGGCAGGTGCACGGCGCCCCGCCCCCGCACCGCCGTTGCGCCCGCAGATCCACCCACGAAAAAGCCCGGTCGGCCAATGAGCCGCCGGGCGAAGTCGCAGCAAGGGTGCTGCGAGGAGACCGCTGAATCCAAGCAGGATCCGCGCCAGCTTGCGCGCATCCATCCGCGGGCGCCTACATCGGCCGATGCCGGGCGCCGACGTTCTTCGACGGGCGTGCTGATCAACATCGGCCAATGCAAGACACCGAGGCGCCCGTGCTGATCGACAGCTCTTCCTCCCGCAGCGCGGGCCGCGACGTGGAATCCCATGGCACGCCGAGCCATCCTTCGCGGTGGGGGCGGATGTGGCCCGTGGTCAGGCGGTGGGCGGTCCCCGTGCTCGGCCTGCTCGTGCTGGCCATGCTCATTTCACATGCGCACAAGGTGGATTGGGCCGGTGCCTGGGCGGCACTCAAGCGCTACCCCGGCACCGTGCTGCTGGAAGCCGCGGTGCTCGCGCTGGCCAGCCATGCGCTCTATGGCTGCTTCGACCTCACGGGCCGGCACCACACGAAGCACGGCCTTCCTGCGATGCGAACCTGGGCCATTGCGGTGGCGAGCTACGGGTTCAACCTCAACCTGGGCTCCCTGGTCGGTGGCGTGGCCCTGCGGGCCCGGCTTTATGCACGAGCCGGGCTGGACGAAACCAAGGTCGGCCAGATCATCGCCATGAGCCTGAGCACCAACTGGCTTGGTTATGGACTGGTCGCCGGCGGATTGTTCTCCTCCGGCATGCTCGAGCTGCCAGATTCGGTGCCATTGTCGAACGGCATGCTGCAGATCATCGGCGTCGGACTGATGCTGTTGCCTGCCGCCTATCTGCTTGCGTGTTTTCGCTGGCAGGGAGCGACATGGAAGGTGCGCGGCAAATCGGTCCATCTGCCGACGCCGCGCCTCGCTTTGGTGCAGCTGGCCCTGTCGACCAGCAACTGGTGTCTGATGGGCACGCTCATGTACCTGCTGCTGGGCGGAAGCGTTCCTTATGCACATGTGCTTGGCGTTCTGTTGGCGGCCTCCGTGGTGGGCGTGTGCATGCCCATTCCTGCCGGACTCGGCGTGCTGGAAGCCGTCTACCTCGCACTGCTGTCGGGCACGGTGCCCCAAGGCAAGCTGATGGGCGCCGTGCTGGCCTACCGCGCGCTGTACTACCTGCTGCCGCTGGCCATCGCGCTGGGTCTCTATGCGTACCTTGAGAAGACGGCCGATCCAACGGCTGCTCAGGCGGATTCCGTGTGAGACGTGGAATCGGCTGCAGCCGGCTGGATGCGCACCGACCGGATGCGTTGACCTTCCACATCCAGCACCTGGATCTGCCAGCCATCGTGCACCAGCGTCTCTCCTGATGCCGGCATCCGACCCAGGCGTGAGAGCAGATATCCCGCCAGGGAGGTGTAGCTGTCGTCTTCGCTGACCAGGCCTTCGGTCTCCAGCATGCGCTCCACCTGGTGGATGTCCGCCGTACCGGCAACACGCCAGCCGCCAGCTTCCAGACGTTCGATCTCCGGCACTTCGTCCTCGTCCGGAAACTCGCCGGCAATGGCTTCGAGCACGTCGAAGGGCGTGAGCAGACCCTTGAGGAGCCCGTACTCGTCGTTGACGAGCACGAGCTGACCCTTGGCCTTGCGCAAGACGTCGATGGTGTGGGTGACGCTGGCACTCTCCGGCAGGTACAGCGGCACCCGCATGTGGGCACCCTGCTCATCGATGCGGCCGTGCGTCACCAACGCGGCCAGCAGTTCAGTCGCGCGCCCGACGCCGACGACCTGGTCCAGACTTCCGCGGCATACCGGCAGAAGGCTGTGCGGCGAGCCCAACAGACGCTCACGAACGGCGTCGGGCGATTCCTCGAGATCGACCCACGACACATCCGAACGCGGCGTCATGATGCTGCGCGCAGTGCGCTCCGCAAGCGAGAGTACGCCGCTGACCATGTGGCGCTCTTCCGGCGCAAACGCAGGGGCGTCGACCGGCGCGTGGGTATTTCCGTCGGCGTCAGCGGCCATCTGCAGGCGCCGGCCACCGCCAAGAAGGCGCAGCACCGACTCGGCAGTCCGTTCCCGCAGCGGCCGCAGCGCCTGCTGGCGGGCCTGATTGCGACGCGCCAACTGGTTGAGCAGCTCGATCAGGATCGAGAAGCCGATGGCTGCGTACAGATAACCCTTGGGCAGGTGGAAGCCGAAGCCTTCTGCCACCAGGCTGAGGCCGATCATGAGCAGGAAGCTCAGGCACAGCACCACCACCGTGGGATGTGCATTGACGAAGCGCGTGAGTGGCTTGGCCGCCAGCAGCATCACGCCGATGGAGATGACGACCGCCGCCATCATCACCGGCAGGTCGTTGACCATGCCGACGGCGGTGATCACCGCGTCGAGCGAGAACACGGCGTCGAGCACCACGATCTGGGCGACGACCAGCCAGAAGCCGGCGTAGGCGGGATTGGTCGCCGTCTGATGCTCGGCGCCTTCGAGCCGCTCGTGCAGCTCGGAGGTGGCCTTGAACAGAAGAAACAGGCCGCCGAACAGCAGGATCAGGTCGCGGCCCGAAAACGACAGCGGCCCCAGGGAGAACAGCGGCCGTGTGAGCGTGACCATCCACGAGATCACCGACAACAGCCCCAGGCGCATGAACAGGGCCAGCGACAGACCGATGACGCGCGCCCGATCCCGCTGATGCGGCGGCAGCTTCTCGGCCAGGATGGCGATGAAGATCAGGTTGTCGATGCCGAGGACGATCTCCAGCACCACGAGCGTGAGCAAGCCGGCCCAGACTGCCGGGTCGCTGAAAAGCTCGATCATCGGTGCCCCCTTTCGCCGAGGCAGCGCGGGTGCGCAGCAAGTCGCGCCGTGGGCGACATACTGCGCACGGGGATCTCGGGGTCGGGGAAGGGACGCGCGGCGCACGCGCAAGGGCTGGCGAAGGCCAGCCTCGGACTGGGAGGCTCGGAAGAGTCGCTGGACATCTCCGGGCAGTCTAGCGAGCGTCGAGTGGCACCCTCCACAAAGCCGGCGCCGTCCAAGGGCATTTGACGCGCGTGCGCTCCGTTGCGCTATTCACGCGCGACGTATCGGCAATGGGCGGCAGCAGTCCGCATCGGGAGGCAACGGCCGGCCCGCTCCATCATGCACCGAGAGCCAGCGCCCGTCGACCGCGCGCGTCTGGTCCGAGGCCATCCAGGGCAGGCCCTGGGCCTGCGGCAGATGCTCGGCAAGCAGCATGGGCGCCGGCCCTTCCGAAGGAGGGGCCGCACCATCGCCCCACGTACGGACATGTATCGGTCCGCCAGCCCAGACGGGGACTGCGTGTCGAACGCGACACACCCAACGCGCGACATGGCGCAGGTGCGGACGCATGCGCGCGCTGGTCGGCGTGGGATTCGCCAGCAGATGCCGGTACGCGGGGCCATCGAGCACCTCGGCCGCGGCCAGCGCGTACAGCGTGAGATAGCGCGGCCGCGTTGCGGGCGCCATGGCGGCGTAGCGCCGGGCATCCAGGATGCCGGGCACCGTCAGCCGCTCGGGCACATGCTCATTGGCATGCCAGTCCTCGTACTCGGCCTCGAGCGCTGGATCGATGTCGTTCCACAGCGCCAGCACTGCGCCCGCCCCTGCGAGCCAATCAGCCATCCGAGGGCTCCGGCGCCAGCAGCACCTTGCAGGCCTTCTTGCCATGCGCCAGCGCAAAGCCTTCGGCAGCACGCGACAGGGGCAGCACATGGCTGACCATCGGCGCGAGGACCGGGGCGAGCTCCTGCATCAGCTCGAGGGCGAGCGGCCAGTCCGACTCCGGAGGCCGGAACGATCCCCGCAGCTGGTGCTGGTTGCGCACCAGCGGGGTGAGGTCCAGAGACAGCGGGCGGGCATGGATGCCCGTGACCACGACCACGCCATTGCGGCGCAGCAGCGGCAACGCGTCCTGGATGGTCTCGGGCACACCGGTGGCTTCGAACACCACGTCGAAGCGCTGGCCGTCCATGAATGCAGCGACGCCGTTGGCCAGGCTGCCGCGGGCCACGTCCACCTGCTGGGTGAAGCCCATGCGCTGCAGCGCCTCCAGGCGCACGGCATCGTCGAAGCCACTGACCACCACCTGCGCCGCGCCGGCCCGCCGCGCCAGTGCGGCGATGCCCTGGCCGATGGTGCCCGGGCCCATCACCAGCACGCGCGCACCCTTCACGTCGCCGGCGATGCGCAGGGCCTGCATCGAGATGGTGAGCGGCTCCGTCAGCGCGGCCAGTTCGTCGCTCACGCCATCGGGCACGGACACGCAGTTGCGCTGCGGAACGCGCACCCAGGCCGCGAAGGCGCCGTCGCGCGTCATGCCGATGCCGCGGCGCTGCTCGCAGCGGTCGAACTCGCCGGCGGTGCAGTCCGCGCACACGCCGCAGGTCACCGAAGGCCGCACCACCACGCGGCGGCCGGCGAGCGGCCCGGCCTGTGCCACGCCCACGAACTCGTGGCCGATGGTCACGGGCAGCGAGGGTGCGATGAAGGTGTAGCTGGAGGTCCAGTCGTCGACGTGCAGGTCGCTGCCACAGATGCCGGTGGCGTGCACGCGCACCAGCACCTCGCCGTCCCGCACATCGGCGGGCTGTGGCGCGGGCACCTCCACCAGTTCGAGTCCGGCCGCAGCGCGGGTCTTTCTCAGGGCTTGCATGGTCGGGGGTTCCTTGGCATCAGTCGAGGCGGATGCCGGTCTTCTGGATGATGGCGCCCCACTTGCTGCGCTCTTGCGCCATGAAGCTGGCGAGCGCCTGGGGCGTGCCGCCGCCCGGCACCAGGCCCTGCTTGGCGAAGGCGGCCTGCACCTCGGGCTCCTTCAAGGTGGCGTTGACATCGGCATTGACCTTGGCGACGACGGCAGCGGGGGTGCCGGCCGCACTGAACAGGCCGTTCCACGCCAGCGCCTCGAAGCCGGGATAGCCGGACTCGGCGATGGTGGGCAGCTGCTCCATGCCTTCCATGCGCTTGGCGCTGGTGACGGCCAGCAGCCGGATGCGCCCGCTGGCCACCAGCGGCAACAGGGCCGGCGCCACGGTGAACAGGGCCTGCGTCTCGCCCGAGGCCAGGGAGATGCCCGCGGGCGGCGAGCCGTTGAAGGGCACATGCGTGGCCTCGAAGCCCGCCGTGGTGCGCAGCAGCTCCATGGTCAGGTGCGAGGAACTGCCCGCACCGACAGAACCATAGGCCACGCCATTGGGCTGGGCACGCGCCCAGCTCACGAACTCCTGCACCGTCCTGGCCGGATGGCTGGCCGGCACGGCCAGCACGTTCGGCTGCGACGAGGTCATCACGATGGGCGCCAGGTCCTTGACCGGGTCGTAGGCCATCTGCTTGTACATGAAGGGCGCGAAGGCGATGGGCCCGTTGAAGCCGATGCCCAGCGTGTAGCCATCGGGTGCGGCCTTGGCCACGGCGGACATGCCCAGCATGCCGCCGGCACCCGGCTTGTTGTCCACGATCACCGGCTGGCCCCAGCGGGTGCTCAGGCGGTTGCCGAGTGTGCGCACGATGAAGTCCAGCGAGCTGCCGGCGGGCGCGGGCACCACCACCTTCACGGGCTTGGTGGGCCAGGACTGGGCTGCGGCATGCAGCGTCAACAAGGGAAAGAGCGCGAGGGCGAGGATTCGCTTCATGGTCATCGGGGTGTCTCCGTTCGGGCCGCTTCGCAACGAGCAGCGTCGGCCGGATTCTTGGTGCCGCCCGGCAATACGTCCAGCACCGATTCGCTATGCTGCCCATACCTGCCAGGTATGGAGACACCATGAACATCGAGATGCGCCATCTGCGCTACTTCATCGCCGTGGCCGAGGCCGGCAACCTCAGCCGCGCGGCGCAGAAGCTGTTCATCGCGCAGCCGCCGCTCTCGGTGCAGATCCGCCAGCTGGAAGCGGCACTGGGCACACCCCTCTTCGTTCGTCACCCCAAGGGCGTGCACCTGACCGAGGCCGGCGAAGCGCTACTGCCCGAGGCGCGGGCGCTGGTGGACCGCGTCGGTGGACTACGGGCATGGATCGCCGGCGCCACGCCGACCCGCCGGCTTTCGCTGGGCTTCGTGCCATCGGCCGGCAGCACCGTGCTGCCGCAGTTGCTGGCCGCGCTGCGTGCAGACGACCCCGGCCTGCAGTTCGCGCTGCGCGAGATGATCAGCAGCGAGCAGATCGATGCCCTGGCCAGCGGCCAGATCGACCTGGGCATCGCGCGCGCCGACACCCGCCACCCGCGCATCGCGACCGTGGCCCGCATCCTCGACCCCTTCTGCGTCGCCGTGGCTGCTGCGCATCGCACGCCGCGCGGCGGCACGGCAGACCTGCGGGAATACGCCGAAGCGGACTTCGTGGCCTTCACGCGCCACCGCGGCCCGGCCTACTTCGACCAGGCGATCCACCTGTGCGCGCAGGCGGGCTTCTCGCCGCGCATCCGTTACGAGGCCAGCACGGTGCACGGCGTGCTCGACCTTGTGGGTGCCGGACTGGGCGTGGCACTGGTGCCCGCGAGCTGCGTGTTGCTGGCCGCGCCGCGGGTGCGGCTGCGTCCGCTCGCCATGACCCAGAAGAGCGCCGTGCTCACGCTGCTTCGGCGCAAGCCCGGCAGCGGCATACCCTGGCTGATCGGCGAGGACGGCCTGCAGCGCATCGTGGACATGTTCGAGAACCTGCGCGAACGCACGGCGGCCCGGCTGGAAGCCCCTGGGAACATCGGGACGACGCAGCGGACGGTCACGCCCCGTCGTCGAACAGCACAAACGCTGTAAACTTGTTTTACGCATTCAAATGCGTTAATCTGAGTAACAGACCATAGCCTGTATGTCCGCCTTCACTGTCCGAACCGCCGACCAGTTGCCTGGCCTGCTGCGTGCGCTTCGCAAGCAGGGCGGGCTGACGCAGGCCCAGATGGCGCAGCGGCTGGGCGTGACCCAGCAGACCTACTCGGCGCTGGAGCGCAATGCCGAGAGCATGGGCGCGGCGCGGCTGCTGTCGGTGCTGCACATCCTGGGTGCGGACATGGTGCTCATGCCGTCCGAGCCTGAAGCGCCCCTTCGCGCGGCCGAGGGCGAATCGCCCGTCTGGTAGTCATGGGCCGCCGCTCCCACCGCCGGGCCCTGGGCCTCTGGATGAACGGCGCCTTCGTCGGCACCTGGAGCCTGGCGCCCCACGCGCCCGACACGCTGCAATACGACGCCGACTGGACACGGTCGCCGGAGGGCCGGCCGCTGTCGTTGTCCCTGCCCTTCACGCCCGGCAACGCGCCGCACCACGGCCCCAAGGTGCGCGCCTATTTCGAGAATCTGCTGCCCGACAGCAGGGACATCCGCGAGCGCATGGCGCGACGCCACGGCACGGGCAGCACCGACGCCTTCGACCTACTGGCGCGCATCGGCCGGGACTGTGTGGGAGCCTTGGAGATCCTGCCTGAAGGCCAGGCCTCGCCGGGCTCCTTCGCGATCCAGGCCGAGCCGCTCAGCGAGGCACGCGTCGCCGCCATCCTGCGCAGCGCCACGGCCACCGCGCCCCTGGGGCTTGCCGTCGACGACGAGGACCTGCGCATCTCCATCGCCGGCGCGCAGGAGAAGACCGCCCTGCTGCTGCAGGACGGCCTCTGGTGCCTGCCGCAGGGCAGCACGCCCACCACGCACATCCTCAAGCTGCCGCTCGGGCTCGTGGGCGGCATGAAGATCGACATGCGCCACTCGGTGGAAAACGAATGGCTGTGCGCGCGCATCCTGCGTGCCTTCGGCCTGCCGGTGGCCGACTGCCAGCCGCTGCAGTTCGAGGAGATGCGGGTGCTGGCTGTGGCGCGCTTCGACCGGCGCTGGTGGAGCGCCCCCGACGGGCGGCAGCAACTGCTGCGTCTGCCGCAGGAGGACTTCTGCCAGGCGACCGGCACGCCGCCCGACGCCAAGTACGAGGTGGACGGCGGGCCCGGCATCGACCGGATCATGGGTGTGCTCGATGGCTCGCTGACGCGCGAGGACGACCGCCGCACCTTCTTCCTGGCCCAGCTGCTGTTCTGGATGCTGGGTGCCACCGACGGCCATGCCAAGAACTTCAGCCTGTTTCTGCGGCCCGGCGGTCGCTACCAGCTCACGCCGCTGTACGACGTGCTGTCGGCCTGGCCCGTGCTCGGCGAAGGGCCGGGCGCCATCTCGGCGCACAAGGCGCGCATGGCCATGGCGGTGCGTGGCCGCAATGCGCACTGGAAGCTGCGGGAGATCCTGCCGCGGCACTGGGTCGCGCTCGGCCAGCGCCATGGCGTGCGCGCAGCGGATGGCCGGGGCGTGGAGGCGCTGATCGAGGCGGCCGCGACGCTCACGCCGGGTGTGGTGGCGGCCGTCCACGGCGAACTGCCGGCGGGCTTTCCGGCCGAGCTGGCCGACCGCATCCTGGGCGGCCTGGAGGATGCGGCACGCAAGCTCTCCGTCGGCCTGTGACGCGCCCGATGCGGGACGGGCCGCCCTGCGCCGCCCCGGGGCTCACGGCGTCCACTACAGTGCCCGCCATGGATTGCCGCCCCGACTGCGGTGCCTGCTGCACCGCGCCCTCCATCTCCAGCCCCATTCCCGGCATGCCGCACGGCAAGCCCGCGGGCGTGCGCTGCATCCAGCTCGCCGACGACAACCGGTGCCGCATCTTCGGCCAGCCCGAGCGGCCGGCCTGCTGCGGCGGCCTGGCACCCTCGGCCGAGATGTGCGGCAGCTCGCGGACCGAGGCGCTGCGCTGGCTGACGCAGCTGGAAGCCGAGACCGCGCCCGAGACCGGACGTTGAGCGACGACGCTCCGCCGACAGCGGCGCAGTGACCCGGCGCGGGCGCGACTCAGGACCTACGAACCGTCCTTCTTCACCGGCGCCGCAACCGCGATGTCTGTCGGGGCTGCCACCTTCGAGGACTGCACGTCCGCCTGCGAGGCGCCCCATCCGCCGCCCAGCGCCCGCACCAGCGCCACGGTGGCCTGGTACTGCGCAGAGCGCACCTGCAGCGCCTGCCGCCGGTTGCGCAGCGCGCTGCGGCGCGCATCGAGCACATCGAGCTGGCTGATGTAGCCATTGCGGTAGCGGGTGTCCGACAGCTGCAGGGCCCGCGCCGCGGCCTCCACCGCCGTGGCCTGCGCAGCGGCCTGCTGCTGCAGCAGACGCAGGCCGGAGAGCTGGTCCTCCACCTCGCGGAAGGCATCGAGCGATTGCGCGCGATAGGCCGCCACCGCCTCGTCGAGCGCGCCGCTCGCCTGCTCCACACCCGCGGCACGGCGGCCGCCATCGAGCAGCGGCAGCGACAGCAACGCGCCCACGCCCCAGGAACGCGCCGACCACTTGAACAGGTCGCCCAGCTCCGGCGAGGCAAAGCCACCGCCGGCCGTGAGCGCGACGTCCGGGAAGTACGCCGCCTGCGCCGCACCCACGCGGGCCTGCGCGGCCAGCACCGACGCCTGGGCCGCGGCCACGTCAGGCCGGCGCAGCAGCACGATGGAGGGCACGCCCGCCGGCACGACGGGTAGTGCGGTCTGCCAGCGATCGACGCCGATGCCGAAATCCGCCGGCGCACGGCCGACCAGCACGGCCAGTGCGTGCTCCAGTTCGGCACGGCGGCGATCCAGGGCCAGGGCCTCGGACTCGTTGGCCGAGACCTCGGCCTGCATTCGCGCCACATCCAGCGCGGCCACGTCGCCGGCCTGCTCGCGGCGCTGCGTCAGGCGCAGCGTGTCGCGGTAGGCGGCCACGCCGTCGCGCACCAGGGCGCGCTCTTCGTCGGCGGCGCGCAGGGCCAGGTAGGTCTGCGCGACCTCGGCCTGCACCATCAGGCGTGTGCTCTGCAGAATGGCCTCGCGCGCCTGGGCGTCGAGTGCAGCGGCGTCCTGCAGGCGCGACAGGCGGCCGAACAGATCCAACTCCCACGAGGCACTGAGGCCGGCGTTGAGCAGCGTGGAAGGCTGGGTGGACTGGTTGCGATCCAGCCCGCGCTGCCGCGTGGCGCCGCCTCCCAGGCCAAGCTGCGGCGAACGGTCGGCCTCGGCATTGCGCAACAGCGCCCTCGCCTGCCGCACACGGGCCGCTGCCTGCTGCAGGCTGGTATTGGCCTCGGCCGCCTGCGCCACAAGCGCATCGAGCACCGGGTCCTGGAAGGCCTTCCACCATTCGCCGCGGGGCTGGGCCTCGGCGGCGGCGGCCTCGGTCCAGCGGCCTTCGGTCGTGGTCCGAGTGACGGGCAGCGCTTCCTTGAAACGGGCGGGCGTGGCGACGGCAGGCAGCTGCGCCGGTGCGGTGGCGCAGCCAGCGAGCACCAGGGCGGCCAGCAGCGGAACGAGGGTGCGGCGCTTCGACAGGCTCAGCGTGAACGGTTGGTGGTGATCGAAGGCGCTGCGCACTTGCGCTGTACGGGTCATGGTCGCGTCCGTCGACGACGGCCCCCTCGTGGTCGATTGCGTGTTTGTCATGGTCGTTGTCCTCGTGAACAAGGAATGCCTGGGCGTCATTCGTGAGCGCCGCGCGGTGCCGCGGGCAGAGCCGCGAGGCCACCACCGCCGCTGCCGTGATGGCCCGGCGTGGCGGGATGCTCGGCCGAGACGAAGTCGTCAGCCTGGGCCGGCACCTGGCCGTGCTGCCGCAGCGGCCGGTTGCCGGCCAGGCGGCGCAGCGCCACGTAGAAGACGGGCGTGAGGAAGAGACCGAAGGCCGTCACGCCGATCATCCCGGCGAACACGGCCACGCCCATGGCATGGCGCATCTCGGCACCCGCGCCGGAGGACAGCACCAGCGGCAGCACGCCCATGATGAAGGCCAGCGAGGTCATCAGGATGGGCCGCAGCCGCAGCCTGCTGGCCTCGATGGCGGCCTGCACCGGCGTTCGACCCGCAAACTCCAGCTCCCGCGCGAACTCCACGATCAGGATCGCGTTCTTGGCGGACAGGCCCACCAGCACGATCAAGCCGATCTGCGTGAAGACGTTGTTGTCCCCCGCCGAGAGCCACACGCCGGTCATCGCCGCCAGCAGCCCCATGGGCACGATCAGGATGATGGCCAGCGGCAGCGTCAGGCTTTCGTACTGCGCGGCCAGCACCAGGAAGACCAGCAGGATCGCCAGCGGGAAGACGAGGATCGCCGAGTTGCCGGCCAGGATCTCCTGGTAGGTCAGGTCGGTCCATTCGAAGTCGATGCCCGCCGGCAGCGTCTCTGCAGCGATGCGCGCGATGGCGGCCTGCGCCTGGCCAGACGAATAGCCGGGTGCGGCGCCGCCGTTGACGTCGGCCGTGAGATAGCCGTTGTAGCGCATGGCGCGCTCGGGCCCGAAGCTCGCGTCGACCTTCATCAGGGCAGACAGCGGGATCATCTCGCCCGAGGACGAGCGCACCTTGAGCGCGCCGATGTCCTCGGCCCGCGCGCGGTAGGGCGCGTCCGCCTGCACGCGCACGCTGTAGGTGCGGCCGAACTTGTTGAAGTCATTCGCATACAGGCTGCCCAGGTAGATCTGCAGCGTGTCGAAGATGTCGGTCAGCGGCACGCCCAGTTGCCGCGCCTTGGTGCGGTCCACGTCGGCGAAGAGCTGCGGCACGTTGACCTGCCAGCTGGTGAACATGCCGGCCAGCTCGGGCGTCTGGCGCGCCTTGGCCATGAAGGCCTGCACCGCCTTGTCCATGGCCTCGTAGCCGAGCGAGGCACGGTCTTCCAGCTGCAGCTTGAAGCCACCGGTGGTGCCCAGGCCGGCCACGGGCGGCGGCGGGAACATCACGATGAACGCGTCCTGGATGCCCGCGAAGGCGTGGTTGAGCTGGCCGGCCACGGCAGCGCCGCTCTGCTCCGGCGCCTTGCGCTGGTCGAAGGGCTTGAGCATGGCGAACACGATGCCCGCGTTGGAGCTGTTGGTGAAGCCGTTGATCGACAGGCCCGGGAAGGCCAGCGTGCCTTCCACGTTGGGGTTCTTCTTCATGATGTCGCCCATGCGGCGGATCACGTCGTCGGTGCGGTCCAGCGTGGCGCCATCGGGCAGCTGGGCGAAGCCGATCAGGTACTGCTTGTCCTGCGTGGGCACGAAGCCGCCGGGCACGGCCTTGAAGAGACCGAAGGTCAGCGCGACCAGCGCGACGTAGATGCCCAGCATCAGCGTCTTGCGCGAGATCACGCCGCGCACACCGCGGCCATAGCCTTCGCTGCCGCGGTGGAACAGCCGGTTGAACCCGCGGAAGAAGCCACCCAGCAGCCGGTCCATGCCGCGCGTGAGCGCATCGCGCGGCGCGTCGTGGCCCTTGAGCAGCAGGGCCGCCAGGGCCGGCGACAGCGTGAGCGAGTTGAAGGCCGAGATCACCGTCGAGATGGCGATGGTGACGGCGAACTGCCGGTAGAACTGGCCCGTCAGGCCCGAGATGAAGGCCAGCGGCACGAACACCGCCACCAGCACCAGCGCGATGGCGATGATGGGCCCCGACACCTCGCGCATGGCTCTGTAC
Source organism: Pseudacidovorax sp. 1753 (assembly GCF_040544975.1). Taxonomy (NCBI): domain Bacteria; kingdom Pseudomonadati; phylum Pseudomonadota; class Betaproteobacteria; order Burkholderiales; family Comamonadaceae; genus Pseudacidovorax; species Pseudacidovorax sp. 1753. The sequence goes on along the minus strand of NZ_JBEPKY010000005.1, from coordinate 159,714 downwards.
GTGGCCTCGCGCGGCGTCAGGCCGGCCTCGATGTTGCGCTCCACGTTCTCCACCACCACGATGGCGTCGTCCACCACGATGCCGATGGCCAGCACCAGGCCGAACAGCGACAGCGCATTGATGGAGAAGCCCAGCAGGTGCAGCACGGCGAAGGTGCCCACCACCGACACCGGCACGGCCAGCAGCGGGATGATGGACGCGCGCCAGGTCTGCAGGAACAGGATGACGACCAACACCACCAGGGCCACGGCCTCCAGCAGCGTGTGGATCACCGATTCGATGGACGCGCGCACGAACTGCGTGGGGTCGTAGGCGATGCGGTATTCCACGCCCTCGGGCATGGCCTTCTGGATCTCGGCCATGGTGCGGCGCACCTGCTCGGAGATCTGCAGCGCATTGGAGCCGGGCGCCTGGAAGACGCCGATGCCCACTGCCGGGTCGTTGTCCAGCAGCGAGCGCAGCGAGTAGTCGGCCGCACCCAGCTGGATGCGGGCCACATCGCGCAGACGCACCACCTGCGTCGAAGGCTCACCGGCGGCGCCGCCCTTGACGATGATGTCGCCGAACTCCTCTTCATTGGCCAGGCGGCCGCGCGCGTTGACCGACAGCTGCAGGTCCACGCCCGAGAGGCCCGGCGAGGCCCCGACCACGCCGGCCGCGGCCTGGATGTTCTGCCCACGGATGGCGGCCACCACGTCGCCAGCAGCGAGGCCACGCTGGGCCATCTTCTGCGGATCGAGCCAGACGCGCATCGCGTACTCGCCGCCGCCCCAGATCTGCACCTGGCCCACGCCTTCGATGCGGGCCAGGCGGTCCTTGACGTTGAGCACCGCGTAGTTGCGCAGGTAGTCGATGTCGTAGCGCTTGTTGGGCGACACCAGGTGCACCACCATCGTGATGTCCGGCGAGCTCTTGACGGTGGCCAGGCCCAGGCGGCGCACCTCTTCCGGCAACCGCGGCTCGGCCTGGGCCACGCGGTTCTGCACCAGCTGCTGGGCCTTGTCGGGGTCGGTGCCCAAGCGGAAGGTCACCGTCAGCGTCATCACGCCGTCGGTGGTGGCCTGGCTGCTCATGTAGAGCATGCCTTCGACGCCGTTGATCTGCTCTTCGAGCGGCGTGGCCACCGTCTCGGCGATCACCTTGGGATTGGCGCCGGGGTACTGCGCGCGCACCACGATCTGCGGTGGTGCCACTTCGGGGTACTCGGAGATCGGCAGGCCGCGCAGCGCGATCAGCCCGGCGATCAGCATCAGCAGCGACAGCACGCCGGCAAAGATCGGCCGGTCGATGAAGAACTTGGAGAGATTCATGGCGCCAACTCCTGGTGGCGGGGTGAAGCGATCCCCCGCGCGCAGCACGAAGGCTGCGCACGGTGGCGACTTGGAAGCGGAAAGAAAGGGAGAGCGCCGCGTGCAGCGCGATGCGTCAGCGGTGGGGTGCCTTTAGCTGCGCGAGGCGACGCGCTCGGCCGCCGCCGAACTGGCGGCCGTCATCGGCACCTCGGTGGGCGCCACGACCATGCCGGGCCGCACATGCTGCGTGCCATTGACCACGACACGCTCACCGGCCTTGAGGCCGGTGCTGACCACACGCAGGCCCTGCACGGGCGCGCCGAGCGTGATCTCGCGGTATTCGGTCTTGTTGCCCTCGCCCACCACCAGCACGAACTTCTTGTTCTGGTCGGTGCCGATGGCCCGCTCGCTGACCAGCAGCGCGCGGCTCTCGCCGGCCTGGCCCATGCGGATGCGGGCGAACTGGCCGGGGATGAGCGCACCATCGGTGTTGTCGAAGCGGGCGCGCACCCGCACGGTGCCGCTGCGGGCATCGACCTGGTTATCGATCAATTGCAGGCGACCTTCGTAGGGCGTGCCCTCGGTGGCGGCGGTGCCCATCTGCACCGGGATGCTGGCGAGCTGGGCCCGTGCACTGGCACCGCCGGGCAGTGCCTTCAAGGCGCGGGCCACCACCTGCTCGTCGGCATCGAAGCTGGCGTAGATGGGGCTCACCGACACCAGCGTGGTCAGCACCGGCGCACCTGGGCCGGCGGGCACGAGATTGCCCACGGTCACCTCGGCCCGGCCGATGCGGCCGGCCACCGGCGCGCGCACCTGCGTGTACGACAGATTCAGCCTGGCACTTTGCAGCGCGGCCTGGGCGGCGCGCAGGTTGGCTTCGGCTTCCTGGCCGGCATTGAGGCGCTCATCCAGTTCGCGCTGGGCGATGGCCTGCTCGCCGTACAGCCGGCGGGCGCGCTCCTGCTCGCTGCGGGTGTAGGCGGCGCGGGCCTGGGCCGAGGCCACCTGCGCCTCGGCGCGCTGCACCTCGGCCTGGTAGGGCGCCGGGTCGATGGTCAGCAGCAGTTCGCCCTGCTTGACCAGCGCGCCTTCGCGGAAGTGGATGGCCTGCACGGCGCCGGCCACGCGCGAGCGGACCTCGACGCGCTCGACGGCTTCCAGGCGGCCGGAGAACTCGTCCCAGGCGCTGACGGGCCGCGACTCGACGGCGGCCACGGTCACGGGCGTGGCAGGGGGAGCCGCAGGCACGGGCGTGTCGCTGGCCTCGGCACGCAGGCCGGGAACGCCCAGCACACCGGCACCGATGGCGAGCACGGCGGTAAGGCTGGTGATGGCGGGCCACACGCGGCGGCGGGTGGGTGGCGTGGCGGCAGCGGGGGTCTTGTCGAGGTGGGACATGGAGGTCTTTCTTTCGGATCGAAGGAATGCAGGGGCCAGCCCGGCGCTTGTGGCGCAGGCGGCATGGGCGTGGAAGAAGGGGTGGCGTGCGCGCGGCTTCAGCCGGCGCAGCACGGCCCGCGCGGCCGGGCAAGGCCGCGAGCGCAGTCGCAAGGGGGTGATCGGTCAGCGCCGTACAGCGGCGCCGTCGGCACGCCGATCAGCTGGGCGGCGTGGCCGCCGCCGCGCGCCGGGCCTCGAAGAAGGCCGTGACCCTCTGACGCGCGGCCACACCGCAGGCCGGACATCCCGGGTCATCGGGCTGGTACAGCGCCTCGGGCCACTGGGAGGTGGCGGGCAGCACTTCCGCCACCACGTCGATGCCGGCGGCGCGCAGCCGCTTGGCATAGGCCAGGGCCTCGTCCCGCATCGGGTCGTCGGGGCCGACCAGCACCAGCGTCGGCGCCACGTCGGTCAGCCGCAGGGCCGATCCGGGGACCGCGTAGGGATGCGTGGCATCCATCGGACGGCGCAGGTATTGCTGCCAGCCGGTGGCCCATTTGCAGGCCGCATCGGCGCAGGAGGCCTCGCGCAGCGACGCGGTGCCGGCGCAAGGGTCCAGCATGGGCGAGAGCAGGATCTGGCCCGCCAGCGGCGGGTGGCCACGATCGCGGGCCACCAGCGCCACCGCAGCGGCAAGGTTGCCGCCGGCCTCCTCGCCCGCCAGATAGATCTGCGCGCCCTTGCCCGCCAGCTTGACGCGCTGCTTGTAGAGCCATTCGAGGGCCGCAAAGCCCACCTCGATGGGCTTGGGAAAGGGATGCTCGGGTGCCAGCGGATAGGCCAGCGACAGGACGCGCGCACCCGCAGCGGCCAGCAGCCGGCCCACGTTGCGCCCGTTGTCCAGGTCGCCGCAGACGAAGGTGCCGCCATGGAAATGCAGCACCAGCGGCATGGCCGCCGCTCCCTTGAGACGCTCTCCGTAGATGCGGGCCTTCACGGGCTCGCTGCCGGGCAGGTCGATGTGCAGGTCCTCCTCCGCCACGGCGCAGCCGGCCGGGGAAGTGGCGGCGGACGCTGGGGCTTGGGGATTCGTGCTCATGGCAGGCCTTTCGGATCGGACGTGGGAAGTCTTTGGGGTGCGGCGTGGATCGAACTATACGAACGCCCGCCGCTTGCACGGACCGTGCCGATGCCCCTACTCTGTTTCCCGCGCAGCAACAATGGAGGGCTGGTTGCCGCACAGAATGCGGGGCCACAAGGCGGCCTGGCAATTGCCAGCCTGCCGCATCCCGCGCGCGCGGGATGTCAGCCCTTTTCGCACATCGATCCATGGACCAGATCCAGACCATGCGGGTGTTCGTGCGTGTCGTGGAGGCGGGCAATTTCACCCGCGCCGGCGACTCGCTCGGCCTGCCCAAGGCCACCGTGACCAAGCAGATCCAGTCGCTGGAGTCGCGGCTGCGCGTCAAGCTGCTCAACCGCACCACGCGGCGCGTGACTGTCACGCCCGACGGGGCGGCCTACTACGAGCGCGTCGCGCGCCTGCTCAGCGACTTCGACGAGCTGGAGTCGAGCATGACCAACAGCAACGCCGCGCCCTCAGGCCGGCTGCGCGTGGACGTGGGCACCGCCATGGCGCGGCTCGTCCTCATCCCGCGGCTGCAAAGTTTCTGCGACCAGTACCCCGACATCCAGGTGGACCTGGGCGTCAGCGATCGTCCGGTCGACCTGATCGGCGACAACGTGGACGTGGTGATCCGCGGCGGCGAGATCGGCGATCAGTCGCTGGTGGCGCGACGCATCGGCACCCTGCCCTTCATGACGGTCGCCTCGCCGGACTACCTGAAGCGTTACGGCGTGCCCCGCACGCCGCACGACCTGGAGCGCGGGCGGCAGCATGTCATCAACTTCTTCTCGCACAACTCGCGCCGGGTCTATCCGCTGGAGTTCCACAAGGATGGCGAGACGCTGGAGGTGACCGGCCCCGCCCGCCTCGCCGTGAACGACAGCAATGCCTACACCGAGGCAGCGCTCGCTGGCTTCGGGGTGGCCCAGATGGTCCGGTTCATCGCCGCGCCCTACGTGGCCCGGGGCGAACTGGTGGAGCTGTTTCCGGACTGGGAATGCCCTCCCCTGCCGGTGCATGTGGTGTATCCGCCCAACCGCCACCTGAGTGCCAAGGTCCGCGCCTTCGTGGACTGGACGGCGGCGGAGTTCGCCCGCAACCAGGATCTGGCCCGCGCGCCGGACGCCGCAGCGGTCCGCGCCGGCTGACGTCGGCGCTCGCCCGTCTGCCCTGCCAGGCCGTGCCGGGCATCACTCCTCGTCGCCGCCCATCTCGGTCGCGATCTCCAGCAGATCTTCAGCGCTGGGCTTGTCCCAACCGGGGCCGAAGGTTGCATCGCCGAAGAAGCGCAGCATCTCCTGCCGCACCATCGGATGCTGCCAGCCGCTGGAACCCAGCCGCTTGATGATGGACGGATGGGCGCCGCGGCCCTGCAGGGCGAGCATCAGCTGGCCTTCCAGCTCGTGCTGGGTTTCCTCGGACAGTTGCTCGATGGCGGACAGGCAACGCTCGTTGGCGCGGCGAATCCATTCCGCCTGCCAGCGCTGGCGACGCTGCGACTGTTGCTCGCGCGCCGCCAGCGCCGCTGCGGCTGGGTGGGCCGCCGTGGCCTGCGCCGCGGCATCGGCCTGGTCGCCGCCCCGGGCCAGCAACGCCTTGAGATAGCGGGCCGGATCCCGCAGCGGTTCGGGATAGGCCGTGTTCACCCGCCGCTCCAGCACATCGAGGGCCGAGCGCACCGCGGCCTCGTCGCAACCCGCCGCCATCTGCTCGAAGGCTTCCTCGCTCACTCCCAGCGCGATGGCGCGGCTCACAGCGACCATGTCGACCGGCGCGGGCGCGCGGGCCAATGTGAGCGCCGACTGCTTCTTTCGGCCAATGTGGAACTGGATCTCGTCGATGAATCGGCCCTGCTTGTGCTCGACCAGCTCGATCTCCAGATCGGTGATCGCATTGACTTCGGCGATGGCCGGCTTGAGGGTGTCGCGCTTGAAGATCCGGTATTCGAGGCGGTCGGTCTTCTCGGTGTGGGGATTGCCGCTGAGCACCGGGTACCACCAGCGCCAGGGCTGTCGCGCCGTCCGGCCGATGTCCTTGTAGCGGGTGCAGATCTCGTAGAGCACCACGCCCGCATGGGTGCGCAACTGGCTGATCACTTCCAGCCGAAGCCGCGCGAACACGCTCGGGTCCAGCAGTTCCTGCTTGAGGTTGACCGCGTAGGACCACTCGACCCAGACCTGGCCGCGCTCCTTGCTGAGTCGCGCATGGGCCAGCAGGCCACTGACATTCCAGGCCGCGCCCTCCCCGCTCGTGGGCGACTGCCACTCCACGGTGGTGGACACCATCGCCCTCAGGTGCTTCTTGATCAGCGCATGGTCGTTGCTGTCGAAATCCAGGCCGCGGACCACCGAGTCGAGCGGGGTCCGGAAGACGTCCTTCTCCATGCCCTGCTCCTGCGCCAGGTACAGCAGCACGTTGTAGCTCTTGCGCCCGAGCGTGGTGATCCGCGTCGACTTGGGGACGATGGCCAGCGTGTTGACGGCCTTGCGCAGCAGCTGCACGTCGTCGGAGACGGCCGGACCGCCGCCGCCCGCGGAAGCACGGGTGCGCAGGGTGTCGGGAGACCGAAGGGTTCGAGCCATGGACGGTAATGTACGCGAGAGGTGATCCGGCCTTTCACCTGAAAGCGTTCCGATCCTGTTCCTGAAAACTCTCACGTGAAACCAGGACCGCGCCCCGCTGAAACAGACGAAGGCGGAGAGTTTTCGGGATCGCCGGCCGAAGAAGCGTGGGCGCCGCCATCTGGAAACGGCGCACCGCCCCGATTTCGGCCCCGGAGTGCCCTTCTCTCTTCCGCAGCGCACCACAAAGCAGCGCAAGACACCTCGATGGAGGCCCACGGAGCGGCGGCCCGCCCTTCTTTCCTGAAAACACTCACCTCAGACCGTCTCGCTGCGACCTCACGAACTCATGAAAACACGCACCCTCACTACCGAAAAGTCTCCGTCTTCTCCCGTCTCCCTGGCTCTCAGCTCCCGATCCGTCGCCATATCGTCCTGAATCCCTGCATGTCTTCGGCGCCAAGTGCTTGTCACCATTGGGTTTTCTCGGCTCTAAAGGTATTAAAGAGATTGAAGGACTTAGAGTCTTTCCTAAAGGCGATCCAAACTACAGAAACCGAATCACGCAACAGATGCGGGAGCCTTGACGTTTTTCTGGCCAATTCACGGAATTCCGTCAAGCGCCTCGGTAAACTCGAGCCATCAGGAGTTTCATATGGCATCTTCCCCTCTTCCAGCCCCCCGGCCCATCAGTCTCTCGGACATTGCCGCGCAGGCCGAACGCGCCGTTGCCATGATGGAGCAGATCCGCTCCGCCATGTTGGCACCCACTGCACGCAAAGAAGCCCCCATGTTCAGCCTCTCCCAGCTGGCCAGCCTGCTGGAGATGGAAAAAGGCTCGATCTCGCACCGGCTCGGCAAAGGCGACCTGCCTGCGGGGCGGCTCAACGCTTCGGGCAGCCGACGGGAATTCACGCTGGCCGAAGCGCGCCAGTGGGTTCGCGAGTACCGCAAGGACCGCCTGCGGCCCGAAGGTGCTGAGGCGGTGACCATTTCCATCGGCAACTTCAAGGGCGGCGTATCCAAGACGACGACCGCCGTCACGCTGGCGCAAGGCCTGTCGCTGCTGGGGCATCGCGTGCTGGTCATCGACACCGATCCTCAAGGTTCGCTGACCACGCTGTTCGGCATCCTCCCAGACACGGAGGTCGAGGAACAGGACACCATCCTGCCTCTGGCCATGGGAACGGAGACCTCGATCCGGTACGCGATCCGCTCCACCTATTGGGATGGCATCGACCTGGTCGCCGCCGCGCCCGTGTTGTTCGGCGCAGAGTTCGCGCTCCCTGCCCGGCAGACGCAGGAGCCCGGTTTCGAGTTCTGGCGGGTGCTAGACCTCGGCATCGATGACGTGCGTGGCGACTACGACGTGATCGTGATCGACACCCCCCCTGCCCTGTCGTACACGACCATCAATGCGTTCATGGCCTCCAACGGCATCATCATGCCGTTGCCGCCAAATGCCCTCGACTTTGCGTCCGCCTCGCAGTTCTGGAGCCTTTTCTCCGACCTGACCGGGGAACTGCTCACCAAGCGCGGTCTGGACAAGCATTTCGATTTCATCCATGTGCTGCTGGCCCGGGTCGATTCGGCCGACGCCGCCAGTACGGTCATCCGCCAGTGGATCGGCCAGACTTACGCGGAAAAGGTGCTCCCAGTGGAGATTCCCAAGACTGCCGTCACCGGGGTGGCCAGTGCTGAATTCGGCACGGTGTACGACGTCTCCCGCTACGACGGGAGCGCCCGCACCTTCAAACGTGCACGGGACGCCTATGACAGCTTCGTCGGGCAGATCGAAGGGTCGGTCCGCGCCGTGTGGAACGGACAGGTGGGGGTGTTGAACGGTTCAACACCCCCGGTCAACTCGCCTAAGGAGGGTCGTCGATGAGCAAGAAGCTTGCAGCAAAGGCCAGCCTGATCCAGCTGCCGCCCTTCCGCATGCCGCCTGCGGCGCCCGCTACCCCGGCCGTTGATGCCCAGCCCCGGGAATTGCCGGTCAGCCCCATGGGGGCACCGGTAGCCTCCAGCGCACCCAACGCGGAGGCGCGTCCCAAGACCGCGCCGGGGTCCATGGCGGTGTTCATGGCATCACAGTCGGCGGCCGTGAAAGAGGCGGAAGAGCTGAAGCTCAAGTTGCGCGCGTTTGAGGGTGCGGTGCCGATGAAGGCTTTGGATCCCCGGCGGATCCGCGCTTCCCGGTGGGCGAACCGGCATGCCAACGCGCTGGCCGACAAGGCCTTCGAGGAGTTGAAGACGGACATCGCTTCGAGCGGGGCGAACGTGCAGCCTGTCTGTGTCCGTGCGCTGGCTGAAGGCACCGATCCGGCGGCCGACTATGAGCTCGTGTTCGGCCACCGTCGGCATCGCGCCTGTCTGGAACTGGGCATCCCCGTTCAGGCCATCATTGCGGACATCGACGACAAAGGCCTGTTCGAGGCCATGGAGCGCGAGAACCGCGCCCGCAAGAACCTCAGCGCCTGGGAGCAGGGCATGATGTACAGGCGGGCGCTCGACAACGGCCTGTACCCGTCCCAGCGCAAGCTGGCCGAGGCAGTGGGCGTCGACTTGTCGCTGATCTCCAAGAGCCTTGCCTTGGCGCGCTTGCCCGATGCCGTGGTCGAGGCATTTCCTTCACCCCTAGACGTGCAGTTCCGCTGGGCCCAGCCGCTCAGCGAAGTGCTGCAGCGGGACCCCGAAGGCCTCGTCGCGCGCGCGAAGGAGCTGAAGGCCAGCAAGGTGGCGTTGAATGCCAAGCAGGTGCTCGACGCCCTGCTTGGCCAGGGCGACAAGGTGTTGAACCGTTCAACAGCCCCGGCTGAAAGACGCTTAGGTAGGGCAGGGCAGGGCGCTGTGTTGGCTGCGGATGCGACCGGCCGAATGACGCTGCGCTTCGACCCGGGTGTTCTAACGCCGGCGCGTGAAGCGGCGCTGATCGACTGGTTGAACGCACAACTTGGGGCAGACTGACCGCGCGCGGTGGTGTTGAACCGTTCAACGCCACCGTCTCGCGTCATGGCGCCGGGGCCATGACCAGTAGGAGGAGGGCGTTCATCCACCCCCCCCCGCCTCGCGTCCCCCCGATCCCCGGAATCGTCCTCGCTGGCGATGGCGCAGTGCTTTGCCGATGCATGTGCACAGGTCTGGTATTTCGTATCACCATCCCCCATCCAGGGGGCAGACTTGGCCGTGCGTTCGGACGGCGCTGGCATCTCACACGCCCTAGATCAGAATCATTGCCAGACGCTCACTCTTGCGCCGCCCCGTTGCTACACCGACTGGCCGAGTTCATCGGCCCCCCAAACATTCGGTGGCGGAACTTGCCCCTCGAAGGTGGGGCGCTGGGCACTGTGGAGGCGCGCCCGCCTATCGGCCCACGAACGTGAGCATCCATTTGGGCGCCTGGTGTGCGACGTCGACGTCCCTCTCAGCGCCGTCTAAAGCGTCTGAAGGCAGGGTTCGAGCCTGCCTGGTTTCGCTTGCTCTCGGGCATGCGCCGCATAGGTACGCTTTCCTCTGATTGAGTACACGCCCCAGCTCCCAGCCGGGGTGGGTCTCAACTTGGAAGGCGGGAATCTTGAAATTCTGTTGATCGGCAGGGAAGGGAAGGGAAGGGAAGGGAAGGTATGCCTTCCAGTGACCTCCGAGGCGGGCCGCACTGACTTCGCCCTAGCGGAACGTGGATACGCCGGGGCAGGACCGCTCCATCCATTTGGGCCAGTCCAAGGCCCTAAGGGACGGCACGGCCATCCGCGCCAATCTCCGCCCGCGGACCCCGTAGCTCTGCCGCCTCAAGGAGGCGTGCTCGCACGCGCAGCGTGCCACCAATGCCGCCCACCGATGGTTCACCGCTCCCAGGGTTGGCTTGGCGGGACATCGTTCGAATGCCCTTGCTCAATGCGAAAAGTCCTTGTCGATCAAATAGTTGCCCAGGAGTCAGAAGGTCTTCAAAGAAGAAGTTCAGGCTAAACCTCAAAAAAACGATGTATTGGTAATAAACTTCAAGCGCCGACAAGGTTCCGTCTTCCGGTTCTACAACCGGAAGACGCTGAGCCACGTGCAGGACGGCCCGTGCGCCCCACGACGTCGATCCCATGCCGCCCTCAAGCCGCTACCTTCCCACCCATGACGCCCGCTCGCGCCTCCAAGACCGCCCTCGTCTCCGCACCCGCTGCCAAGCAGCGTGCGCTGCATCGCGGCCACTTCGCCTTCATGCGGGCCGTCATCCAGGGCATCGACACGCGGCAGGCATGGTCGCGCTACATGCAGGGCGAGGACGACCGCGTGGACGAGCGGTTGATCCGCCGTGTCATCAACACCTACCGGGACGAGCTGGCGGCGGCGGCGCGCCGCCATGCGCGTCCGGGCACCGCCCGCCTGGTGCTCATGGACGCAAGCGGGCTCCCCGACGCCACCCGAGCCCGTCCGAGCCTGGAGGAGTTCGCGCTGGAGCGCGGTCTCGAAGACTTCTCGCTGGAGGACCAGCTCGCCGCCTTCGAGGAAGCCTGGGGTGCCGAGACGGAGGGCCGTCGTCAGCAGTCCAAGCGCCGGCGGCTGGTGGATCGTCAGTTGGAAGCGCTCTCGTGGCTGGAGGGGCTGGCCTCCCGCGCCCCCAGGGCCGACGACCCTGTAGAGGATTGGCTCGCGCCCGCCCTGGCGCAGCGCGTCGCGGCGGCGGGCATGCCCACGTTGCGCAGCGTGGCGGACCGCATCCAGGCCGTCGGCATGCGATGGTGGACGACCGTGCCGGCCGTCGGTCCCACCAAGGCGGCGCGCATCGTCGAGTGGCTGCGCGTCCATCAACAGGAGACGGGTCTGGCGTTGGGGCCCCACGCCTTCGCGCCGATCTCTCGCCTGGGTCGCGCGGCCTTGCAGCCCGTGGTGCCCCCTGCGACTGCGGTGCGCCCGCTCGAGAAGTTCGTGGTGCCCGAGGCGCTGCGCGGCAGGACCGGGCACTTTCGGGCACCGCCGGCCGCCTGCCGCATCTCTGCGCCCGATGATCTGGAGGCGGTGGCCGTCTGGCTTCAGCGCCGTGGCCGTCGTACGGGCGGTGGCGAAGCTGGGGCGCCCGCCGAAGAGACGCGGCGGGCCTACCGCAAGGAAGCCGAGCGCCTGCTGCTGTGGGCAGTGCTGGCACGAGGAAAAGCGCTGTCCTCGCTGGACGAGGAAGACTGTGCCGCATTCGTTGCGTTCGCCCGTTCACCGCCGGCGGAATGGTGCGGTCCGCGCCATCACGAGCGCTGGTCGCCCCTCTGGCGGCCGTTCGAAGGTCCTTTGCGCGCCGCAGCGCTGCAGCGTTGCATCGCCGTGCTGCGGGCGCTGTTCCGCTTTCTGCACGACTGCGGCTATCTCACGCACGATCCATCGGCAGGGCTGCGGGGAGAGGTCGGGAGCAGGGCGTCCGACGCTTGCACGACAAGCGCGGCCCAGCCCATGGCGCTGGATGTCCAGCAATCCTCCCTCATGGTTCCGGCGACGCCGGGCCTGGTGCGCGCCCGGCGCGTGGCGGCATGGTTGCAGGAAACGGATGTCCAACCCGGCGCGCTGGCCCGCGCCCGCTGTGCGGATCTCGTTCCGCCCACAGCCACCGGCGCTGCTGACGCACCATGGCGACTGCGTGTGCAAGGAGAGCGTCGCGGCAGGCGCAGGGCGGCGCAACAGGATGCGATGCTGGAGGTGCCGGCCGCCCTGGTCGCGCAGTTGCAGTCGCTGCTGCGCACGATGGGCCGCACGGCCGATCCGTGCGACGAGGGGAACGCGGAACTTCCCTTGATCTTCGACGTGCGCGACAGCCGTGTCGTCGGGCTGAGCCGAGGCGGCGTCTACAAGGCCATCAAGCGGCTCCTGCACCATTGCAGCGCCGGCATGCCCGAGCCGCAGCGGCAGGCGCTGCAGGCCGCATCTCCCCGACGCCTGAGGAGACACCGGGACCGTGCGCAGGCCCCGTCAATGCACGCGTCGGGCGATGCCACCGATCACTTGCGCGCCTGAGCGCCGTGCAGGCCCTCGGCATGCTGAAGGTGCTTCTGCACCACCGGCAGGGTCTTGGCGGCATAGGCACGCAGGTCGTTGTCGCCGGTCTCGCGCTGCACCCGCTGCAGCTTCTCGACCGTCTGGCGATGGTCGGTCACGCCCACCATGCGGATGTACTGCTTGTCGAAAGCCTCGCCGCTCAGCGCCTTGAGGCCCGTGGCCACGAGCTTGTGCTTGGCGTCGGGCTCCGTCGGCAGATCCACGTTCTTGCCGCGGGCGAGTTCCTGCAGCTCGGAAAGCGCCTTCTGATGGTCTTCCACCATCTGGCTGCCGAAGCGCTTCACGTCCTCGCTGCCGGCCTTCTCCTGCGCCAGGCGGCCGGTCTCGATCTCGGCCAGGTTGGCCTGGGCGAGGTCCCGCATCATGCGTTGGTCCGCCACGGCGACCCCGGGCGTCTTCTGGGCGGTGGCCCGCTGCGCGGGCGGCTGGGGCGCCGCGGGTGCGGTGGGCGAGGTCTGCGCCGGCTGGGCGGCGGCGCTGTGCAGCAGTGCAGGGCCAAGGGCGAGCGTGGCGGCGAAGCCCAGGGCGTGCAGGCAGGTGGCTTGTTGGCGGTTCATGACGGTCCTTTTCCAAAAGAAGGCGGCGCCAAAATGCGCCGGCCTCTGGCCAGACTAGGCTGCAGGCCCGCCCTCTCAGTCAGACGATTCACGCCCCCGCGTGGGACCCCGGGGCCGGATCGCCGACCCCTTTGACTTACGGCGACCCCGTGGCGGCGGGCAGCGCATACGCGCGCACGGCATCGCCCGGCTTGGTGCCCGTCGAGCCATGGCCGCCGGCGGCCACGAGTACGTACTGGCGGCCGTCCTCGCCGGTGTAACTCATCGGCGTGGCCTGGCCGCCTGCAGGCAGGCGGTCTTCCCACAGCTGGCGGCCGGTGCGCACGTCGTAGGCCCGCACATAGTTGTCCAGCGCGCCGGAGTAGAACGCCACGCCCCCCGCCGTCATCATCGGCCCGCCGATGCCGGGCACGCCCATGCGGAAGGGCAGGGGCAGGGGCGACAGGTCGCGCACCGTTCCGTTGCGGTGCTTCCAGGCCACCTGGCCCGAGCGCAGGTCCACACCCGCCACATAGCCCCAGGGCGGCGCCTGGCAGGGCAGGCCGACGGGCGACATGAAGGGCTTCATGGAGGCCGCGAAGGGCGCACCGAAGTTCTCGTTCAACGCGGGCAGGGAGCCCTTGGGCGGCCCGCCGTCCTGGACCATCAGCGTGGTGTCGTCGGGCCGGCGCACCAGCCGCGACACGAAGGCCAGGTACGTCGGTGTGGTGAAGGCCCAGCCGTGCTGGGGATCGACCGCGACCCCGCCCCAGTTGAAGACGCCGAAGTTGCCCGGGTAGATGATCGATCCCTGCTCCGACGGCGCCGTGAAGCGGCCTTCGTAGCGCAGGCGATGGAAGGCGATGCGGCAGGCGAGCTGGTCGAACATCGTTGCGCCCCACATGTCACGCTCGGCCAGCGGCGGCGGCTCGAAGGAGAGGGCGGACTTGGGCTGCGTCGGCGCGGTGTGGTCGCCTTCGGCCGCGCCCTGTGGCGCGGGCCGTTCGGTCACGGGCAGCAGCGGCTGGCCAGTGCGCCGGTCGAGCACGAAGAGCTCGCCCTGCTTGGTCGGCTGCACCAGCGCCGGCACGCGCTGGCCGCCGATGTCCAGGTCGATCAGCGTGGGCTGCGAGGGCACGTCGTAGTCCCACAGGTCGTGGTGCACGGTCTGGAAGTGCCAGCGCACGCGGCCGGTCGCCAGGTCGAGGGCGACCACCGAGGACGAGTAGCGCTCCACCGCCTCGCTGCGCCTACCGCCCCACTGGTCGGGCGGCTGGTTGCCCATGGGGACATACACCATGCCCAGGGCCTCGTCCACGGACGAGATCGACCAGCTGTTGGGCGAGTTGGGCGTGTAGGTGCGGCCCGGGGGCAGGGGCGCGGTGTCGTCCGGGTTGCCCGAGTCCCAGTTCCAGACCAGGTCGCCGGTCTGCATGTCGAAGGCGCGGATGACGCCCGATTGCTCCTTGGTGGACGCGTTGTCCAGCACCGTGCCGCCCACGATGATGAGCCGCTCGGTCACCACCACGGGCGAGGTCGAGTAGTACGCACCCGGCCGCACGTTGGGCATGTGGCGCCAGAGGTCGATCTGCCCGGCGCCGCGGCCGAAGTCGGCGCACACGGCGCCGTTCTCCGGGTTGAGCGCGATCACACGACCGTCGGCGGTGGGCATGAAGAGCTTGGCGGGGCAGCTGGGCGCCGTGGGTCCCTGGCGCGCGGCCACCGGAAGGGGCTGGGTCGCGGGATGGCTGTCCTCCTGCTTCGAGTCTTCGCCGGTGGGGGCGCTCATCGGGGTCGGGTTGGCCGCGGTGCCGGCGCCGGGTCGTGCGGGCGCGGGTGCGGGTGCGGTGGCAGCCTCCGTTGCGGGTTGTGCCGCTGTCTCCGCGGCACTCGCGGCCACGGACGCGGCGTGGTACGAAAGGCCCCGGCAGGTCAGGTGCTGCAGCGCGAGATCGCCCGCGATCTGCGGATCGAAGCGCCACAGCTGCTTGCCGCTGGTCGCGTCGAGGGCGATGACGGACTGGTGCGGCGTGCACAGGAAGAGCCGGTTGCCGATCTTCAGCGGCGTGACCTCGAAGGTGGTTTCTTCCGGATCGCCGGGCCGGCCGCGCAGGTCGCCGGTGTTGAACTCCCACGCCAGCTTCAGCTGGTCCACGTTGGCCGGCGTGATCTGCGACAGCGGCGAGTAGCGCTGGCCTTCGCCCGTCCGGCCGTAGGCATGCCATTCGCCGGGCGGGACGGCAGGGGAGGGCGGCTGCGCCGCCGCGGCAGCTGCGGCCTGCAGCTCGCCGTCGACCTCATGCGGAGTACGGAACCAGGAGGTCACCGCCAGCGCAGCCGAAGCCACCAGTACCAGGCCCAATGCCGCCCGGCCGCGACCGACCGCCGGACTCGCGGGCGGCGCCACGACCTTCGGCCGCAGCCCGCGCTCCAGCGGCCGGGGGCGCGCGATGTCGCGCGGCAGCGCCCGGCGCATCCAGGGCAGCACCAGCCAGAAGCCGAGGACGAAGAGCACGTCCAGCCGCGCGGCCAATGGCCACCAATCCAGGCCCACCTCCCACAAGGCCCAGGCGGCCGAGCCAAGCAGCAGGGCGGCGTACAGCCACAGTGCCGATGCGGACCGCCGCATCAGCAGGATGCCCGTCATGGCCAGCACCGCGCCGGCGATCAGGTAATAGGCGCTGCCGCCCAGGGTGAGCAGCCAGACGCCGGCCGCAGCCAGCGCCAGGCCGAGCAGGAGGAAGAGGACGCCGGTGATGCGTGCCATGGAAGCCTTTCGCGTGAGGCGCCGGAGACCGCGGCCCGGCGGGCACGCGTCGACGGCGCAGGAGGTACACGCCGACGAGGCTGCCGCCGACAGGTCCTCTGCGCTGTCGGTCATCGCCCGGCCAGGCTGTCGTCATACGCGGGGAGCTGCGGTGCCCGTCCCCCAAGGCAGGGCGCCGTCATGATGCGCTGGCGGTGCGCTCTGCGATCGGCTTCGACCCGTGGCATCGACGTCATGGATGCCCTGACGCTGGGGCGCGCGCCTGCGCGTCACACCACGACTTCGGGGCCCGGCAGCACGCGGTCGTATCGCTTCATTTCCCCCGGCTCCACCCCCATCCATCGCGCCACCATCTCGGGCCGGGTGCCGCGGCGCAACTGCCGCAGCGCGAAGGTGTGCCGCAGCCGGAACGAGCCGCTGGCGCCGCCGCGTCCTGCCACGCCGGCGGCTTCGAGCACCTTGCGTGCGCACTGGTACTGCGAATCGGCCAGCCACGGCTTGCCGGTGCGGGTGGAGGGGAACAGGAACTCGCCAGCGATGCGCGAGGCCGCCCGCACTTCCAGCCAATGGTGAAGCAACTCGGCTGCCCAGGGCGCGACCGGCGTCTCGCGTGCCCGGATCGTGCCATTGGCGGGCACGCGCAGCTTCCAGGTCCGTGCCTTCGGTCCCACGCCGTTCATCACGGGTGACGCCAGCGTGAGGGCGCGCACGTCGCTGGGCGCCAGCCCGGCGCCCAACTGGAGCGCAACGGAGGCGCGGTTGCGCACATCCTGCCAGGGCAGGCTGGCGAGGGCAGTGGGATCCTGGCCCGGGCGGGGCCGGGCGGCCGACAGATGGGTCAGCAATTGCCCCGCCTCCTGGGGCGTGAGCACCTCGGGTGGCGGGTCGGCCTGCTGCGATTCGGCATAGCGCA
The DNA here is from genome assembly GCF_040544975.1 of Pseudacidovorax sp. 1753. NCBI lineage: Bacteria > Pseudomonadati > Pseudomonadota > Betaproteobacteria > Burkholderiales > Comamonadaceae > Pseudacidovorax > Pseudacidovorax sp. 1753. The sequence goes on along the minus strand of NZ_JBEPKY010000005.1, from coordinate 143,106 downwards.
CCTGGGGATTCGCACGCACCCAGTCTGCAGGGGCGCGATTGGGGCGGCGGCCGGTGCGGCTGGCATGGTGCGAAAGCACCCGTTCGATCAGCCGCATCAGCCGCAGCGCGTAGCGGGGCGAGAGGGACTGGTCCGACGCCTTGCGTCCATAACGCGCCGCCTGGAAGGCATGCAGGTCGCGCGGGTCGATGACGTCCAGCCGGACGGCGGGGGACTGGCCAATGCACCAGGTAGCAAAGCTCTCCCACATCGCGCGGTAGACCTCGTGGGCCCCTGCCTTGCGAAGAACGCCGGCACCCTGCTGGTCGGCAGCCCATGCCTCGAAGGCATGTTGGAAGTCCATGGAGACGGGGGGAAGGGCCGTGTCGATCATGAGAGGGGAGCCGCCACAGAAAATAAGTTAACGGGCGTAGTGTCTCCTGGATTGAATGCTGGGTTGTTCAGATAGTTTTGTTGCCGTTAACTTATTTTTTGTACGGCTCGCCCAACTCCCCACCAATGGCTGGCACGGCCCGTCAACACCCGCTGACGGACAGACCTCCCCAACCCAGGACGATCACACGCGGCAACCACCCGCATCCATGTCCCAGGAAAACAACCCGCTACCCATGACCCGGGCACCCGACGGCATCGTCCGAGCCCACACATTGCCGCACAAAGGGCTGGTTCGGCATGCCAGCCCCTTGTCCTTGCTGGTACTGGGCGGGGTGCTGCTGCTGGGCATCTCCGGCCTGCTCGGCCATGCGGGAATGGACCGTGACACGTACCGCAGCGACACGCGATCGCACACCCTCGATGTCGAGATGCCCGTGGTGATCCGCACGGGTGACTTCTTCGAGACGCGGTTGCACGTCAAGGCCGGCGAGGACATTGCCAAACTCACCCTGGCCGTACCGGTCAGTCTTTGGAGGGAGATCACCGTCAACGCGATGGTCCCTCAGCCCGAGTCCGAAGGCGCGGACGGCGAGGCCTACACCTTCGACTTCGGTCCGCTTCGCGCCGGCAAGGAGATGCGCATCAAGATCTCGGCGCAGGTCAACCCTCGCCTGCATGGCGTCCTCGAAGGCGAGCTCGAATTGCGCGATGGCGACCACCTTCTGGTGCGTGCGCCGCGCCGACTGCGTGTGCTGCCCTGATGGAAGTCGTCCTGCGCGCCACCGCCATGTTCGCGGTCGTGTACCTGCTGGTGCGGGTCCTCGGCAAGCGCGAACTGGGGCAGATGACCCCCTTCGAATTCATCGTCGTGGTCGTGGTGGGCGACCTGATCCAGCAGGGCATCACGCAGAACGACTTCAGCCTGACCGGCGCCACGCTGGCGATCAGCACCTTTGCCTTCTGGGGCGTGGTGCTGAGCTGGGCCTCCTACCTGTCGCCCAAGGCAGAGCGCCTGCTGGAGGGCGAGCCCCGCGTGCTGATCCAGCACGGCCGCCTGCTGGAACACAGCCTGCGCCGCGACAGGCTGACGCGCTCGGAGATCGAATCCGAGATGCGCCTGGCGGGCATCGCATCGATGGGCGACGTGGCCTGGGCCGTGCTCGAACCCAACGGAAAGATCAGCTTCATCAAGCGGGAGGAGGGCGCGCAGGAGCCATCCCGGCAGCAGGACGACCAGGCCGCCGGCTGAGGAGCCATCCGACCCCGCCACGTGGGCCGTCGACTTTGCGAGCAGGCGCCTCCTGCGGCCTAAGATGGCCGGCTTGCCGCATCACCCCTTCGTGCCAGCCATGAACGACGCCCTTTCCCACGCCCTCGAAGCCGCCATTGCGCGTTATGCGGCGCGCAATCCAACCAGCGCCCGCCTGCTCGACGAAGCGGCGACGGCCATGCCCGGCGGCAACACCCGAAGCGTGCTCTTTCACCCACCTTTCCCGCTCGCGATGAGCCGTGGCGAGGGTTGCCGCCTATGGGACGAGGACGGCCATGCCTACCTCGACGCTCTGGGGGAGTTCACCGCTGCCCTCTATGGCCACTCCAACCCGCACATCCGTGCGGCCATCTCCGAAGCCCTGTCGGCGGGCCTGAACCTCTCGTCCCACACGGCGCGCGAGGCCGCGCTGGCCCGCGAGATCCAACGGCGGTTCCCCGGCATGGCGCTGCTGCGCTTCGCCAACTCGGGCACCGAGGCCAACCTGCTGGCGCTGGCTGCGGCCAAGGCCCACACCGGCCGCGGCAAGGTCGTGGTGTTCGAGGGTGCCTACCACGGCGGCGTCCTCACCTTCGGCGGCGGCCCCTCGCCCATGAACGTGCCGCACGACTTTGTCTTCGCGCGTTACAACGACCTGGGCAGCGTAGAGGCGTTGCTCGCCGCCCATGGCCCCGACGTGGCCGCCATCCTGGTCGAACCGATGCTCGGCGCCGGCGGCACGATCCCGGGTGACCCGGCCTTCCTGCGCGGCCTGCGCACGCTGGCTACTGCACACGGCGTGCAGCTCATCTTCGACGAGGTCATGACTTCGCGCCTGTCCTTCGGCGGACGCCAGGCGCTGCTGGGCATCGCGCCCGACCTGACCACGGCCGGCAAGTACCTGGGTGGCGGCCTGTCCTTCGGCGTCTTCGGCGGACGGGCCGAAATCATGGCCCGCTTCGACCCGCACCGGCCCGATGCCCTGGCCCATGCCGGCACCTTCAACAACAACGTGCTGACCATGGCAGCCGGCCTGGCAGGACTGACGCAGGTACTGACGGCCGCGGCGCTCGATGCGCTCAACCGCCGCGGCGACGCGCTGCGCGACCGCCTGAACGCCACGCTGGCGGACCAGGCCGTCGACATGCAGTTCACCGGTCTTGGCTCCCTGATGACGCTGCATGCCACGGCCCGGCCGGTGCGCTCGCCGGCCGACCTGGCGGGCACCGACGGCCGTGCCAAGGACCTGGTCTTCTTCGCCCTGCTCGAACGCGGCATCTTCATGGCCCGCCGCGGGATGATTGCGCTCTCGCTGCCCTTCGGCGACGCCGAATGCGACACGTTGGCCGCCGCCTTCGAGGACGTGGTCCTCACGCATCGCGACGTGCTTCCCCGGCGCTGAGCGCATCCGTTCGGCAGCGCCCTCGCCACGACCTGTCACAAACGGCCCGTCCCATCCGTCTGCCGGTCATGAGCGACACGACCGACCTGTTCCTGCGCCTGCGGCCCCGGCTGCATGGCATCGCCTACCGCATGCTCGGCTCGCCCGCCGAGGCGGAGGACGTGGTGCAGGACGCCTGGCTGCGCTGGCAGTCCAGCCCGCACGATGCGCTCGAAAGCGCAGAGGCCTGGCTGGTCACCATCACCACGCGCCTGGCCATCGACCGGCTGCGCAGTGCCCAGCACCAGCGCGAGCACTATGTCGGCACCTGGCTGCCCGAGCCTCTGATGGCCGACGAAGGCGCCCCCTCGCCCGAGGCCCTGCTGGAGCGGGCCGACGACCTGTCGGTGGCCTTCCTCGCGGTGCTCGAACGCCTGGCCCCGGAGGCCCGTGCGGCCTTCCTGCTGCGCGAGGTCTTCGATGCGGGCTACGACGAGGTCGCCCGCACCCTGGGCAAGAGCGAGGCCGCCTGCCGGCAGATCGTGCACCGGGCCCGCAGCCAGTTGCAGGACGCACGGCCCCGCCATCATGTGCCGCCCGAGCACCAGTTGCGCCTGCTGCGCGGCTTCGCCGACGCGGCCGCCAGCGGTCAGTTCGCCGACCTGCAGGCCTTGCTGGCCGAAGATGCGCAACTGGTCAGCGACGGCGGCGGCAAGGTGCCGAGCTTTGGCATTCCGCTCGTGGGGTCGCGCCGCATCGCCCAGCTCTACTGGGCCGTGCACCGGCGCCATGGCGCACGCGCGCGTTACGAGGTGATGGTGCTGAGCGGCCAGTGGAGCGTGCTGCGCTTCATCGACGAGGCGCTCGAATCGGCCCAGACCTTCCAGACCGACGGTCAGCGCATCCAGGTCGTCCATACCCAGCGCAATCCCGACAAGCTGGCCCGCATCGCCGCCGCACTGGGCCGGCCGCTGGCCGCTGTCACAGGGGCCGGGTCCCGCTCGTCTTGAGGGTGTGTTCCACCCCTCTTCGAGATGACCGCCATGACCCTGCACGACCAACCCCGACTCTCCTGGATGCGCATCGCGCCCAGGCCCTACCAGGCCATGATCGCCGCTGGCGCCACGCTGGCCGAGTCCTCCCTCGGCCCGGTGCTCATCGAGTTGATCAAGACCCGGGTCTCGCAGATCAACGGTTGCGCCTTCTGCCTCGACATGCATGTGCGCGACCTGCGCAAGCTGGGCGAGCCCTGGCAGCGAATCAACAGCCTGGCCACCTGGCGCGACGCGCGCCTCTACACCGAACGGGAGCGCGCCGCGCTCGCCTGGGCCGAAGCCCTGACGCGCCTGCCCGATGGCCACGCAGGCCATGACGAGGTCTTCGACCACCTGCGTGCGCATCTCAGCGAGCAGGAGATCGTTGAGCTCAGCTGGGCCATCGCCCAGATCAACACCTGGAACCGCATGGCGGTCGGCATGAGCGCCCCCGTGCCGGCGCAGGACATCGCCTGAGCCATACCCGCATGCGCGCGCCTCAGCGATTGCCGACCTGAAGACCGGTCACGAAATCGACGAAGGCCCGCAGCGGCGCGGGCATGAGCCGGCGCCCCGGGTAGTAGAGGAAGGGGCCGGAAAATGCGGGCCACCAAGGCTCGAGCACCGGCACGAGTTCACCGCGATCCAGGTACGGTTGCAGCCAGTCCTCGAAGAGGTAGACGATACCCAGGCCGGCCACTGCGGCGTGCACCGCCAGGTCTGCGCCGGCGCCCAGCGCCACGGTCAACGGCCCCCGGGGCTGGATGCGCACCTGCTCGCCGTCGCGCTCGAACTCCCAGTCCGGCATCGCCCGTCCCGCGAAGCGGCCGCGCAGGCAGGCATGCGCCAGAAGATCGCGCGGATGCAAGGGCAGTCCCGCGCGTGCGATATAGGCGGGGGATGCCGCGGTGGCCATGCGCTGGCGGCGCGGCCCGATGGGCACCGCCACCATGTCCAGCGCCAGACGCTCCTCGTAGCGGATACCGGCGTCGTAGCCCTCCGCCACCAGGTCCACGAAGCGCTCCTCGACGACCACCTCCAGTTCGATGTCCGGAAAGGCCTGCAGGAAAGACGGCACGATGTGCGGCAGCACCAGACGCGAAGCACTGGCCGGAACATTCAGCCGCAGCGGACCGGCCGGCCGCTCGCGGAACAGGTTGACCGCGTCCAGCGCGGCTTCCACCTCCGCGAGGGCGGGCCCCAGACGCTCCAGCAGACGGGCACCGGCCTCGGTGGGCGCGACGGTGCGCGTCGTGCGGTTGAGCAGGCGCATGCCCAGGCGCGACTCCAGCCGGCGCAGCGCCTCGCTGAGCTGCGAAGCGCTGGCGCCCGTCGCGCGCGATGCACCACGAAAGCCGCCCGCCCGGGCAATGGCCGCAAAGGCCGACAGATCTTCGAGAGGGGCCATTGTTCGGAAAGGCGCACAGCCTGTGCAGATTGGGCGGGATTATCAAGCGCGGCTCGCGTCCCTACAGTGCCTCATCCCTTGTGACCAGGACACCTCCATGACCGACCTTGCACGCGCCGGCACCTTCCGCCTTGGCGACCGCACCATCCACCGCATGGGCTACGGCGCCATGCAGCTCGCGGGTCCCGGCGTCTTCGGCCCCCCGCGCGATCGGGACAGCGCCCTGGCCGTGCTGCGCGAAGCCGTCGAGGCCGGCGTCGACCACATCGACACCAGCGATTTCTACGGTCCCCACGTGACCAACCAGCTGATCCGCGAGGCCCTGCATCCCTACCGGGACGGTCTGACGCTGGTGACCAAGGTCGGCGCGTGTCGCGGCCCCAAGGGCGAGTGGGAGGTCGCCAGTTCGCCCGAAGCCCTGACTGCGGCCGTCCACGACAATCTCAGGAACCTCGGCCTCGACGTTCTGGAGGTGGTCAACCTGCGCCTCATGTTCTCGGTGGAAGGCCCGGCCGACGGCGACATCGAGCCCGCACTCGCTACCCTCGCTGAGCTGCGACAGCGCGGTCTGATCCGCCACCTGGGGCTGAGCAACGCCACGCCTGCCCAGGTGCGCGCCGCCCGAGCGATGGTGCCCATCGTGTGCGTGCAGAACCACTACAACCTCGTCCATCGCCAGGACGACGCGCTGGTGGATGAACTGGCCCGCTTGGGTATCGGCTACACGCCCTTCTTTCCACTCGGCGGCTTCACGCCGCTGCAGTCCGGAAAGTTGGACGCGGTGGCCCGTCAGCTGGACGCCACGCCGATGCAGACGGCCCTGGCCTGGCTGCGCCAGCGCTCGCCCAACATCCTGTTGATCCCGGGCACGTCGTCCGTCGCGCACCTGCGCCAGAACCTGGCCAGCGTCGATCTCGTTTTGCCATCGCAGCAGCTGGCCGTGCTGGATGGGCTCTGAGCCGCCGCCGCGCACCGCTCAGCAGGCCGGCACCGTCATCCAGCGACCCAGGGCCTGCAGGCCGGGCGGTGTGACCGCGAGCGAGCGCTCGCCGTCGCGTCGGCGCAACCAGCCGGCGTCCAGGCAATGGCGCAGCAGCGCATTGGCCAACGGGCCCGCCAGATGATCGCGGCGTTCCGACCAATCCAGGCATGGCTTGGCGATGGCGGCGTCGGCCGGCTTCGCCTCCAGCCCATCCAGCTTCACGCCCATGGCCACCAGCGCCTCACGGCCCGCCGCAGTCAGGCCGTAGCCGCCGGGCACGCTGCGCAGCCAGCCCTGCCGCAGCATCGCGTCCAGCATCTGCACGCCCAGGCGTCCGGCCAGATGGCCGTAGCAGCTGCGCGCACAGCGCAGGCGCAGCCGCGCCGGGCTGGACCAGGCCCGCGCGTGGCCTTCGCGCTCGGCCACCAGCGCCAGCGCCTCTAGCACGCGCAGGATGTCCTCGCCCGCGAGCCGGAAGTAACGGTGACGGCCGCGCACCTCGGCCGTCACCAGGCCTTCGGCCTCCAGCCGGGCCAGGTGGCCGCTGGCAGTGGAGGCGGCCACGCCGGCCGTGCGCGCCAGTTCGCCGGCGCTGGCCAGGTCGCCGCCCATCAGGTAGGTCAGCATACGGGCGCGGGCGGGCTCCGCGATCTGGGCCGCGACCCGGGCGATGCGGGGTTCGTCGGTGGGGGAGGTCATCCTGCGATCTTCTCAGCGCACGGCGTCGTGCGCGTGGTGCATGGGGTGCACGTGGTGCGCCTCGCGGGAGTCCGCCGGCGCCTCGGCACGTTCGTCGAGTCCGTAATCCCGCAGCACCTGGGCCACGCGCAGCCGGTAGCCGCGGAACAGGCCGCCTCGCCCGGCCTGCTGCGCGCCGCGGTGGGCAGGCCGGCTTCGCCATTGCCGCACGGCGTCCTCGTCCCGCCAGAAGCTCAGCGACAGCAGCTTGCCGGGCACCGACAGGCTCTGGAAGCGCTCCACGGCAATGAATCCGTCGATGCCGCGCAGTTCCTCCGCCAGCCCTGCGGCGATCCGCAGGTACTGGTCCGTGCGGCCGTCCTGCGGCTCGACCTCGAAGAGGACGGCGATCACGCCGCCGCTCCCGCGGCAGGCGGCGGCAGCTCGGCCGGCCGCAGCCAGGCCTCGGGCACGACCTCCAGGAAGCGCCGCTCCTCCCGCAGGATGAAGCGCTCGCGCTGGGCATGGGCAAAGTTGGCGCGGCCCTCGGCATCGTCGCGCAGGCGGGCACGGTAGGCCTCGTAGGCGGCCAGGCTGTCGAAGGCGACAAGGCCCCAGGCCTCTACATTGGAGCCCTCGTGCGGCAGGAAGTAGCCCAGCAGGTGGCCGCCGCAGCGGGGAATGATGCGGCCCCAGGCCTGGGCATAGAGGCGGAAAGCCTCCTTCTGGAAAGGGTCGATCTCGTAGCGGATGAAGCAGGTGAGGGTCATGGGCGCTTGCATTGAAGAAGTGGCCCGAGCGTAGGCGCCGCCTGCCGCGCGATGCTTCGGGCTGGGCCGAAGAAGCATCGCGCGTACACCGGGGCAGCGTCCGTTCAGGCCGGCCGGCGCAGCCGCCGCAGCAGCCACTGGAGCAGATCGTCCACGCAGGTGAACACCACCGGCACCACCAGCAGGCTCAGCACGGTGGATGTCAGCAGCCCGCCGATGACCACGATGGCCATCGGTTGGCGGAAGCTCGGCTCGGCCCCCACGCCCAGGGCATTGGGCAGCATGCCGGCGCCCATTGCGATGGTGGTCATGACGATGGGGCGGGCCCGCTTGCGGCAGGCGTCCAGCACCGCATCGCGCCGGCGCGTCCCGGGCGTGCGCCGCGCGACCACCGCGTACTCCACCAGCAGGATCGAGTTCTTGGTGACCACGCCCATCAGCATCAGCACGCCGATGACCGCCGGCATCGAGAAAGCCTGTCCCGCCGCCCACAGCGCGACCACGGCCCCGGCCAGGGCCAGCGGCAGGGCCGACAGGATGGTGACCGGCTGCAGGAAATCATGGAACAGCAGCACCAGCACCGCCCAGACGCAGAAGATGCCGATGGCCATCGCGGTGCCGAAGCTCTGGAAGAGCTCGCCCATGCGTTGCAGCTCGCCCGACTGCACCTGCCGAACGCCCGCCGGCAGTTCGCGCAGCGCGGAAAGCTGCATCGCCTCGTGTTGCACATCGCCGATGGCGCGGCCAGCCAGCTCCACGGTGAGCGTGACATTGCGCGAGCGATCGATCCGGTCGATCTGCGCCGGTCCGCCCCCGATGGACAGGTCGGCCACGGTACCCACGGTCACCGGCCCATCGCGGCCGCTCACGCGCAGGCGTGACATGGCGTCCAGGTCGTCCCGCAAGGCGCTGTCCATGCGCACCCGGATCGAGACCTGCCGCTGCGGCAGGTTCAGCTTGGGCAGCGCGGTGGCGTAGTCCCCGTAGGTGGACAGCCGCACCGCCTCCGCAATCGCTTCGGTGCTGACACCGTAGGCTGCGGCGCGGGCCGCATCGGGCCGGACCTGGATCTCCGGCCGCTCCAGCGCCGCCGAGGAGGTGATGTTGCCGATTCCGTGCAACGTGCGCAGCTGGCCTTCGAGGCGGTCCGCAGCCTTCGACAGCGCTATCGGATCGTCGCTTGCCAGCGTGATCTGCATGCTTTCCCCGTTGCCGCCCGAACCGATGGAGACGCGTGCGCCGGCCAGTGCCTGCAGCTTCGTGCGCAGCAGCGTCTCCAGCTCGGACTGCTTGAGCGCACGTTCGCCGCGATCGGCCAGGGTCACGGTCAGTGTGGCGCTGGCGACATCCGCCACCGCGCTGCTTCCCATGCCACCGGTGCTGGCGGCCGTGCCCACGGAGGTGAACACGCCGGACACACCCGGGACCTCCCGGATCAGGGTCGACGCCCGCAGCGCTGCCTGGCGGGTGTCGTCCAGCGAACTGCCGGGCGGCAGCGTCAGCGAGACCTGCGTCTGCGACCGGTCCTGCGCCGGCATGAAGCCGGTGGGCAGCCACAGCGCCAGCGCCAGTGCGGCCGCGAAGAAGAGGGCCGCTGCCAGCAGGGTCGCCTTCCTGTGCGCCAGCGCTGCGGACGCCCAGCCGAGGTAGCGCCGCATCAGACGGCCGTCGGCGACGTGGCTGGCCGTGCCGCCCGCCACCGGCCTGAGCATGTAGGCTGCCATCATCGGCGTGAGCAACCGCGCCACCAGCAGCGAGGCCAGCACCGCCACTGACGCCGTGACGCCGAACTGCCGGAAGATCAGCCCCGGAATGCCACCCATGAAGGCCGTGGGCAGGAAGACGGCCACCAGCGTGAAGGTGGTGGCGATCACCGCCAGGCCGATCTCGTCGGCCGCCTCCATGGCCGCCTGGTAGGGCGTCTTGCCCATGCGCAGGTGGCGCTCGATGTTCTCCACCTCGACGATGGCGTCGTCCACCAGGATGCCGATGACCAGCGACAGCGACAGCAGCGTGACGGTGTTGAGCGAGTAGCCCAGCAGGTACATGGCCCCGAAGGTGGGCAGGATCGACAGCGGCAGCGCGGTGGCGGAAATCAGCGTCGCGCGCCGGTCGCGCAGGAAGGCCCACACCACCACGACGGCCAGCAGCGCACCCTCGACCAGCAGTTGCATCGACCCCTCGTAGTTGTCCTGGATCGCCGCCACCGCATTGCTTGCCTCGCGGATCGACACCTGCGCATGCGCCGCCGAGAAGGCATCCATGGCCTGTCTGACGTCGTGCACGACGCCGACGTCCGAGTAGCCTTTCGAGCGTTTGACCTGGAAGGCGATCGCCGGGCGGCCATCGCGGAAGGCCAGCGTGCTGCGTTCGGCATGGTGGTCGCTGACCCGCGCGATCTCGTCCAGCCGAAGCCTTCGGCCGTCGGCCAACGGAATGCTGAGCTCCGCGAGTTCCGCGGCCGTGCCCACCGTCGCGATGGTGTGGGTCGACTGACGTTGCCCGCCGACACCGCCCAGCCCGCCCGAGCTTTCGCGCTGCACGGCGGCGATCTGCGCCGACACGGTCGATGCGGTCACGCCGAGGCCGGCCATGCGCACCGGATCAAGCTCGACCAGCACCTCGCGGTCCACCCCGCCGAGGCGCGACACCGAGGCCACGCCCTTGACCGACAGCAGCACCTTGGCGATGTCGTTGTCGATGAACCAGGACAGGTCCTGCTCGTCCATGTGTGGCGCCTCGGCCGTGAAGGTGAGCAGCGCCCCGGAGGCCGCCGTCACCTTGGCCACCGTGGGCGAGGCCATGCCCGCCGGCAGGTCGGCGCGGGCGCTGTCGACGGCGTTGCGCACCTCGCTCAGCGCCTCCTCCACGTTCTTGGCCAGGTCGAAGCTCACGCTGATCGTGGCGACGCCCTCGGTCAGCGTGGTCGTAATGTGGTCCAGCAGCGACAGCGAGGCCAGCTTGTCCTCGATCTTGCGGGCGACGTCGGTCTCCAGCTGCGACGGCGCCGCGCCCTCGAGGCTGGCCGTCACCGTGACGGTAGGCAGCTCCATGTCCGGGAAGTCCTGGATCTGCAGCCGGCTGAAGGCCAGCAGCCCGAGCACGGTGAGCAGGACGAAGAGCAGGACGGCGGGGACCGGGTTTCGGATGGACCAGGCGGAGACATTCATCGCGGCGCGGCCTCCGTCGAGCCGGACACGGTCACGACCGCGCCATCCAGGATCAGTGCGCCGCCGCGGGCCACGACGCGGCTGCCGGCCTCGACGCCCGACAGGATCTCCACCCGGTCATCCTGGCGGCGGCCCACGGCGACCGCCTGGCGGAACACCTTGCTGCCGTCGCCCAGCATGAGCACGTAGGTGCGGCCGTCGCGCGGCACCAGCGCCGACTCCGGCAACGTGGTCGCGGTGCTCTCGGGCAACTCGATCCATCCGCGGGCGAACACGCCCGGGCGCACCTGCGCATGGGCGGGCAGGCTCACGTACACGGTGCCCCGTCCGCTGCCGCTGCCCAGCGTGGGCGCGAGCAGGCGCACCGTGCCGTCGACGCGGTCGCCGCCCGGCAGCAGGATCACCGCCCGCTGGCCTGGCCGCACCTGGGCCAGCGCGGTCGCGTCCAGCTCGGCCTGCCATTCCACACGGCCCTGGCGCATCAGGCGGAACAGCTCCGCCCCCGAACTCACCACGTTGCCCAGGACGCCGGCGCGGGACGAGACCACGCCATCGTCGGGCGCGGTGATCCGCGTGTAGCCCAGCCGCAGCCGGGCGCTGCCGAGGTCCGCCTGGGCCGAGGCCAGGGCCGCACGGGCGCTCGCCTCGGTCGACCGGTATTCGTCCAGCCGCTGGGGCGCCAGGGCACCCTCGACGCCCAGCGACGCCGCCCGCCGCAGGTCGGCCACCGCCTTGTCCAGCGCGGCCTGCGCCTGCGCGACCAGCGCCTCCTGCTTGCGCACATCGGCCTTGACCGACTCGTCGGCCAGCCGGGCCAGCACCTGGCCCTTGCGCACCGAGGCGCCCACCTCGACGGCCAGCTCGGCGATCCGAAGCCCGCCCGTCTCGGGGCTGACGATGATCTCCTGCCAGGCGGCCATGCTGCCGTCGGCCTGGATCCTCCGTGGCCAGCGCTCGCGGCCCGGGCTCACCACCTCCACCGTCAGCGCGCTGGCGGGCGGCTCCGAGCGTTCGGTGGCGCCATCGGCCCTCCTGGCGTGGATGAGTGCCAGGCCGGTGGCGGCCAGCAGGACGATGACGGCCGCGACGGCGGCGGCAGGGTTCAGGCGGCGTGGAATCATGGTCGGGACAGCGGGGCGGATCGGATTGCGGGCGTGTCGTCCTGCCAGCCACCACCGATGGCCTTGTACAGGGCGATCCAGTACCGGACGTGGTCGCGCTCCAACGCGGCCAGCGTGACCTGGGCATCGAGGGACTGGCGGCGGGCGTCCTCCAGCGTGAGCAGGGACTGCGTCCCGGCCCGCCACTCGGCCTCGGTGGCCAGGAAGTAGCGCTGGTACTGCAGCGCAGATTCGCGGGCCTGCGCCTCGCGCCGCTGCGTGCCGTCGAGCCGCACCAGGGCCTGCTCCACATCGGCCACCGCCTGCCGCACGCCGGAGCGCCACGCGGCGCTGGCGACGGAGAAGGAGGCCCGGGCCGAGGCCACCCCGGCGCGGCCACTGCCGCCATCGAACAGCGGCAGCGACAGGGACGGGCCGAAGCTCCAGCTGGTGAGCGACGGCGTGCCGCTCAAGGTGCCGCCGAGCGACACGCTGGGCAGCAGCGCGGCCTGCGCGACACCGATCTCCGCACTGGCCGCCGCCAGCTCGCGCTCCAGCGCGGCGACGTCGGGCCGCTGTCGCAGCACGTCCGCCGGCAGAGCCGGCACCGCCAGGGCCGCCGGCCGTGGCAATGGCGATGCCGGATGGGCCAGCGCCGCACGCAGGGCCGGCTCGGCCAGGCCGGTGAGCTGGGTCAGCGTCTTGACCAGCAGTTCGCAGTCCTGCGTCTGGCCCAGCAGCGAACTGGCCGCCGAGGCGGCACTCGCCCGGGCGAGCGCCTCGTCCGCGGCCGAGTCCAGCCCTGCGCGCACGAGCGCGGCCGTGGCCCGCAGCGTCCGCCGGGTCGATTCGAGCTCCTGGCCATAGGCATCGGCCAGGAGCAGGCAGCCGCGGTACTGCACATAGGTGTCGGCCACCTCGGCCGCGAGCGAGATCCGCGCGTCGTGCCAGTCGTCCTGCCTGGCCTGGACGCGGGCCTGGGCAGCCTGCGTGCTGCGCCGGACTTTGCCGAAGAGGTCCAGCTCCCAGGACGCATCCAGGCTTGCCGTGCGTGTGACCTGACCGCTGCTGCCTTTCTCGCCGGCGCGCGTGGCGGCGTACTGCCCGGTCACCGACGGCCGCCCGCCCGCGCGGGCCGAGGCGAGCGTGGCGCGCGCCGCGTCGATGCGCGCCGCCGCGCTCTCCAGCGTCGGGCTGTCCTGCTCCGCCTGCCGCAGCAGCAGGCCGAGCGCGGGATCGTCGAAGCGCTGCCACCACGCGTCGAGCGCAGCCACGCTGCCATCGTGCGGAACGGGCGCATGCCATTGGACGGGGGCGGGAGCGGGCGGCGGCGTGTAGTCCGGGCCGACCGCGCCGCAGCCGGCGAGCATGCCGGTGGCCAGCAGCGTGCCGAGGCGCGGGCGGGAAAGGATGGGAGCGCAGAACATGGTGAATCCGTGGTCGTGCCGATGCTAGGGAGCGCTTCGGCCCGCGGACGCACGCGAGTGTTAAGGTAGGCAAAGCCGGCCGCCGCCACCGCGGCAGGCGGCCGGCCCGCACCGATACTCGCGGGCCCATGATCCCTGTACTGCTGATCGACGACGACCAGGTGCTGGCCTCGCTGCTGTCCCAATACATGCTGCGCGAAGGCTTCTCGGCGCATGCCGTGCACGACGGGGCCACCGGCGTGGCGGAGGCCACGAGCGGCCGCTATGCCGCCGTGGTGCTCGACATCATGATGCCGCGGCTGTCCGGCATCGATGCGCTGCGACGCATCCGCGAGCGCAGCAACGTGCCCGTGCTCATGCTCACCGCCAAGGGCGACAACGTGGACCGCGTCATCGGCCTGGACATGGGCGCCGACGACTATGTGCCCAAGCCCTGCACGCCGAGCGAACTGACGGCCCGCATCCGGGCCGTGCTGCGGCGTGCCGGCAGCCGGGAGGCCGGCGGGACCGCGGATGCACCGCCGATGATCGAGGCCGGCCACCTGCGGCTGTGGCGTGCCGCGCGGCGCGCGCAGTGGAAGGGTTCGCCACTGGTGCTCACCGGCACCGAGTTCAGCCTGCTGGAGGCGCTGGCGCGCCGCGCGGGCCGGCTCGTGGGCAAGGAGGACATTTCGCTGCAGGTCTTCGGCAAGCCGCTGACGCGCTTCGACCGGCGCATCGACGTGCACATCAGCAGCATCCGGCAGAAGCTCGGCCTGCGCGGGGATGGCACGCCGTGGATCCTGAGCGTGCGCGGCCAGGGCTACCAGCTGCTGGTGGACGAATGATGCGGGCCGCAGGCGTACTCCGGTCCCGGCTGTTCTACAAGGTCTTCCTGGCCTTGTGCTGCAGCATGCTGCTGTCGATCCTCGGGGCCTTCGCCTATATCCGCCTGACCGGGGGTGTGATTCCCTCGCCGCCCCCGGGTGAGCTGACGCTGGGGCGCGTGCCGATGGTCCCGATGGTCTCAGGTGTGCTGGCCTTTCTGGTGGTCGGCGGCGGGCTGGCCTGGTACATCCTGCGCCCATTGCGTCAGCTGCAGTGGGCACTGGGCGAGATCGCTCGCGGCAACATGGAGGTACGGCTCAAGCCCTTGCTCGGCCGGCGCTCCGACGAGATCGCCGAAGTGGCCGGGGACTTCGACCGCATGGTGGTGCAGCTCCGGCAACTCACCGAATCGCGCCAGCGCCTGCTGCACGATGTCTCGCACGAGCTGCGCTCGCCGCTGTCCCGCATGCAGGCCGCCATCGGTCTGATGCGCCAGGACGGCGCCAGCGTCCCACGCATGATCGACCGCATCCAGAAGGACAGCGAACGGCTGGACGTGCTGATCGAGGAACTGCTCACGCTGCACCGGCTGGAGGCGGCCGCGGGCACCGACGCGCGCCAGCGGGTGGACCTCATGGACCTGCTGCAGGCCATCGTCGAGGACGCCTCGCTGGAGGCCCAGGCCACCGGCCGCGGCGTCGGCCTGCACGCCGAGGGGCCCTTCGTGGCCGAGGTGGACGGCGAGCTGCTGTACCGCGCCTTCGAGAACATCATCCGCAATGCGGTGAAGTTCACCGCCGTCGGCACGCAGGTCGACGTGCAGGCCGAGCTGTCGCCCGGCTCGCAGGAATTCGTCCTGCGCGTGCGCGACCACGGCAGCGGCGTACCGCAGGCCAGCCTGGAGGCGATCTTCGAGCCCTTCGTGCGCCTGGAGAACGCCGAGCCCTTCCGCGGCGCGGGACTCGGGCTGTCCCTGGTGCGCCGCGTGGTCGTGCTGCACGGCGGCAGCATCGCGGCCAGCCTGCCGGTCGATGGCGGCCTGCTTGTGACGGTCAGGCTGCCGCTGCGCTGAGGCCTGGCCTCAACGGCATTCCGGTGCCATCGCGTCGAGCGTGAGCGCGATGCGCGCCACCAGGCGGTCGGAATAAGGCTTGGCGGGATGCAGCGGATCCGCCATCTCGTCCGGGCCGCGGGTGACGTCGCCCCAGCCGGCAAAGGCCGCGCCCGTTTCCGCGGCGACCTGCCGGATGGCCGCATCCGCGGCCGAGCGGCCCGGCATCGCCAGCGCGGGCCGCGAGAGCCCCGTCAGGACCACCTGCCGGCCCTCCTGCTGCGCCTGGCGCACCATCTGCCGCAACGGCGGCTGGACGGGCAGCCCTTGCGCCACATCGTTGATGCCGTGGGCGATCACCACGAAGTGCGCCGTCCTCGGCTCGCTGGCGAAGCGGCCGGCCCGGGCCGTGGCGGTCTCGCCATTGGCGCTGCGGTCTTCCACCCGGTAGCGTGGTCGCAGCCGCTGGAGCGTACGCGCCGGCGGCTCCGCGAGCCGCTGGTTGCCGCCATAACCGCCATGCAGGATCGAGTCGCCATAGAGAACGACGCTGCAACGATCAGCAGAGGCCGCGGGACGCTCGGGGGGCTCTGCGGAAGCCTTCGGTGAGGCGGACACGGCCATGGCGCTGGGGGCAGGCGGCGGCGCAGGCGCGCCGGCCGGTGCGGCACAACCCTGCAGGACCAGCAAGACGGCGGCCCATCCACCGCCAAGCACACGGCACGGGCGGGGTCCAGCGGGATCGGGGCAAGGCCATGGAAGGACAGGAGCGACCATGCCCGACTCTGGCGCACCCGCGGCCCGGCCCCGGGGGTCTCTGGGTTAAGTTGTGCAAAGGCGGCAGAGGCGGCAAAGCCGCGACCTGTCTTCCGCCTGCCGGCCACCTCAATCGGGCAGATCGTCCAGCGTCGTCGGCTGCGCCACCGAGGTGCGATTGCCTGCCTCCCGATAAGCCGCCGCCGTCGCATACGCGATCCGACGTACGCGCATGATCGACCCGAGTGGCCGGTGCGCCGCCAGGCCGTGCCAGGGCGAGAAGGCCATGCCGTCGTCGATGGCCTTGACCCGCGCTTCGCTCCAGGCGTTCTGCGGCCCGGCCGTCACGCGGGCCACCGTCACGTAGGGACTACGGTCCTCCGGCCACTCGACCGTCGCGTCCTCGATGGGCATCGCGTCGAGGTCGGTGCACAGCTGCACCTGCAGCGCCCATGTGCCGCCCTGCGTCCGGAAGTGGTCGACCACCGCATCCCGGATGGCGTTGGGGCTGTCGCCCATGTCCAGCACCTGGTCCTTGAGCGCCCGCAGCTCCGGCGACACCGGCGTCAGGCGCAGCTTGGCCATGTATGTGCCGTACAGCATCGGCACCTGGGTGAAGAAAGTCTCGCCGAGCAGGTGCGTGAGCGGATGCGCACCCATGGACTTGAGCGCGCCGCTTTCTGCACCCACGGCCTCCAGCGTCTTCTCCACGCCGCGCAGGGCCGCCGAGAGCAGCTCCTTCGCCTTGGGCGCACGGTCGGTGGTGGCGGCCAGCAGCTTGAGGTTGCCCAGGAATTTCTTCGCATTGGGCGTGCGGAACACGGGCCCGTTGACCATGACGAAGTCCTGCGTCACCTCCCCCTCGGAGCCTTCCATGCGCTCGCCCGGCACGCCCACCAGCTTCAGCGCCACGCCGCGGGGCGTCGACACCTTGTCGCTCAGCAGGTCGCCCGGCGGCGTGGACAGGCGCATCACGGCCGGATAGCGCGCCGGCGTGGCGAACAGGCCCTGGGCGTACCCGGGCGGCAGGCCCGACAGCACCTCGACCTCGGCACGAAGAAGCCCGTGCGACTTGGCGTGCACGCTCCGGTAGGCGTGACCTTCGTCGCGATGCACCTTCTGCGCGATCGCGATCATGGTTTCGCCCAGCTCGCGTGCGGTCTGCAGCTCGTCGTCCTCGGTGTGCTCGAACTCGGGCCGGTAGGCCAGGGGCGCGACGGCAGCGGGGGAGGGTGGGGTCATGGGATGGCGTTCTCGGGTTGGACAAGGATGGGCACCGACTTGTAGGCCGGCACATGGCTGCCTTCTGCGTGGTGCCACAGCGGCACCAGCGGGTTGCATTCGGGGTAGTAGCCGGCCACGCAGCCTTCGGGAATGTCGTAGGCGCGCACGGTCAGGCCGCGAACCTCGCGCACCACGCCGTCGTCTGCGGCCGTGCGCACGTCGATGCGCTGGCCGGGCTGCAGGCCGCGGCGGGCGATGTCGGCCTCGTTCATGAAGAGCACATCGCGCGTGCCGCTCACATCGCGAAAGCGGTCGTCCAGGCTGTAGATGGTGGTGTTGAACTGGTCGTCGCTGCGCATCGTCATCAGGCGCAGCGTCTGCGGCGGGTGGCCCGGTGCATCGGGGTCGGCCACCAGCGAGCCCGGCACGATGAAGTTGGCCTTGCCGGTGGACGTTTTCCATTCCCTCTGACGCGCCGCATTGGGCTTGGGAAAGCCGCCGGGCTGCACGAAACGGCTCTCGAAACCATGGAAGATCTGCGGATAGGTGGCCTCGATGGCGGCGCGCACCCGGGCGTAGTCCTCGCGCCACTCGGCCCAGGGCACCTGGGCGACATCGCCCACGGCGGCCTGCGCCAGCGCGCTGACGATGGCCAGTTCCGAACGCAGGCGCTCATCGGCCGGCTCGGCCACGCCTTGGGAGGCATGGATGAAGCCAGTCGAGTCCTCCATCGACACGCGCTGCTCGCGGCCCGCCTGCCGGTCGATCTCGATGCGGCCGATGCAGGGCAGCAGGTAGCTGGCCTCGCCGGGTACCAGGTGCGTGTGGTTGAGCTTGGTCGCCACATGCACGGTCAGCGCCAGCCGCGACCAAGCGGGTTCCAGCCGAGTGTTGTCGGGCACCGAGCGCAGCAGGTTTCCGCCCAGGCTGAGCATGGCGCGCACGCTGCCGTCCAGCACCCCCTGGCAGGCGCCCACCGTGTCCAGGCCCTTGTCGCGTGGCGGCTCGAAGGCGTACTGCCGGGCCAGCTGGTCCAGCGGCGCCAGCTCGGGCTTCTCGGTGATGCCCACGGTGCGCTGGCCCTGCACGTTGGAGTGGCCGCGCACCGGGCAGATGCCCGCGCCCGGCCGGCCGATGTGGCCACCCATCAGCAGCAGGTTGCACAGCATCTGCACGTTCTTCACGCCCAGGCGGTGCTGCGTCAGGCCCATGCCGTAGACCGCGATCACCGACTTGGCGCCGCCCACCACGGCCGCCACGCGCTCAAGTGCCGCGCGAGCCAGGCCCGATTCGCGCTCGATGTCTTCCCACGACTGCTGCGTCACCCAGGCCGCGAACTCATCGAAACCCCTCGTGTGCTCGGCGATGAATTCCCGGTCCAGGCCCTGCCCGCCGGCCGCCGCGGCCGCCAGCAGCGCCTTGGCCACGCCGGTCAGGGCAGCCAGGTCACCGCCCACCTTCACCTGCAGGTACTGGGTCGAAACGGTGGTCGAGGCCGGCGTGAGCATCTGCACCGGCGACTGCGGATCGATGAAGCGCACCAGCCCCGATTCGCGCAGCGGGTTGAAGCTGATGATCGGCACCCCGCGGTCGCGCGCCTCCTTGATCGGATGCAGCATGCGCGGGCTGTTGACGCCCGGGTTCTGGCCCACGAAGAGCAAGCAGTCCGCCTGCGCGAAATCCTCCAGGTGGACCGTGCCGATGGGCACGCCGATGCTCTGCGGCAACGCGACCGAGGTGCTCTCGTGGCACATGTTCGAACTGTCGGGCAGGTTGTTGTTGCCATAGACCCGTGCGAACAGCTGCCAAGCGTAGCTGGTCTCCAGCGAGGCGCGGCCCGACGCGTAGAAGACGGCGGACTTCGGGTCCTCGGCCCGCAGGCTGCGCAGGCGGGCCGCGATGTCCGCGATGGCCTCGTCCCAGCTCACCTCGACATAGCGGTCGGTCGCACGGTCGTAACGAATTGGCGCCGTGAGCCGGCCACCGGCTTCGAGCTCATGGTCCGACCAGCCGCGCAGCGCGCTCACCGGATGGGCGTCGAAGAAGTCGGGCGACAGGCGGCGCGCGGTCAGTTCCCACGCCGTGGCCTTGGCGCCGTTCTCGCAGAACTCGGCCACCCGGGGTTCGGCCGGTTTGGCCCAGGCGCAGCTGACGCAGGCGAAGCCGTCGGTCTTGTTCTGCTGGAGCAGGGCGCGCGTGATCTGCGCGACATTGCCTTCCTCCAGCGTGTAGCGGGCCACGGCCTTGAGCGACTGCCAGCCGCCGGCGGCCATGGGTTCTTGGGAATCGGTGGAGCCTCGGGTCATCCCGCGAGGGTCGGGCCGCGAGGCATATTGCGGGGTCGGCCCGGGCGCGCCGCCCGCGTAGGCGAACAGCCGGCCCACGTCATCCGCCGCGCCGACCGCACTCCCGCGGGTGTGGATCGTCAGCCTGCGTTCAGGCGACCGGCGGCATCTGCTGCGCGACGGCCGCGATCTCCTCTCGCACCCAGCGCACGCCGGGATCGTCGTCGCGCAGGCGGTGCCACTGCAGCACCTCGGTCAGCCGCGGCGTGGGCATGGGCGGCGCGAGCAGCCGCAGCGGCATGGCCTGCACGAACTGCTGGGCCAACCGGGTCTGGACGGTGGCGATGCGCTTCGTGCCCACGATGAAGCGCGGCATCAGCAGGAAGCCATGCGCCACCACCTCCACCCGCCGATTGGCGCCATGCTGGTTGGCATACCACTGCTCGAACCAGGGGTTGGCGCCCAGGTCGGCCTGGTAGACCACATGGCCGAGTTCCACGTACTGCGCGGGCGTGATGCCGCCCGCCAGCGCAGCGTTCTGTGCGCAGGCGACGACGTGGTAGGTGTCCTCGAACAGCTGCTGCTGCGGATGGTCGGCCAGCGTCAGGTGCGCCGGCGTGACCAGCAGGTCGATGCGGCCCTGGTCCAGGTCCTGCGCCATGGCGGCATGGGTGGGCCGCACATCGAAGCTCAGGCCCGGCGCCATCTGCGCGATGCGCCGCAGCGCCTCCGCCATCAGCACCTGCACCACATAGTCCGAGGCGATCACGGTGAAATGCCGGCGCGCCGTGGCCGGCTCGAACTCGGGCTGCACGCCCAAGGTGGCATCCACCTGCAGGATGATCTGGCGCACCGGCGCGATCAGCGCCTCGGCCCGCGGCGTGAGCTGCAGCGTGCGCCCGACGGGCACGAGCAGTGCGTCGCCGAAGTAGTCCCGCAGGCGGGCCAGCACGCCACTCATGGCCGACTGCGTCATGTGCAGGCGCTCGGCCGCACGGGTCACGTTGCGCTCGGCCAGCAGGGCGTCGAGCGCGGCGAGCAGGTTGAGGTCGATGCGTTGGTAGCGCATGCAGGTCGTCTCCAGGTGGGGCGCAGATCATAAGGACGCGCCGCCGCGGTGCGCGCGATAAGCGACACGCATGCCTGCCGCGCCCAGGCATCGCGCCGGCCGATGGCTCGCATCGGCCGAATCTGTTGGTCTTCGCGGCGCGGACGGACCACACTGCGGCCCGCTTCGAGATTCCGCCAATGACAAGAGACAACCCCCTGCGCGGCTGGCAGGTCGACCGCGCCGCCATCCGCCACGTCGGCCGCGACCTGCAGCGCCCCGAATGCATCCTGTGCCAGCGCGACGGCACCGTCTGGGCCGCCGATGCCCGCGGCGGCGCCATGCGCATCGCGCCCGATGGCAGCCAGCAGCTGGTGGTGCCTGCCGCGCCCCCGGCCAGCGACGAGGCCGTGGACTTCGACCAGCGCTATGTGCGCAGCGAAGGCTCGCTGCCCAACGGCATGACCTTCCTGGCCAACGGCGACCTGCTGATCGCCAACTGGGGCACCGACGCCGTCGAGGTGATGGACCGCCAGGGCCGCGTTCGCCGCCTCTTCGACCGCATCGACGGCCAGCCGCTGGGCAAGGCCAACTTCCCGCTGCGCGACCGGCAGGGCCGGCTCTACCTCACGGTGACCACGCGCATGCAGCCCTGGACCGAATCCATCAATGCCCGCGCCACCGACGGCTACATCGCCCTCTTCGACGCGCAGGGCCAGGCCCGTATCGTGGCCGACGGCTTCGAGGGCACGAACGAGATCCGCCTGGACGACGCCGGCGAATGGATGTACGTGGTCGAGAGCAACGCCCGCCGCATCTCGCGCCTGCGCGTACGGCCCGACGGCACGCTGGGCGAGCGTGAGGTGTACGGCCCGGCCCGGCTGCCCGGCTTTCCCGACGGCTTCGCCTTCGATGTCTTCGGCAACCTGTGGGTCACGCTGATCATGACCGACCGCCTGGTCGCCATCACGCCCGACGGCGAGCTGCTCACCCTGCTGGACGACAGCAACCCCGCCGCCACGCAGGCGCTCGATGCGCACTACGAGGCCCGCACGCTCACGCCCGAAATCATGGCCGCCGCCCACGGCACGCTGGCGCCGTGGATGGCCAGCCTGAGCTTCGGCGGCCCCGATCTGCAGACCGTCTACCTCGGAAGCCTGCGTGGCACCACCCTGCCCAGCTTCCGCGCCCCGGTGGCCGGACAGGCCCCCATCCACTGGAACGAGGACTTCCCCGCATGAAACTCGCCACCCTCAAGAACGGCCGCAAGGACGGCCGCCTCGTCGTCGTCTCGCGCGACCTTCGCCAGGCGGTCGATGCCGACGCCATCGCGCCCACGATGCTCGATGCCATCGAACGCTGGACGCAGACCGAGGCGCTGCTGCAGGCGCTGTACGCCAGGCTCAACGCCGGTGATGCGCAGGGGGCCTTCGCCTTCGACCCGACGCAGGCCGCCGCGCCGCTGCCGCGCGCGCCGCAGTGGTGCGATGGCTCGGCTTTCCTCAACCACGGCCGGCTGATGGAGAAGGCCTTCAACATCGAGCCCGCGCCGGATTCGGACCGCATCCCGCTGATGTACCAGGGCGGCTCCGACGACCTGCTGGGCCCGCACGATGACCTGCCGCTGCCCGACGAGGCCCACGGCATCGACTTCGAGGGCGAGTTCGGCGTGATCGTCGGCGACGTGCCGCTGGGCTGTCCCGCCGCGCTGGCACTGCGCCACGTGCGCCTGCTGGTGCAGATCAACGACGTGAGCCTGCGCGGCTTCGGCCCGCGCGAGATGCGCACCGGCTTCGGCTTCTTCCAGGCCAAGCCTTCGTCCAGCTTCGCGCCGGTCGCCGTCACGCCCGACGAGATCGGCGAGGCCTGGCGAGATGGCCGGGTGCACCTGGACCTGACGGTGATGCGCGGCGACGAGCGATTCGGCCATCCCAATGGTGGCGAGATGAGCTTCGGCTTCGACCAGCTGATCGCGCATGCGGCCTTCACGCGCCGCCTGACGGCGGGAACCATCGTGGGCTCGGGCACCGTCTCCAACGCGGGCGGCCAGCGCGGCTCGGCCTGCATCGCCGAGCGGCGCGCCATGGAGCTGATCGAACACGGCGCCAGCCGAACGCCCTTCCTGCACTTCGGCGAACGGGTGCGCATGGAATCGCAATGGCAGGGCGCACCGGTCTTCGGCGCCATCGACCAGCGCGTGGTGCAGGCCCTGCCGCCCACCGCCTGAAGGAGCACGTCCGCATGCCCCGCTTCGTCGACCTGTCGATCTATCTCGAAAACGATGTGCTCTCCGACCCGCCGCCGCTGGCGCCGAAGATCACCTACCAGACCCACCAGGACACGCTGCCCGAGTTCCTGCAGCTGATTCCCGGCACGCGGGCCGAGGACTACCCCGAAGGCCAGGCCGCCGCCGCCGAATGGGTGACGCTGACCACCCACAGCGGCACGCACCTGGACGCGCCCTGGCACTTCCATGCCACGCAGGACGCCAAGGCCGGCGGCGCGCGGCCGTCGATGACCATCGACGAGATTCCGCTGGACTGGTGCTTCCGGCCCGGCGTGAAGCTGGACTTCCGCCACCTGCCCGACGGCCATGTGGTGAGTGCGGCCGAGGTGGAGGCGGAGCTCGCCCGCATCGGCCACGTGCTGCAGCCGCTGGACATCGTGGTGGTCAACACCCGCGCCGGCAGCCGCTATGGCCAGCCCGACTACGTCAACACCGGCTGCGGCATGGGCTATGAGGCCACCATGTACCTGTTGGAGCGCGGCGTGCGCCTGACCGGCACCGACGCCTGGAGCTGGGACGCGCCCTTCTCGTACACCGCGCAGCGCATCGCCGAGACCGGCGACACCGCGTTGATCTGGGAAGGCCACAAGGCCGGCCGCGACATCGGCTACTGCCACCTGGAGAAGCTGCACAACCTGGAGTCGCTGCCGGGCGATGGCTTCACGATCTGCTGCTTCCCGCACAAGATCCGCGGCGCCTCGGCGGGCTGGACGCGGGCCGTGGCGATCTTCGAGGACTGAGCGTGAGAGTGCTCGTGACCGGCGCCGGTGGCTTCATCGGCGCGCATGTGCTCGCGCTGCTGCACCGCCAGGGCCAGATAGGCGGCCAGCGCATCGGCACCCTGGCCGCCGCAGACCAGCGGCTGGGCATGCTGCCGGACGGGGTGCTCGGGCTGGAAGGCGACCTGGGCAGCGACGAGGTGCTGGCGCGCATCGCCGCCCTCGCGCCCGACGTGTGCTTCCATCTGGCGGCCGTGCCCGGCGGGGCGGCCGAGGCCGACCCGGCGCTGAGCCGCCGCGTCAACCTCGACACCACGCTGGACCTGTTCGACACGCTGGCCGCGGCCGGCACCGGCGCGGCGCCGCCGGTCGTCGTCTACGCCAGCACCATCGCCGTCTACGGCAGCGCGCTGCCCGAGGTGGTGACGCCGCACACGCCGCTGCGGCCGCCGCTGATCTACGGCGCCCACAAGCTGGGCTGCGAGGTGCTGCTGGCGGACTTCTCGCGCCGCGGCCGGCTCGATGGCCGCGCGCTGCGCCTGCCCGGCATCGTGGCCCGGCCGCGCGCGCCTTCCGGCCTGGTGTCGGCCTTCATGAGCGAGCTGCTTCATGCGCTGGCCGCGGGCGAGCCCGTCACGCTGCCCGTGGGGCCGCAGGCCACGGCCTGGTGGATGTCGGCGCGACGCTGCGCCTGGAACCTGGTGCATGCCGCCACCATGCCGGTCGATAACGACCCGGCACGCGCCTGGCCGCTGCCCGTGCTGCACCTGTCGATGGACGACATCGTGCAGGCGCTGTCGGCCGAGTTCGGCGTGGACGGCCAGGCCCTGGTACGCCATGCGCCGCAGCCGGCCGTGGAGGCCGTGTTCGGCCGCTATCCGCCACTGGACGACCGCATTCCCCGCGCACTGGGCCTGCGCGACGACGGCGACGCGCGTGCGCTGGTGTGCCGGGCGCTCGCACCGGCCGGCGAGGCCGATGATTTTTGACTTCACCCATTCAGGAGACCTTCTTCGATGACCGATTCCGCCTCGTCCTTCGTCCATCCCACCCGCCGCACGCTGCTGCGTCGCGCCGCCGCCCTGGCCGCCGCGCCACTGGGCCTGGCGGGCACCGCCGCCCGTGCCCAGGCCGGCTTTCCCTCACGCCCCATCACCTGGGTGGTGCCCTATCCGGCCGGCGGCTTCGGCGACGCGCTGTCGCGCATGCTGGCGCAGAAGCTCTCGGCCAGCCTGGGCCAGCCGGTGGTCATCGACAACCGGCCCGGCGCCGGTGGCCAGATCGGCGCCAACTTCGTCAAGCAGCAGCCGGCCGACGGCCACACGCTGTTCTACGGCGACCTCGGCCCGTTCTCGATGAACGCCGGCCTGTATCCCAAGCTGAGCTACGACACCCTCAAGGACTTCATGCCGCTGACGCGGCTGCTGGTCTCGCCCACGCTGTTGCTGGTGCCGGCGTCGAGCCCGTTCCAGACCTTCCAGGAGTTCGTCAAGGCGGCGCAGGCCGGCGGCAAGGGCCTGAACTACGGCTCCTACGGCATGGGCAGCCAGCCGCACATCTGGATGGAGATGCTGCGCCGGCAGATCAAGGGCAACCTCACGCATGTGGCCTATAAGGGCGGCGCGCCCGCGGTGCAGGACCTGATGGCCGGCCACATCGACGCCATGCTGGACGTGGCGCCCAGTGCCATCCCGCTGGTGCGCGAGAACAAGGCCCGCGCCCTGGCCGTGGTGGGCAGCGACAAGCGCCTGCCCCAGCTGCCGCAGGTGCCCACCATTGCGGAGCTGGGCATGCCCGCGCTCAACATCCCGGGCTGGACCGGGATGGTGGTGCGCGCCGGCACGCCGGAGCCCATTGCCAACCGGCTGCACGACGAACTGGTCAAGGCCGTCACTGCGCCTGACGTGGTGCAGCGCTACACCGACCTGGGTCTGATCGTGGCGCCCAGCTCCCGCGCCGAGTTCGCCGAGCTGATCCGCACCGAGACCACGCGCTGGGGCCAGGTGATCCACCAGGTGGGGGTGAAGCTTGAGTGAGGCGACCAGGGCCCCCGGTCTCTTCTCGCTGGCGGGGCAGGTGGCCCTGGTCACCGGTGCCACCGGCGGCCTCGGCCAGGCCATCGCCCTGGCCTATGCGCAGCACGGAGCAAGCCTGGTGCTGTCGGACCGCGACGACGCTGCGCTGCGCGACATCGCGGCCCGTTGCGCGTCGCTCGGCGGCGCCGTCCGGACCGTGGTGGCCGATCTATCGGTGCCCGCCCAGGTGCAGGCGCTGGCCGAACAGGCCCGCACCGCCTTCGGGCGCATCGACCTGCTGGTCTGCAATGCCGGCATGCAGGGCCCGGCGGGGCCGCTGCTGGAGGCGCCGGCCGAAGACTGGGCGCGCGTGTTCCAGGTCAACCTGGCCAGCGCCCATGCCCTGTGCGCCGCGCTGGTGCCGGCCATGGGCGAGCGCGGCCACGGCCGCGTGGTCCTGATGGCCAGCATCGCCGCCCTGCGCGGCAACGGCGCCATCGGCCTGTACGGCCTCAGCAAGGCAGCGCTGGCGCAGATGGCGCGCAACCTGGCGGTGGAGTGGGGCCCGCGCGGCGTGTGCGTCAACGCCATCGCCCCGGGCCTGATCCGTACTCCGCTGGCCGAAGGCCTGATGGCCAACGAGGCCTTCATGGCCCGCCGGCTGGCGGCCACCCCGCTGCGCCGCGTGGGCGAACCGCACGAGGTGGCCGGCGTCGCCGTGATGCTGGCCTCGGCGGCCGGCGGCTTCATCACCGGGCAGACGCTGGTGGTGGACGGCGGCACCGTGATCTCGGACGGCAGCTGAGCGGCGCGCGTCCGCCCCCGACAACCAGCCCGACGAAGGGCAAGGAGACAGTAAGCATGTTCAAGTACTTCCCCACCAACTACGTCTGGAACCTCTCGGTCGATCTGGCCATCGAGATGGGCGCCCGCATCGGCGAGATCGAGGCCATGTGCGCGCCGCTCAAGGAGGCCGCGCACCAGCCCGATGCGGCCGCGTCGCTGGCCTTCCGGCAGAGCTGGGAGCGCATGGCCGACCAGCTGTGCGAACTCGCGGCCGAGGACGAGGCCCGCGGCCGGCTGATCTCGGCCGGCGACAAGCTGGGCCGTGCCGCCACCTACCTGATCACGGCCGAGCGCATGCAGAGCCACGGCGCAGCGGGCCGCGAGGCGCTGTACCGGCGCTTTCTCGACACCTTCGCGCGCGGCATCACGCTGGCGGGCGAGAACTGCGAGCGGGTGGAGATTCCCTACGAGGGCGGCGTGCTGGCCGGCCTCTATGTGCGCGCCCAGGGCGTGCAGGGCCGCGCGCCGCTGCTGCTGCAGCTCAACGGCCTGGATTCGACCAAGGAGATGAAGTACCGCGTCGGGCTGCCGCACTGGCTGGCGCAGCGCGGCATTTCGTCGCTGGTGCTCGACCAGCCCGGCACCGGCGAGGCGCTGCGCCTGCATGGCATGACGGCCCGCTTCGACGCCGAGCACTGGGCCAGCCGCGTGGTCGACTGGTTGGAGGCACGCGAAGACATCGACCCGCAGCGCATCGGCTGCGAAGGCGTCTCGCTGGGTGGCTACTACTGCCCGCGCGCCGTCGCCTTCGAGCCGCGCTTCGCCTGCGGCGTGGTCTGGGGGGCCAACCACGACTGGCGCGACGTGCAGAAGCGCCGGCTGGAGAAGGAAGGCAGCTTTCCCGTGCCGCACTACTGGGAGCATGTGCGCTGGGTCTGGGGCGCCAAGGACATGGACGACTTCATGCGCATCGCCGAACAGGTGCACCTGGACGGCGTGGTCGAGAAGATCCGCGTGCCCTTCCTGGTCACGCATGGGCAGAAGGATTCGCAGATCCCGCTCAAGTGGGCCGAGCGCACCTACGAGCAACTGGTGAACAGCCCGAAGCGCGAGCTGAAGATCTTCACCGACCGCGAAGGCGGCGCGCAGCACTCCAGCTTCGACAACTCGGCCAACGCCGGCGCCTACATCGCCGACTGGGTGGCCGAGACGCTGGGCGGACGCATCACCGCCGCCCGCTGAGCGCAGAACCACAAGGAGACATGACCATGGCATCCACTCGCCGCCATTTCCTCGCCGGCATCGCGCCGCTCGCGTTGCCGCTGGCCATTCCGACGTCCGCCTTCGCGGCGGAAGAGGGCGCCTACCCGCAGCGTTCCATCAAGCTCGTGGTGCCCCAGCCGCCCGGCGGCCCCTCGGACATCGTGGCGCGCTTCCTGGCCGAGAGCATGCGCGCCAGCCTGGGCCAGCCCCTGGTGATCGACAACCGGCCCGGTGCCGCAGGCCTGATCGGTACCGCCGCCGCCGCGGCGGCGCCGGCCGACGGCTACACGGTGCTGGTCACCTCGCGCTCCAACCACATCATCGCGCCGCTGGTACAGCAAGGTGCCACGGTACAGCCGACACGCGACCTGATGCCGGTAGGCTTGGCGCTGCGGGCGGTGGGCATCCTGGCGACGCCCGCGCGTTCGCCCTGGCGCAGCCTGCGCGAGCTGGTCGCCACCGCCAAGGCCCAGCCGGGCAAGCTCTTCTACGGCAGTGCCGGCATCGGCGCCACCAACCACATCGCCCTGGAGCAGTTCAAGACGCTGGCAGGCATCGAGCTTGTGCATGTGCCCTACAAGGGCTCGGGCCCGCTCATCACCGGCCTGATGGCGGGCGAGGTGCAACTGGCGCTGCTGGATTTCTCGTCGGCCCAGCCCGCGCTCAAGGGCGGCAGCATCGTGCCGCTGGCGCAGACCGGCCTGCGGCGCCTGAGCTCCATGGCCGAGGTGCCTACGCTCACCGAAGAGGGATTCCCGCGCTTCGATGCCTCGTTCTGGATCGGCCTGGCCGTGCCGCAGGGCACGCCGGCTGCCGTGATCGCCCGGCTGTCGAAGGCCCTCGACACCGCCCTGGCCGACACCCAGATGAAGGCCCGCGCCCAGGTCAACGGCTGGGAGCTGGCCGGCGGCGGCCCCGCGCCCCTGGAGGCGCTGATCCGGCAGGACATGACCGACTTTCCCCCGCTGGTGCGCCGGCTCGACCTGAAGGCCTGATCGCCTCCTCGCCCGGTCGCCGCACCGCGGCCACGCCCGGCCCGCCAGCGGCCGGCGTGCCCATTCCTTGAACATCACGAGACAAACGACATGCGCTTCTCCTCTCTCTCGCGACGCCATCTGTGCAGCGTGGCCGTTGCTTCGCTCCTGGTCGCCGGCCTGCCGGGCGGCATGGCGCTGGCCCAGTCCGCCTATCCCGCCAAGGCCGTCAAGCTGGTGGTGCCCTTTCCACCGGGCGTGTCGCCCGATGTGATCGCCCGCCTCTGGGGCGAGGGCTTCACCCGCCTCACGGGCCAGCCGGTGGTGGTCGAGAACCGGCCGGGTGCCAGCACGATCATCGGCGCGCAGGCCGTGGCCAATGCGCCGGCCGACGGCTACACGCTGCTCTGGACGGTCAACAACACCTTCTCGATCAACCCCTACGTCTACAAGAAGCTGCCGTACAAGGCCGAGGACTTCGTGCCCGTCACGCGCATCCTGTCGGTGCCCTATGTGCTCGTGACCTCGGTGGATTCGAAGTACCGCACGCTGCAGGACCTGGTGCGCGAGGCCAAGGCCCGGCCCGATGCGCTCAGCTACGCCAGCGCGGGCATCGGCCAGGGCACGCACGTCGCCCTGGCACGGTGGCTGAACCAGGCCGGCCTGAAGATGACCCATGTGCCCTACAAGGACCAGTTCGTGCCCGACGTGATCGCCGGCCGCATCGACGTGGCGCTGGACGCCAGCACCGGCGCCATTCCGCAGGTGCGTGCCGGCAAGGTACGGGCCCTGGGCGTGACCAGCGCACAGCGCATCGCAGGCCTGCCCGACGTGCCCGCCATCGCGGAGCTGTACCCCGGCTTCGTCGGCGACTCCTGGCACGGCATCTTCGTGCCCAAGGGCACGCCCGACGCCGTGCAGGCGGCGTTGCTGGCCACCTCGCAGAAGGTGATGGCCGACCCGGCCTTCCGCGCCAAGCTGCTCGACTACGGCCTCACGCCCGTGGGCGAAGGCCCCGAGGCCTTCCGCAAGTTCCTGGACGAGGACGCCCGCGCCTGGGCCAAGGTGGTCAAGGACAACCACATCACGGCCGAATGAGCGGTCAGCCCCCCGAGCGCGGCGGCGCGCAGGACCGGGCCCGGGCAGCCTGCGCATCGCTCATTCGATCCGGATGTTGGCCTCGGCCACGATGCGCCGGTAGAGCGTCATGTCCTCCGCAATGGCGCGGCCCAGTTGGCCCGGCTCGCCACTGGCTGCATTGAGGCCCAGGTCTTCCAGTGTCCGGCGCAGGCCCGGGTCAGCCAGGGCCGTCGCTGCGGCGCGCTGCAGCTTCTCCATCAGTGGCTGCGGCAGGCCCTGCGGGGCCAGCAGGCCAACCCAGGAGTCGAGCGTGAATTTGGGCAGCCCGGCCTCGGCCACCGTGGGCACGTTGGGCAGCCGCGGGTCGCGGCGCGAACCGGTCACCGCGATGATGCGCACCTTGCCCGCGTCCGCATAGGCCTTGGAGGCCGCATCGAAGGTCAGGTCCAGCAAGCCCGCTGCCACGTCGGCCGCCGCGGCCGCGGTGGACTTGTAGGGCACGTGGACCATGTTCGTTCCTGTGAGGAGCTTGAAGTACTCGCCGCCGAAGTGGGTACCGCTGCCCTGGCCGGCGCTGCCGTAGCTGAGCTTGCCCGGATGGCTGCGGGCATAGTCGATCAGGCCCTGCAGGTCGATCACCGGCAGCTTGTTGCTCACCACCACCGGCAGGCCGTAGGTGCCGGCCATGGCCAGGGGCGCCAGCAGCCGCGTCGGGTCGTAGCGCGCCGTCGGATCGACGATGGGCAGGATGCTGTAGCTGGTGTTGGTGAACAACAGCGTGCGTCCGTCCGGCGCCGCCCGTGCCACGGCGTCGATGCCGATGCGCGAGCCGGCGCCGGGGCGGTTCTCCACGATCATCGTCTCGCCCAGCAGACGTGACATGCGCTCGGCCAGCGCGCGGGCGGCCACGTCGGTCACGCCGCCCGGCGGGAAGGGCACGACGATCTTGATGGCCTGCGACTGGGCCAGCGCCGGCCCACAGGCGAGGGCACCGAGCCCCAGCAGCAGCAGCGAGCGGCGAAGCAGGGAAGGGTGGGCTGTCATGGTATGTCTCCGTCGTTGTCGGTCGTTGTCGTGGTGGGGCTGTGCCCTCAGCCGCCCGCGGGCACGAGCCCGTCCCAGCAGAGGTACTTGATCTCCATGAATTCGTCGATGCCATGGCGCGAGCCCTCGCGGCCCAGGCCGCTCTGCTTGACGCCGCCGAAGGGCGCCACCTCGTTGGAGATGAGGCCGCAGTTGATGCCCACCATGCCCGACTCCAGTCCGGCCGACACGCGCCAGAGGCGCGCGGCGTCGCGACTGTAGAGGTAGGCCGCCAGACCGAACTCGGTGGCATTGGCCATCTGCAGCGCCTCGGCCTCGGCGTCGAATCGGAACACCGGCGCCAGCGGCCCGAAGGTCTCCTCCCGCGCCACGGCCATCGCCGGCGTGGCGCCGACCAGCACCGTGGGCTGGAAGAAGCGACCGCCCAGCGCATGCCGCCCGCCGCCGTGGGCCACGCGGGCGCCGTGCGCGCAGGCATCGGCGATGTGGGCCTCGACCTTGGCCACGGCCGCATCGTCGATCAGCGGACCGAGCTGCGAGCCGGCTTCCAGCCCATGGCCCACGCGCAGCTGCGCCACGCGCCGCACCAGGCGCTCCACGAAGGCATCGTGCACGCCCGACTGCACCAGCAGGCGGTTGGCACTGATGCAGGCCTGTCCGGTGTTGCGGAACTTGGCGGCCACGGCGCCTTCCACGGCTGCATCGATGTCCGCGTCGTCGAAGACCAGGAAGGGCGCGTTGCCGCCCAGCTCCATCGAGCATTTCTTGACGGTGCCGGCGGCCTGCGCCAGCAACAGCCGGCCCACCTCGGTGGAGCCGGTGAAGGTGATCTTGCGTACCAGCGGATGGGTGCACAGCACGCCGCCGATGGCGCGCGTGTCGTGGCCGGTGAGCACGTTGAAGACGCCATCGGGCACGCCGGCGCGCCGGCCCAGTTCGGCCAGCGCCAGCGCGGTCAGCGGCGTCTGGCTCGCGGGCTTGACCACCATGGTGCAGCCGGCCGCCAGCCCCGGTCCGGCCTTGCGGGTGATCATGGCCGCGGGGAAGTTCCAGGGCGTGATCGCCGCGCACACACCGATGGGCTCGCGCAGCGTGACGATGCGCGCCGTGGTGCGCGGCCCGGCCAGCACCTCGCCGGCCACGCGGGTCGCCTCTTCGGAGAACCAGCGCAGGAAGGAGGCCGCATAGTCCACCTCGGTGCGCGCCTCGGCCAGCGGCTTGCCGCCTTCGAGCGTGATCAGCGTCGCGAGGTCTTCACGGTGCGTCACCATGCCGTCGTACCAGCGCCGCAGCACGTCGGCCCGTTCGCGGGCCGTGGTCGCTCGCCAGCGCAGGAAGGCGCGCTGGGCGGCCTCGATCGCGGCCTCGGTCTCGGCCTCGCGCAGCCGCGGCAGCTCGGCGAGCAGCGTGTCGTCGGCGGGGTTGTGCACGGCCGAGCGGCCATGGGGCGTCTCGTCGATCCATCGGCCATCGACGAAGGCCGCACTTCGCAGGAGGCTGGCGTCCTGGAGCAGCGATGCGACGGGTGATGCGCTCAGCATGGATGGCGCCCCGTCATGAAGGCGCTGTCGGCATCGGCCGTGACCGGCAGGCCCGAGGCCACCAGGCCCTGGCGCAGCATCTTCATCAGCCGGTCGGGCACCCGCATGGCGGGCCCGCGCAGCGGCCCACCGTTGAAGCCGGCCAGCCAGTCCTGGTACTTCCACATCGTGCGGTTGAGCACGCCGGTGCCGCCGGCGTAGGACTGGGCCGCGGCGCCGTTGGCGTTTCGCGCCGGCCCCACGCGCCAGTAGGCCTCCATGGCGGCGTCCCATTCGCCGCGACGGGCCAGATCGAAGGCGCGCGGGTAGTAGTGGCTCATCCACTGCGTGTTGCTGGTGCCCGAGAACTGCAGCTGCATCAGGCTCATCATGGGAATGGCGTCGCCCTCGATGGGGCAGCTGATCACCACCTCGTCGCGGAAGTGGCGGTACATCTCGCACAGCCCGGCGATGAGCGGAAAGCCCTGCTCGGACTTGATCGCCACGATGTTGGGGCAGTC
Organism: Pseudacidovorax sp. 1753; assembly: GCF_040544975.1. Lineage (NCBI taxonomy): Bacteria > Pseudomonadati > Pseudomonadota > Betaproteobacteria > Burkholderiales > Comamonadaceae > Pseudacidovorax > Pseudacidovorax sp. 1753. The sequence goes on along the minus strand of NZ_JBEPKY010000005.1, from coordinate 110,152 downwards.
GTCGAGCAGCCGGCGCACCAGGGCCACCGACATGCCGGCAGGGTGCACCCGCTCGAAACCCCACAGCGGAATGGGGAAGAGCATCACCGCCAGGTCGGTCGCCTCGCAGAAGGCGCGGGTGTAGTCGTAGATCTCCTGCTCGGTCGTGGGCCAGAACTGCGGCGGGTACGACAGCAGCACGATGTCGGCGCCGGCCTTCTGCGCCAGCTGTACGGCCTCGATGTTCTCCGCCAGCGTGCCGAAGGCGGCATGGAAGAACAGGCCCATGTCCTGGCCCACGGTGTCGCGGGCCCAGGCGGTGAACTGGGCGTTCTCCTCCGGCGTGATGGCCACCTCGCTGCACAGCAGGGTGTAGCGGTAGCCCAGCTCGCGCGCCAGGGCCACGTCATGGCGGATGCCGCCTTCGTTCAGCCGCTGGAGGTCGGCCGAGTAGCTGGGAATGGTGACGGCCGAGCAGCCGGTCAGGTGTTCGCGCGCCCAGGCGCGGGCGTCTTTGCGGGCATAGGAGGGCATGGGGGTACTCCGAGGGAATGAAGGGGAAGGGCTCACTTGGCCACGGGCACGATGGACCGCGCCAGCGCCTCGCCCCGGTCGCTGGCCCGGGCGCGTTCGAACAGCATCTCGGCCACCACCACGTCCTGCAGCGCCGAGCCGACGGACTTGTAGAGCACGATGTCGGACGGGCCACGCACCAGCCGGCCGGCGACGAGCTCGGTCAGCGGATGCAGCCGGTCCTCGAAGGCGATGCCTGCGGCGCGGGCGGCCAGCATGTCGCCGGTGTCGTGCGCCACCTCGTCGGGCATGTCGGCCACGATGAGTGCGCTGCGGGCGAGGGTGTCGACGTCGACCTCGCGCTGCTCCGGCAGCGTGGAGCCGATGGAAACCACCGTGGCGCCAGCGGCCAGCCAGCGGCCTTGCAGCACGGGCGTCTCGTCGCGGCTGCGCGCGGCGCACAGCACCACCTCGGCCTCGGCCACGGCCGCCTCGGCACTGGAACTGGCCTGCACGTCGTCGCACAGCTGCCGGTGGAAGTCCGCCGCGAAGGCCTCGCGGCGCTGCGGCGTGGGGCTGTAGACCCGCACCCGCGAGAGTGCGCGGACGGCCGCCAGCGCAGACAGCAGGCCGCGTGCCTCGAAGCCGGCGCCGATCACGGCCACCGCGAGCGGACGCCGGGGCGCCGCGGCGTCCACCGCCAGGGCGGCCGTCGCGGCGGTGCGGATGCCCGTGATGCGGTTGCCGTCGATGAGCGCTGCCAGCGCGGTGCTGCGCTGGTCGAACAGCGACACCAGGTAGCTGGCACGTCGCGCCGTCATCGAGGCCGCGATCAGCTTGCAGCCCATGTGCGCGCCGGTGGGCGAGACCGCGCTCAGTCCGCGCAGCCACAGGCCGTCGCCACGGGCCATGGAGCGTGGGGGCACTGCGGCAGGCGCGATCGGTTGGGCATAGGCCTGGCGCAGGGCCGCGATGGCCGCCGGCCAATCGGCCAGTTCGGCCACGTCCTCGTCGCTGAGGAACAGGGTGGGCGGCGGCGCAGAAGCCGCTTCTGGGTGGGACGAGCCCATGGTGTCTCCTTGGAAAGAGACCCGATGCTAGGGAGCCCCTGCCTGCCCGGCGAGCGCATCGGCGCGAAAGCAGCATTCGCGCAAATGCAAAGCGGGCGGACTCAGCCGTGCAGCCGCAGCACGCCCGGGGCCAGGGTGCGCAGCAGCGCCGCCACCGATCGCGTGGCCAGCGTGCTCGGCCTTTGGGCCGTCTCGGCCAGCACGACCGCGCGGGTGAGCGTCGGGCGCGCGATGCGCACCACGGCAAGCTGGCGCGCAAGCGGCGCGTCGAGCGTGCCGGCGGTGATGGCCACGCCGCCGCCACTGGCCACCATCTGGTGCTGGAGCCGGATGGAATCGGCCTCGAGCGCGCAGGTCAGCGCGACGCCACGGTCCCGCGCCAGCTTCACCAGCCGGGCGCGCAGCGGATGCGGGTCGCTCGGCAGCACCAGCGGCAGTCCGGCCAGCTCGTCGAAGGAGACGGTCTTGCGCCCGGCCAGCGGATGCTGGCGCGGCATCACGAGGTTCAGGTGCAGCCGTGCCAGCACCGGCTCGGTGGCGTCGTCCGGCGTGTCGGTCTCGCGCAGCAGCGTGGCCATGTCGAGCCGGCCCTGGCCCAGCCATTCCTCCAGCTGGCCGCTGGCGCCCTCGGTCAGGTGCAGGCGCACCTCCGGCCAGCGGCGCCTCGCCTCGGTGAACAGCGGACCGGCGAGCACGCCCACGGTGGACGGCAGCATGCCGACCCGGACATCGCCCATGGGCAGCCCGCTGCGGGTGCGCATGTCGTCCGCCAGCTGCTCGGCCTCGCGCATGAGCGCCTGGATGCGCGGCAGCACCTGCGCGCCGAACTCGGTGAGCACGACGCCGCGACCCGTGCGCCGGAAGAGCCGGGTGCCCGCATCGGTCTCCAGCTGGGCGATGTTGCGGCTGACGACCGACGCCGGCATGTCGAGCGTCCCCGCGGCCCCCGTGACGCTGCCAGCCTGGGCCACATGCACGAAGAGCCGCCATTTGGCGTCGAGGATGGTGGGAGCAGAGGCGGCCATGGCCCCGGATTGTGCGCAGGGCGCAATGCGAAATGGCTCGGCTTCCCCCGCCGCATCACTTTGTCGCGACACCGGCGGAGGAGTGGCGCGGCAGTTGCCACTCAGGCGCGGAGATCCGGCACGCGCGGCAGAGCGCCAGCGTGGGCTGGAATGGCGGCGCCGGCGTGGACGCGTCCGCCCGTCCGCTGGGCCAGCACGAAGGCCGGCAGCGCCAGCAGTGCGCAACCGGCGAGCACGGCGAACGCCAGCCCGAAGTGCCCCCCGCGCCCCACGATGCCGTTGGCCAGGCCGGCGCTGAAGGCCGCGCCGACGCCCTGCATCGTCAGCACCAGGCCGAGGGCCAGGTTGTAGCGGCCCGAGCCGCGCACATAGCGCTCCACCATCAGCGGCGTGGCCACGCCCAGCGCACCGGCGGCGATGCCGTCCAGCACCTGCACCGGCAGGTTGGCCCACACGCTCGGGAAGGCCCAGGCCAGCAGACCGCGCACCGGCAGGATCAGGATGGCCAGGTAGACGAAGGCCGACAGGTCCCAGCGCCGGCTGCGCGACACCCACAGCGCCACCGGCACCATGGTGAGTTGTGCCACCACGATGGCGACGCCGGTCCACAGCAGCGGCGCCGCGTCGGGCTGGGTGGCTGCGAGCCGCTGGTTGAGCAGCGGCAGCATGGCCGCGTTGCCCAGGTGGAAGAGGGCACAGGTCAGCGCGAAGAGCCACAGGGCCTTGTGCCGCAGCAGCTCGGAAAACCCCTCGGGCGCCGCGGCGGTGGGCGGCCCATCGGACGCGGCCGGGTCCACGCCCCGGGCCGCGGCATGGTCGATGTCCTTCGCACGGATGGCCGCCACGCACAGCAGCGCGCCCACCGACATGGCCAGCATGACGGCCATCATCCAGGGGGCGCCAAACAGGTGGGCCACTACGCCCGCCCCCAGTGCCGAGACGATGTTGCCTGCGTGACTCCAGGCCTCGTTGCGGCCGGTCTGCCGGCGCAGGCCCTCGCGGCGCGCGAGGCCGAGCGTCAGGCCGGCCAGCGCCGCCGCCAGCAGCGCCCCGGCCGCACCCGCCACGGCCTGCGAGGCGATCAGCAGGGCCGGCGAGCGCGTGGTGAAGGCGCAGGCACTGCCGGCCAGCACCAGCATCACCGCGACGACCAGGAGCAGCCGCTTGGCCGCGGACCGGTCCACCCACGCACCCGCCAGCGGCGTCATCACCACGGCAGCCAGCCCGCCCGCGGTCAGCGTCAGGCCGATCAGTGACTGCTCGACCCGCTGGCTCTGCAGGTAGGTGGCCAGGAAGGGCCCGAGCCCATCGCGCACGTCGGCCAGGAAGAAGGCCATCCACGCCAGGGCCGTGAGCGAACCCGCGGTGGCTGCGGCAGCCGGGGCCGGGCGCGAAGGGGCGGCCATGGGCATCGCCAGCGTGGGGGTGGTGGTCATGCGCGCCTCTGTGGCCACGTCAGTGCTGCGGCAGCGGCTGGCCGTTGACGGTGCGGGCCTCCATCACCCGGCCGCGGCCCCCGGCCAGCGGACGCGCGGGGCCTTCGGCCTCCACCGCGTCGCCGATCTTCAGGCCGGCATGCACGAACCCATCGGGCTTGAGGTGCACGAAGTCGCCGCTGTCCAGCACCACGCCGTTGGGCGCGCCGTGCTTCGCATGGTTGATGCGCACCACCCTACCGCGCACGGGGCCGTCGGTGCTTGCCGCGTCCACGGGCCTGCCGGCCACATGGCTCAGCCGGTGGAAGTCGTAGACCACGTGGTCGCCCTCGCCCTTGTCGGAAGGCAGGCGCAGGCTGCCTTCCACCGTGACCGACTGGCCCGGCTTGACGTTCGCGAAGGCATCGGCCGCGGTCTCGTCGTGCTTGTCGAACACGAACTGTGTGGGAATGCCGTGGGTGTCGATGAGCAGCCCTTCGTAGCCGCCGCGCGGGCTGTAGATGAGGTGCTGGAACTGGCCTTCGACGGCATAGACGTCGATCATTTCTTCGGGATGAGGCATGGATGCTCCGGGTTCTTGGAAAAGGGGAGGAAAGGTGGCGCGGCGCCAACGCGCCGCGCAGAAAGCCGTCAGACCGGCCGACGCTGCGGGCCCGGCACCGGGCCGGGGCGGGGTGCCGGCATGTCGGCGCTGCCCGAGAGCACGTCCTGCAGGGCCTGCGGCGAGGCGCCGAGGCGGGTGGCCTCTAGCGCCGTGCCCAGCGGGCCGCGGGTGCCCCAGCCCTGCGCATACAGCGGCGCGCCGGGTTGCAGCAGGCCGCCGATCATGCGGCCGACGTGCGGGGGAAAGCGCACGATGGTGCCGTCCTGCAGCAGTACGCCGTTGACGTCGCCGCGGCCGGTGGACAGCACCCGGGCGATGCGGCCTCCGGCGTCCATCGCGGCCAGGGCGCCCATGGCGCGCGGTGCGGGCGGCACGGCGCCCGGCGCCGGTGGCTGGTCGACCACCGTGCGACCCCGCGCGCCGATCTGTTGCGCCTGCAGCACGCCGCCGTCGGTGGCACGCCAGCCGCTCACGTCGATGCGCTCACCGGGCTGGGCCAGGGCCGTCAGCTCGGCCGACAGGTGGGGCGGAAAGCTTACCTGCGTGCCGTCCTGCAGCAGCAGGCCGTCGGCTTCTCCGTTGGGGTTGATCAGCCAGCGGGCCAGCGTGCCCGACACGGTGGCCTGGGTCTGGGCGGGAGGCGGCAGGCCCATCGGCCCGGCCACCGGCACCGGCCGAGGCTCAGGCAGGGGCGCCGCCAGCGCGCCGGGACGCGCCTCGGGCATGGGCGCAGGCAGGGCACCAGCGCGCGGTGCGGCCATGGGTCGCGGCGCCGCATCGGTCATCGGAAACACGGGCGCGGCGGGCGGCACCGGTTGTAGCGCCGGCTGGGCGCCCGCGATGCCGGAGGCGACGACGAGGCCGGCGAGCAGGCCGGCGCGAAGGGGGAATCGAGTCAAGGTCATGGAAGGCTCCTGTTGACGGATGCCTGACCTGTCCCAAAAGACGTGCCAGCCGCGCTTGCCTTGCAGATCAAGGACTTGGCTGCGGGTGGGCGCCGTGGGTTGGCCGCGTGGCGGACAGCGGCTGTCCGGGAACAGGACAGCGGCCTGCGCGTGGCGTCACTCCAGCCCGTACTGCGCGAGCTTGGTGTAGAGCAGCTGCCGATGGATGCCCAGTTGCCGCGCCGCCATGGAGCGGTTGCCGCCCGCTGCGGCCAGGGCATGCTGCAACAGCAGCTTCTCCAGCCGCTCCACCGCCTCGGGCAGGGTTCCGTCGTACCAGTCGGGGGACAGGCCGCCAGCGCCCTCGGCCGCACTTCCCACGCTTCCCGCCCCCGGCAGCTCGACCTGCGCGATCACGGCACCGCGCTGCAGCGCGTGGCAGCGCTCCATGGCATTGCGCAGCTCGCGCACGTTGCCGGGCCAGTCGTAGGCCAGCAGGGCGCGGGCCGCCTCGGCCGACAGCCGCTTGGCCGGGCCGGGTGCCGCCGCCAGCCGCAGGAAATGCTCCGCCAGCGGCACGATGTCGGCCAAGCGCTCGCGCAGCGGCGGCAGGCGGATCGCCAGCACGTCGAGCCGGTAGCGCAGGTCTTCACGGAAGCGGCCGTCGCGCACGGCCTGGGCCAGGTCGCGGTGGGTGGCGGCCACCACGCGCACATCCACCTTCTGCACGCGGTGGCTGCCCACGGGCGTGACCTCGCCCTCCTGCAGCACGCGCAGCAGCTTGGCCTGTACCTCCAGCGCCATGTCGCCGATCTCGTCGAGCAGCAGCACGCCGCCGTGGGCGGCCTTGAAGCAGCCGGCCCGCTCGGCCACCGCGCCGGTGAAGGCGCCCTTGACGTGGCCGAAGAGCTCGCTTTCCAGCAGGTCCTTCGGGATGGCGGCGCAGTTGACGGCCACGAAGGGTCCGTCGGCCCGGTCGGAGTGGCGGTGCAGGGCGCGTGCGACCAGCTCCTTGCCGGTGCCCGTCTCGCCGATCACCAGCACCGGCGCCCGGCTGCCAGCCGCCAGGCCGATGCGCTTGTGCACCTCGCGCATGGCCTCGCTCACGCCGATCAGCTCGCCGTCGTCCGCCACGGGCTGCGGCGCCGGCGCGGCCGAGGCGGGCGTGGCCGATGCCAGCGCGCGGCGCACGGCGTCGACCACCGCGTCGCGGCTGACCGGCTTGGCCAGGTGATCGAAGGCGCCCAGGCGCATGGCCTCGATGGTGCCGGCGCTGCCCGCATGGGCCGTCAGCACGATGACGGGCGGCCGGCGCGCCAGCCGCGCGTTCATCGCGGCCAGGGTCTGCAGACCATCCATGCCGGGCATGCGGTGGTCCAGGAAGACCAGGTCGAAGCGATGCGCGCCCAGCAGCGCCAGGCCGTCCTCGCCGCCGGGCGCGGTCTGCACGGTGTGGCCCAGGCTTTCGAGCGTCTCGCGCAGCGAATCGGCGAAGGCCGCGTCGTCGTCGACGATCAGCAGGTCTGCCATGGCATCTCCAGGAGGAAGCGGGCGCCGGGCGCGCCGGCTTCGTGGCGCAGCTCGCCGCCATGGGCGAAGGCCACCTCGCGCGCCAGCGCCAGGCCCAGGCCGGTGCCGTCGGCGCGGCCGGTGCCGAAGGGTTCGAAGAGGCGGCCGCGCATGGGCTCGGGCACACCCTCGCCGTCGTCGCAGACGGTCAGGACAAGCTGGCCGCGTTCGATGTCATGGTGGGCGGCGAGCTGCACCTGGCCGCCTGGACTGCGCGCGTGGCGCACGGCGTTGTCCAGCAGGTTGTCGACGGCGCGGGCCAGGTGCATGGGATCGAACACGGCGCGATCGGGTGCGCCCTTGGTCAGCACCAGCCGCACCTGGCGGGACGCGGCCCCCGCGCCGGCCGCGGCCAGGCGCTCGTCCAGCCAGGCGGGCAGGTCGACGGGCCGTGGCTTGAGGTCCAGCGGCTGCACCAGCGCCAGCAGGCTCTGCACCACGGCATCGAGCCGGTCGATCTGGCCCACGATGGCCTGCAGCGCCCGGCCCTGCGCCGCCGGCTCGCCGGCCAGCGCGTTCTCGGCCTTCAGGCGCATGGCGGCGATGGGATTGCGGATCTCATGGGCCACGGCCGAGCTCATGCGGCCCAGCGCCGCCAGGCGCATGTCGCGGCTGCGCTGGGCCTGCGCCTCGCGGGCGGCGGCGCGGGCTTCCTCGAAGCGGCCGGCGAAGCCGTTGTAGCTGGCGACGATGCGGTCCAGCTCGTCCAGGCCGGTGCGGGGCAGCCGGGGCATGGCGTCGGCGGGCGCCGCGGCCAGGGCCCCTTCAAGCCGCCGCAGCCGTGCCTGCCCGCGGTAGAGCAGCCAGCCGAGCCACAGCCCGGAGAAGACGATGGCCGCCACCAGCGCGGCGATGCCAGCGCGCAGGCCGCCCTCGGCCGCCACCGCGCCCAGCTGCGTGCGCGTCATGGTCCAGGCCGAGGCGCCACCCACGTTCAAGGGGCAGGCGGCCACGATCAGCAACTCGCGGCTGCCGCGCACCTGCTGGGTCTGGGCGCGGCCGGTGTCCACCGCCTGGCGCGCCAGCTGTTCGAGCAGTGGACGCTCCGCGGGCGGCACGTCGGTCTTCACGCCGGCGCCCTCGTAGGTGGGATAGGCATAGCCCAGCATGCCGCCAGCGCGGCTCCACACGCCGCCCTCCACATAGGGCGCCTCGGTCAGCACGAGCTGCAGCAGCACGCGCGCGAGGTCGGTCTGGAGTACGGGCGCGGGCGGGGCCGACTGGGCGTAGCGCTGGGCCAGCTGTTCGCAGGCCTGCTCGACCCGGGCGCGGCCCACCTTCATCTGCATGGCGGGGCTCAGCCGGTACAGGCCCAGGAGCACCACCCCGAGCAGCAGGCAGACGGCGATGAGCAGCGCCCAGAAAACGGCAAGTTGCAGGCGCAGCGATCGCATGAAGAGGGCAGGGGCGGGGCGGCAGGCTGAAGGGCGCGCCAGTATGCGCGAGGCCTACCGCCCGTCCGAATGGCCCTACATGCTCCGGGCTCGTCAGACGCTGGTGAGGCAGAACGTCGTACAAACCGCCGCCCATGTTGTCGTTCGAACTCTCCCCGCCCCGCGGATCCGCGTCGCCCGCCGCACCCGCATTGCCTGCGCAGCTGCCGCGCGGCGCCGTGCCGCTCGTGCTGTTGGCCCTCGTGCTGCTGTGGGCCCTTCCGCCGGTACTGGCCTACCAGTCGCCGCCGTGGGACAACGTGGAAGAGCTGTTCTGGGCCCAGCGCTTCCAGTGGGGCTACTACAAGCACCCGCCGCTGCCCACCTGGATCATGGCGGTGCTGGTGCGCCTGGCGGGACCTGAGCCCTGGCTGACCTATGTGGCGGGGGTGGGCTGCGGGGCAGCCGCCCTCTATCTGCTGTGGCGCTGGGCGCGCGAATGCATGCCGCCTCAGCGCGCGCTGCTGGCCGTGGTGCTGGCCTCGCTGGTGGCCTACCACCTGCCGCGGACCGTGGTCTTCAACCACAACACCGTGCAGCTGCTGCCCCTGGCCGGCTACTGGTGGATGCTGTGGCGCACCCTGTGCCGGGCCGACGCGAAGCCGCGGCACTGGATCGCGCTGGGCGTGTTCGCGGCCCTTTCGCTGCTGACCAAGTACAGCGCGGTGGTGCAGTTCGCCGTCGGCGCCCTGCTGCTGTTTCAGGCCGGGCGTTGGCGGCAGCCGCGCATCTGGCGCGGCCTGGCCTTGGCCGCCGCGGCGGCGCTGCTGCTGATCTTGCCGCACCTGGTCTGGGCGCTGACCCACAGCGACCAGGCGCTGGGCTATGCCGCCGCCTCGGTCGAAGGCCACGGACACCGGCACCACCGCACCCTGCAGCTGCGCCAGCAGCTGGGCATGCAGGTCGGCCGGCTGCTGCCGATGCTGGTAATCGTTGCGCTGGCCTTCGCGCTGCGACAGCGGACCGGCGCGCCCACAGGGCCAACGCAGGCAGCGGTTGTCCGGCCCGAAGACCGGCGCTTCCTGGCCTGGGCCGCCTTCGGGCCGGTGGTGCTGGTGCTGGCGGCCATCACCCTGCTGGGCACCAAGGCGCACGGCCACTGGTTCACCACCTTCTTCCTGCCCCTGCCGCTGTGGCTGGCGATGCGCGTGCCGGGGCTCGATGCCGAACACTGGCGCCCGCGACGCTGGGCGGTTCTGCTCGCCGCCGCCGGCCTGTTCCACGCGGTGGGCGCCATCGGCGGCGCCTGGGCCGAGGGCGGCGGCGAGGCGCGCCGGGGCCACATCACGCGCGGCAGCCTGCCCTCGCAGCAGATCGCGGACCGCCTCCAGGCGGTCTGGCATGCCCATGTACCCGACCGTCCGCTGCCGATGCTGGTGGGCGACACCTGGTTCGCCGGCGCCGTGGCGCTGAAGATGGGCCCACGGGTGCAGCTGTGGATCGATGGCGAGGAACGCACCTCGCCGTGGATCGCGCCCGGCGCGCTGCAGCGTGACGGCGGCATGGTGGTGATTCTGGACACGCAGCCCTTCCAGTCCGAATGGCCCACGCTGGAGACGCGGCTGGCGCAGACGGACTGCCAGGGGCGCATCGAGCTGCCGTGGGCGCAGGGCAGCACGCGGATGGTGTCGATGCGCTGGGGCTTGGTGTTGCCGCACGAGCAGGCGGCGGCGGGGGATCGGTGCACGCCTGACGCGATCGAGCTGGCCCAGCCACGTGCCGGGCGACCCTGATCCAGGACCGCCCACGGCCGACGCCCGCAGCCCGCAGACGCATGCAGCCCGCAGACGCATAACCGGCGCGAGGCCCTGCCGGCCCGCGCCGTCGGGTCATGGCGCCGTCGCCACCTCCGCCTGCGACGGCTTCACCAGCACCTTGATCTGTTGCTTGTCGTTCAGCAGGACCTCGAACCCCTCCGCGATGGCATCCTCCAGGGGCACGACGCGCGTGACGATGGCGGTCGGATCGAGCTGCCCTTCCTCCACCATGCGCAGAAGGTCTGCATAGACATCCCGATAGCCGACGCTGGTGGTGAGCGTGAGTTCGTCATTGACGGCCCGGAACGCATCGAATCGTGCTTCGCCCATCAGTCCCACCATCACCATTCGGCCACCCTTGCGCAGGGCGCGCATGCACGCCTCGAAGGTGCCCTGAAGACCTGCGGCTTCGAAGCTGATGTCCATGCCCAACCCGTCCGACACGCCGGCGATGGCGGCCTGCAGTGCCTGAGCATCCATCTCGCGTGCATCGAAGCCGTGGGTGGCGCCAAGGTGGCGGGCTGCCTCCAGGCGACCCGGCGAGACGTCGACCGCCACCACGCGGGCCGCGCCATGAAGCTGGGCCAGCGCGACGAGCAGGAGCCCGATCGGTCCGAGGCCGAAGACTGCACACGTCTGATCCGGCCGCAGCCCTGACCGGCGCAGCGCATGCAGGGCGACTGCCGCCGGCTCCAGCACGGCGGCCTGCTGCAGGTTCACGCCGTCCGGCAGTCGATGAAGCATGTAGGCGGGCACCACGGCGAAATCGGCCATGCCGCCGTCGCCCATGAGGCCGGCGAAGCCCATCGAGGCACAGAGGTTGTAGGCACCACCGCGGCAGTAGGCGCATGCCTGGCATCGGTACTCGGGCTCCACGGCCACGCGGTCGCCGATCCGCAGCGATCGCACCGCCGACCCCACCTCCACCACGGTTCCGGAGAACTCGTGCCCCAGCGTCAGCGGAGCCACGCGCCCCGACACCGGATGCGGCTGGGCTACCGGGATGGCATGCGGCCCATCGGCATACTCGTGCAGGTCGCTGCCGCAGATGCCGCAGTAGGCAATGGCCACGCGCACTTCCGTGGGGCCCGGCCGGGGCGTTTCGATCTCCTGCAGCCGCACGTCGCGCGGCCCGTACCAGCGCAGTGCACGCATCTCAGCGGCCTCCGGCGTGCTGCGCGCCGAGCGCGAGGGGGTCGGCACCCGCAGGCTTGCGCCGGCGGAGCACGGCGGGCGCCGTTTCCACCAGGCCCATGGACAGAAGGCACGCGACGATGGCGCCGCCGGCGGAGGTCCACATGGCGACGGACAGGCCGTACTGGTCGGCCGCGAAGCCTGCCACGGTGGGAGCAAGGAAGCCGCCGATGAGTTCGCCCGCACCCATGATCAGTCCCAGTGCGCCGGCCATGGCATTGGGCGGCACCGTCTCTGCGGGAATGGTCGCCATGAACAGGGTGAAGCAGCCCAGCCCCGTGTAGGTGGCGAAGACGACGGCGCCGAGCGCCCAGGCGGACTGCATGTGGATCATCTCGACCGGGCAGGCGGCGGCGATGAGGGCGAACACGACCATCGTGGGCTTGCGGCCTACGCGGTCGGAGATCGCCGGCACGGCGAAGCCCCAGAACACCCAGGCGGCGCCCAGGCAGGTCATGACCAGGCCCATGTCCGCTGCGGAGAAGTGGCGGCCCGTGACCAGATAGGTCGGCGCGAACGAGATGATCACGACAAACCAGGTGAGGAAAAAGCAGCTGATCAGCATGCACAACAGAACATTGCGCTGCTTCAGCAAGGCCCAGCGGCTGACGGTCGGCGCGGTGCTGGTGTTGGGAATGCCCGATGCAGCGGTGCGGCCGTTGGGGCGGTCCTTCACCCATCGCCAGATGCAGAACGCGATCAGGAAGCCCGGAATGCACGAGACATAGAAGGCCTCGCGCCAGCCGTAGGCCGTCGCGATGCCGATCACCACCGGCGGGCCGATCATGGCGCCCAGCAGGCCGGCCGCGGACCCCTGCAACAGGCCCATGTTGAAGCCTCGCCGGCTCGGCGTGGAGCTCTCGACCATCAAGGACTGGGCGAGCGGCAGCACAGGGCCTTCAGCCATGCCCATCAGCGCGCGGAAGACGATGAGGCTGACGAATCCGGCGACAAGGCCGGAGAGCGCGGAGAAGACCGAAAACCCGATCACCGCGGCGATCAGGAGCGGCTTGCGCGTTCCGCGCGCGTCGGACCATGCGCCCGCCGCGGCGCCAGAGATCGCCCAAGTCAGGGCGAGTGCGGAGGAGACCATCCCGAGCTGCGCATTGGTCAGGTGCAGTTCGGCCGTCATGAACGGGAACAGGAAAGACAGCGCGAGACGGTCGAAGAAGACGAAGCCGAAGGTCATGAACAGGATCGCCAGCAGCCTGTTCTCGTAGCTCCAAACCGTCCTCGAAGGGGGATGAGTGGTCATAGGGGCGCTCCCTGATCTCAACGGAAGAGCTTCTCGACAGCCTCGGCGCCGAGGCCGACCTTCTCGTAGTGCGCCTTGCACATGGCGATGTACGAGTGCACGTCGAAGTACCCGTCGGGCTGCCCCTGTTCGTCCAGCCAGATCAGCGGCCCGGTGACGATGAAGAAGGCACGCATGGGCTCGGGGTGGTCGAATGCCACCAGGGTGTGGCCCTCGCCCGGCGTCTCGTAGACGAAGTCGCCACGGGTGGCCGTCCAGTCATGCTCGAGGTAGCCCCACTTCCCGGAAAGGGTGTAGGCGAAGACTTCGTGCGGGTGGTAGTGCCGGTTGACCAGGCCGGCTTTCTTGGCCATGAGGATGTCGCACCACTTGTTCTGGGAGGGCGAGATCCAGAGCGGCCGGGACGAGACGGTTTCGGTGAACGGCACGTAGTAGCGCTCGTCTTCCGTTGCCGCGTTGGCGATGAAGGCCTCGGGCAACGCATCGGGCTGGAACGGATTGGCAATCGGCGCCAGGCCTTGCCAGAATTCGGTGACGGCTTTATCGACCAAGATCAGTCTCCTGTGTGTTTGTGGGTGGGCGAGACTTTATTCAGCCTCTTTCCAAGGCATTTGACTGATCGGGACCGGCTTTTTGACTGGGCCCGCCAGTCGATCTGCTGGTCGGGGAGGGCTCTCCCATGAAGTGGCAAGGTGCGAGGGCGTACCTGAGGAGACAAACATGACGGCATCGGATGTACTGACCTGCACACGCGATTCCACGGCGCATGTGCCGCCCGCCGAGCGGCTGGCCTACTGGGAGGCGCAGTGCGCCGCAACGCTGGTGGGACTGCGTTGCTCGTCGTTGTCCAGCACGGGGCTGGAAGTCGAAAAGATGGGCATCTCCCTGCCGGGCCTCGGCGTGGCGGACATCCGGGGCGAGGACCATGTGGTCGAACGCAACGCCTCGCTGGTACACCAGATTCCCAAGGAGTCGCTTTTCGCGTGCCAGATCGTCCAGGGGCGCGCGTACTTCATCCAGCGCGAGCAGTGTTTGCTGCTCGAGCCAGGCGAGACGGTGATCTACGACACCCGCATTCCCTACCTGTTCGGCTTTCTCACGTCGATGCGGCAGCTGCTGATCGACGTTCCGATCACGGTCTGGCGCGAATCCGTCGAAGCAGGCCGCCTCGGGAATCTGCCGCTCAAGATCTCAGCCCGCGCCGGCGCGGAGGCGATGCTGAGCGAGACGCTCCGTGCGACGGTTCAACGCTTTCTGCGCGAGCCGGTCCGGGCGGAAGCCGACAAGTTCAGCATGCAGACGCAGACACTCCTGTCTGCACTGATGGACGTTCATGTCCGCGGGGCCGGCGCATCGCGTGCGGGCCTGTCCTATCTGCTCACGGCGAAGCAGTTCATCGCCATGCGCATCGCGGAGCCCGACCTTCATCCCCAGACGGTGGCCGATGCGGTCGGCATTTCGTTGCGGCACCTGAGCCGGCTGTTCGCCTCCGACGAGGACTCGGTCGCCCAATACATCTGGAACAGCCGGCTCGCCGGCGCACACCGGGACCTGCTCGATCTGAAGCTCCAGAAGACGTCTGTGAGCGAAATCGCCTTTCGCTGGGGCTTCTCCAGCCTCGCGCATTTCAGCCGCGCCATCCGGACTCGCTACGGTGCGTCGCCATTGGCCCTGCGCGCAACCGCAAGACGATGAGCGCCAGGCCCGCGCCCGCTGGCGCGGGCCTGCAATGACCGGTTCTCGGCGCGACCTCGGTCAGCGAGCGGTGCGGTCTCCTGGGGCCCAGTCATCCAGCCATCCTCGCAGTGCGAGCGCCACCGCCTCCGGCTGTTCCATGGTGCTCATGTGACCGCAGTCCTCCACCGCCACCAGCTTCGCCGGAGCAATGTGGCGCTGCATCTCCTCGTGCCGTGACAAAGGGCTCCAGCCGTCCTCGCGGCCGCACAGCAGCAGCGTGGGAACCGTGATCGTGGCCAGCAGGTCCGTGGCGTCGGGACGATGGAGCAGGGCATGGATCTGCGCCTCGAACTGGGCGGGCGTGAAGCGCTCGATCATGTCCAGGATCCGCGCGAACACCGGCGACTCCCATCGCGCCGGATGCACCATGCCCCGGGCCCATTGGTGGCCCATGGCGCGCATGCCGTCCGCCCGGGCCAGCACCAGAAGCGCCATGCGCTGGGTGGCCTCGGCCTCGCCGGTCGCGCCGGCGGGACGCGCCTGGTAGCCGGTGTCCAGCAGCGCCAGCCGCTGCACGCGGTGGGGCGCCTGCCGCCAGATCTCCAGCGCACAGCGGCCGCCCATGCTGTGGCCGGCGACGCTGAATGCCTGCCCGGCCGGCAGCATCGCGATCGCCTGCCGGGCCATGTCCTCGATGGTGTCGGCTGCGTCGTGCCGGGCGACGACGCAGTCGGCGACCGGTGCCAGGGCCTGCACCTGGGCATCCCAGACGGCTTCATCGCACAGCAGGCCCGGGATCAGCAGCAGCAAGGGACGGGACGGCTGCGACGGGGTGGTGGGCGCATCAGTCAAGCTTGGCTCCCGACTTGAGGACGATCTGCGCCCAGAGCGCCTTCTCCGCCACGACGAAGCGGGCGAATTCTTCCGGCGTGCTGGCCACCACCTCCGCGCCGGTCGGGCGGATCTGCGCCTCGACCTCGGGCGTGTGCAGCGCACGGGCCGTGGCCGCCTGCAGCGGATGCACCATGGCGGCGGGCGTGCCCCTGGGTGCCCACAGGCCATACCAGTTGGTCAGCACATAGCCCGGCAGCCCGGACTCGACCATCGTCGGCAGGTCCGGCAGCAGCGCCATGCGGGCCTGCGAGGTCACCGCCAGCGCCCGCATCCGGCCCGCGCGCACCTGCTGCATCGACGAGGAGGCCGAGTCGAACATCACCTGGATCTGCCCGCCGATCAGGTCGGTCTGGGCGGGCGCGGCGCCCCGGTAGGGCACGTGCACCATGTCGACGCCCGCGAGTTGCTTGAGCAGTTCGCCCGCCAGATGGGCGGCGCCCGCGTTGCCGGAGGAGCCGAAGGAGAGCGCACCCGGATGCGCCTTGGCATAGGCGATGAGGCCCCGCACATCGCGCACCGGCAGCTGCGGATTCACCAGCAGCAGCATTGGCACACGGGTGAGTTGCGTGATGGGCGCGAAGTCCTCGATCACGTCGAAGCCGACATGCTTGAACAGCGCGGGATAGGTGACGTGCACCGAGGCGTTGACGAGCAGCGTCTCGCCGTCGGGCCGCGCCTGGGCCACGGCCTGGGCACCGAGCATGCCCCCGCCGCCCGGGCGGTTGTCGACCAGGAAGGGCGTGCCGAGCGCCTGTTGCAGGCCCTGCGCGGTGATCCGCGCGATCTGGTCGGCCGGCCCGCCGGGCGGATGCGGCACGATGACACGCACCGGCCCCTTCGATGCGGACTGCGCCCGCGCGGCCCAGGGCAGCCAGGGCAGGGCGCTGGCAGCCAGCGCCGTGGCCAGAGCCCGCCGGCGGCCGGGTTGTGGGGGCGGCTGTGTGCGCCCGGTGTTGCCTGGGATCATGTCGTCTCCTGTCGATGCGGGCTCCAGCCCGAGCTTCGCAGGATGCCCTCCAGCGCAGCGCGCAACCATGCGCGTGCGCCCCTTTCCATGCGTTCTGCCTGTCACCGTCGCGGGGCCGCCGCGGCGGCCAACGCCTCCTGGAAGGCCGCGAGGGCGGGGGTCGGCGCGAAGCCGGTGCGTACGGTGAAGCCGATGGCCCGCGGCGGATGCGGCAGCGCGACCTGGAGCGTCGCGAGCAGCCCGGCCTGAAGCTCGCCGTGCCACTGGCTCGGCGGCGCCACCGCCAGCCGGTCGCTCTGTTGCAGCAACGTCGCGATCAGCGCCGGACTGTTGATGTGCACGCCGCTCGGGGCGGGCAGGTTGTGGGCATCGAAGGCGCGGGCCAGCGCCTCCCAGGCGGGCGAGCCCGCCATCGGCAACACCCATTGGGCACGCCCCAGGTCGGCCAGGCGCAGCCGGCGACGCGTCAGCAGCGGGTGGCCGGCGCGAACCAGAAACGCCAGCGGGTCATGGAAGAGCTGCACCTGTCGCAGGTCCGCTGGCACCTGGGGCCGTAAGGCGCCCACCATGATGTCAATCTGCGCCTGCTGCAGGCTGCTGCGCAAGGTGTCGTAGGTGCCGTCCACCACCGACAGCTGCAACTCGGGCCAGCGCGCACTGACGTGCTGCAGCGCCGCGGAGACCACGGCGCCGGTGGAGTAGGGCAGCGTGCCGATGGCCAGGCGGCCACGCAGCCGACCGCGGGCGGCTGCGGCATCTTCGGCCAGCGCCTGCATCTCGCGCAACGCCAGCGCCGCATGGTGGGCCACCCAGGCGCCACGGCTGGTGGGGCGCAGGCCGCCGGCCAGACGGTCGAACAGCGGCTCGCCCGCCAGGTGTTCCACCTGCGCCAGTGCCTGCTGCACCGAGGCCTGCGCCATGCCCAGCCGCGACGCCGCGCGGCGCTGACTGCCGGCGGTGGCCAGCAGCACCACCACGTCCAGCTGGCGCTCGCTCACCTGGGCGGCCAGGCGACCGCCGCCGACCGCCGTCCGCCAGGGCCCTGCATCCGCACGCGCGAGGTGGGCCAGGGTCTCGCGCATGCGCGCGAAGAGCGGCGCGCCCTGCGCGGTCGGCCGCATGCCGTGGCGGCTGCGTTCGAAGAGGCGCAGGCCCAGCGCCGCTTCCATCTGCGCGATGGCGCGCGCCACGGTGGGCTGCGACAGGTGCAGCGCCCCGGCTGCGGCGGTCGTGCTGCCGTGCGCGGCCACCGCCATGGCCGCGCGCAAGGACCGCAGCGTCGGCAGGGCGGCCTCTGCAGGGACCATGGCGGCCAACGGCGTACTCAGCCCGCCGCCACCATCGGCAGCCGCAGGTCGAAGCGCGCCCCGCCACCCGGCGCATTGCCCGCCTCCAGCCGGGCGCCGTGGGCGTGCATCACGGCCTGCGCCAGCGACAGGCCCAGGCCCAGGCCGGCCGCCGCCTCCCGGGCGCGGGCGCCGCGGTAGAAGCGCTCGAACAGGTGCGGCAGGTCGCTGGGCTCGATGCCGGGGCCGTCGTCCGTCACGCGCACGATGGCCTCGCGGGCGGCCGCATCGGCCAGCAGGCTCACGGTGACGGCACCGCCCTGCGGCGAGTACTTGATGGCGTTGTCGATCAGGTTGGTCAGCGCGAGTTGCACCGGCACGCGGGCCGACACGGCCTGCAGGTCGGCCCCCTCGCTCACCGTCAGCACCACCTGGCGCTGGCGCGCGACCGGGGCCATGCGCCGCAGGGTCTCGCGCACCAGGTCGGCCAGCGACAGCGACTCCATCTCGCCGCGCTCCTGGCCGGCATCCAGGCGGGCCAGCACCAGCAGCTCCTCCACCAGCAGGGTGAGCGATTCCACCTCGTCCAGCGCGGAATGCAGCGTCTCCACATAGCTGGCGGCATCGCGCGGGCGGCGCAACGCAATTTCCAGCTCGGCCCGCAGGCGCGACAGCGGCGAGCGCAGCTCGTGCGAGGCATCGGCCGTGAAGTTGCGCTGCGCCTCGATGCCGCGCTCCAGGCGGTCGAGCATCTCGTTGAGCGTGTCCACCAGCCGCCCGATCTCGTCCGGCACGCCGGGGTGCGGCAGCCGGCTGGCCAGGTTGCGCTGGCCGATGCGGCGCGCCTGTTCGACGATGTCGTCGATGGCATTGAAGACGCGGCGGGTGAGCAGCTCGCCCGCGATGCCCAGCGCCAGGATCAGCACCACGGTCAGCAGCAGCATCATGACGCCGGCACTGGCCACCGCGTGGTTCAGGTCCTCCAGCGAGGCGGCGACCTGCACGGCCATCAGGTCGGGCCGGTTGGGCACCGGCACCGACACCACCCGCGTGGGTTCACCGGCAAAGCGCTCCAGGTCCTCGTAGAGCGGGCCGCCGCCGACCAGCTGGGCCCGCAGGTCCGCCGGCACCGGCAGCGTGGCCGAGCCGAGGTTGGCGCTGCGCGCCACCACCTGCCCGTCCTTGTCCACCACCTGCACCAGGCGATCCACCCGCGCATACGAAGGCCCGCGGTTGCGCGCGGCCTCGTGCACGACGGCGGGCGTGCCCGGCTCGGCCACGGCCAGCATGCCGGACTCCAGCTCGGCCAGCGCCAGGATGGCGTCGTCCAGGTCGCCGCGCAGGTCGGTCGAGAAGGCCCAGATGCCCACGGCCGCCACCACCGCCATCACCAGCGAGACGACGGCGAAGTGCACGATGGCCAGGCGCCGGCGGAAGCTCAGCATGGTCATGCGGTGGCCCCCACGTCCAGCCGGAAGCCGCGCCCGCGCACGGTGACGATGGAAGGATCGGCGATGCCCTCCAGCTTGCGCCGCAGGTTGCCCATGTGCACGTCGATGAGGTTGTCGATGGCGAGCAGGTCGTCCTTCCAGATCTGCTCGGCGATGCGGGCACGGCTCACCACCTCGCCCGGATGGCGCATCAGGATGTGCAGCAGCGCGAACTCCTTCTGCGTGAGGTCGATGGGCTGGCCATGGCCGGTGAGGGCATGGCTGAGCGGATCGAGCCGCAGCGCGCCCACCACCAGCACCGAGGGTCGGGCCAGGTCCGAGCGGCGCAGCAGCGCCCGCGCGCGCGCCAGCAGTTCGTCGAAGGCGAAGGGCTTGGTCAGGTAGTCGTCG
Source organism: Pseudacidovorax sp. 1753 (assembly GCF_040544975.1). Classification (NCBI taxonomy): domain Bacteria; kingdom Pseudomonadati; phylum Pseudomonadota; class Betaproteobacteria; order Burkholderiales; family Comamonadaceae; genus Pseudacidovorax; species Pseudacidovorax sp. 1753. The sequence continues at coordinate 90,768 of NZ_JBEPKY010000005.1, read as the reverse complement.
GCGCCGAGGTTGAGGCCCTCCACGCGGTCGACCAATGCATCGCGGGCGGTGAGCATGAGCACGGGCGTGGTCACGCCGCGTTCGCGCAGGTCGCGGCACCAGCCCAGGCCGTCCTGGCCGGGCAGCATGCGGTCGAGCACGATGAGGCCGTAGGCAGTGACGAAGGCCTCTTCGTCCGCCTCTTCGGCCGAATGGACCACGTCGACCACGAAGCCCTCCTCCTGCAGGCCGCGCGCCAGCACGCGGGCGGCCTTGCGGTCGTCTTCAACCAGGAGGATGCGCATCGGGCGTGGGCAATGGCGGGCACATGGGGCAGGCAGTATGCCTTTGCAAGCCCGTTTTCCGCCTGAAGAAGTCTTCAGGATTTCTTGGGACTTTCTTCAGGCAGCGCTGCGTAATCTGCGGCCCCAACGACGGATGGCCCGCCCGCACGAGGCAGGGGTCCGTGGAGCCGACGATGACCGCATCCTTCCTGTCCGACGCTGCTGCGTCCCCCGTGCGCGGCGCCGTGCTGCTGCTGCCCGGCCTGTGCAGCACCGCCGACGAACTGCTGCACCTGCAGTCCTCGCTGCGCCGAAGCGGCTGGCATGTGAGCGCGCCCCACATCGCGGGCTATTCCTTCGATGCCGATGGCCAGCGCAGCACCGGCTTCGACCAATGGGTGGACCGGGTGTGCGCCGAGTTCGCGCAGCTCAAGCAGCAGTACGGCACCGTGCTGCTGGCCGGCATCTCGGCCGGCGCCGCGCTGGCCCTGGCCGCCGTGGCGCGGCTGGGGCAGGCCGCGGCCGGCGTGGTGCTGATGTCCACCACGCTGCGCATGGACGGCTGGAGCGTGGGCCGCAGCCGCTGGCTGCTGCCGCTGGCCCTGTACACGCCGCTGGGCCGCCTGTGGCGCTACCGCGAGCGCGCGCCCTACGGCGTCAAGAACCAGCGCGTGCGCGAATGGATCGAGCAGGAGCTCAAGGACCGCCAGATCTCCCGCGCCGGCTGCGCCGCCATCGGCGTGGCCCATCTGCGCGAATACGACCGCCTGCGCCGCGCCGTGCGCCGCAGCCTCGACCGCGTGCGCTGTCCCGTGCTGGCTCTGCATGCCCGCGAGGACGAGGTGGCCAGCCTGTCCAACATCGACCTGCTCACCCAGGGCCTCAAGCATGCGCCGCTGCACACGGTGGTGCTCGAGAACAGCTACCACATGATCTCGATCGACAACGACCGCCGCCAGGTGGCCGAGGAGACGATCGAGTTCGCCCGCGCCGTGGCCGAGGGCCGCGCCCCTTCCACCTCCAACCAAAGCTGATCCATGCCGTCGACCACCTTCCAGACCATCGCCCGCATCGCCCAGGAAGAGCACCGCTGCGACCCGGCCCTGCTGCGCCCCGAGGTGCCGCTGGCCGACCTGGGCCTCGACTCCCTGGCACTGATGGAATTCATCTTCTCGGTCGAGGACGCGCTCAAGCTGCGCCTGCCCGAAGAGCGCCTGGACCCGCGCGAGGCCGGCATCACCCTGGGCGACCTGTGCGACGCCATCGACGCGCACATGGCACAGCAGCAGACCGGCGGCGCCACGCCGGCCCACGCATGAGCACCCTCGACGCAGGCCAGGCCGAGGTGACGCTGTGAGCACGCCCGTCGCCATCACCGGTCTGGGCCTGGTCAGCCCGCTGGGCACCAGCGTCCAGGCCCTGGACCGGGCGCTGGCCGCCAACCAGTGCGCCATCGCACCGCGCGAAGTCGTCATCGACGGGGTGGAGCGCTTCACCGTCGGCGTGGCGGCCTGCAGCGAGTTCGACGAGCGCAAGAGCCGCGCCCCTTCGGGCGTGACGCTCGACCGCGGCACGGCGATGGCCCTGAGCGCCGCCTTCGAGGCGGCGGAGCAGTCGCGCCTGTTCGAGAGCAGCCGCCAGCCGGCGCCCGAGCGCCTGGGCGTGTTCTGGGGCACGGGCATGGGCGGCGCGAGCAGCTTCGACCAGTCCACCGAGCAGCTCTACGGCCGCAAGCGCCGCCTGCGGCCCACCACGGTGCTGACGACCATGCCCAATGCGGCCGTGGCCGAGCTTGCGCTGGCCTTCGGCGCACGCGCCTCGGCCGTGGGCTACGCCTGCGCCTGCGCCTCGTCGGCGGTGGCCATCGGCGAGGCCATGCGGGCCGTGCGCGGCGGCTGGGTGGACGTGGCCATCGCCGGCGGTCATGAGGCCCTGCTGACGCCGGGCGTGATCGCCAGCTGGCAGGCCATGCGCGTGCTGGCGCCGCTGGAGGCGCATGCCGCCCACACCTGCCGGCCCTTCTCGGCCGACCGTGCGGGCTTCGCGCTGGGCGAGGGTGCGGGCGCGGTGATCATCGAATCGGTCGCCTCGGCCGAGCGCCGCGGCGTGGATGTGCAGGCGCTGCTGGCCGGCTACGGCACCAGCTGCGATGCAAGCCACATCAGCAACCCGAACAGCGAAGGCCAGGTGCGCGCGGTACGCGCCGCGCTGGCCGACGCCGGTCTGGCCGCCAGCGACATCGGCCATGTGAATGCGCACGGCACCGGCACCGTCGCCGGCGATGCCGCCGAGGCCGCCACGCTGGCCGAGATCTTCGGTGCGCGCGGTGTGCCGGTGAGTGCCACCAAGGCGCTGCACGGCCACATCATGGGCGGCGGCGGGGCCATCGAACTGCTGTGCGCCCTGCGCGCGATGGAACTCGGCCAGCTGCCCGCCAGCGCCACCGCGCCCGACTCCACCCTGGGCGTGGACCTCGTGCACGGCCTGGCGCCACGCGCCAACGGCGACATCCGGCATGTGATGTCCAACGCCTTTGCGTTCGGCGGGACGAATGCGGTGCTGATTGCGAGCCGGGTGGGGTAGGGCGGCCAGCGTCGGCGCTACGCCTTGACATCTCCCGAATCGGCCATCCGCGCGGGGGGTTGGCTGTGAAGGGGCGGGGCGCCCTCCCGAGCCTGGGCACGGAGTACATCCTTGCGGACTTTGCCGGAGGCCGTGGTGGGAAATTCCCCGACCAGGAAGTAGTGCTCGGGCAGCTTCTGCCGCGCGACACCCGCAGCCGCCAGCATTGCCTCGATTCCCGATGTCTCCTGCGGGGCATCGGCGCGCAGGATCAGGAAGGCGCACACGGTCTCTCCCAGCCGGGCATGGGGCATGGCAACCACTGCGGCGCCCGTCACCGAAGGATGCTGGTGCAGCAGATCCTCCACCTCCTTGGCGCTGATCTTCTCGCCACCGCGGTTGATCAGATCCTTGATCCGACCCGTGAAGACCACCGCGTTGTCGGGCGTGAGATAGCCGACGTCGCCGGTGTGGAAGAAGCCGTCTTCATCGAAGGCTTCGCGGGTCTGCTGCGGGTCGACATAGCCGACGAAGAGCGAAGGGCCCCGCGCGCAGATCTCACCCTCACCGCCCGGCGGCAGCGGATGGCCGGCAGGGTCGAGCACCCGCACCTCGTAGTCCACCACCTCGCCGTCGGTCTCGGCCGCCAGGCGGGCCTGGTCGGGACGGCTGAATCCCAGGGTGATCATGGGCGCCTCGCTGGAGCCATAGACGCGAAAGGCGGTACACCCCGGGAGGACGCGCGACACGCGATGGATGACTTCCGGCGCAACTGCGGCGCCGCCACAGGGAAACAGCCGTAGCGATGGCAAGCGGCGCCGCTCGCGTTCGGCCACATCCATCAGCTCCTGCAGGAACGGCGTGGCGCCGATGGTGAAGCACACGCCCTCTTGCTCGATGATGTCCGCGGCGCGGGCCGCGTCCCACCGCTCCATCAGCACGCAGCGTGTGCCGACATAGAAGGGCATCTCGATGCCGTGGCTGAAGCCCGTGACATGGGTCAAGGGCGACGGCATGAGCGTCGTGTCGCCCGCCTTCAGGCCCCAGTGCCGGGCGCACATCAGCGTGGCGCGGATCAGCGTGTCGTGCGTGTGCAGTACCGCCTTCGGTCGCCCGGTGGTGCCGGATGTGTAGAGCACCAGCTTGACCGCCTGGGTGGACACGGCCGGCAGCGGCGCGGGCGGCGGGGCATTGGCGACCAACTCACGCAGATCGCGACCGGAGCCGTGCGGGCCACGCACGGTCCACACATGGGCCAGGTCGGGCAGATGGGGCCGCAAGCGCTCCAGCATGGCGGCATGGTCCCAGCCGCGGAACTCGGGCGCGATGAAGATGCCCTTGGCACGGCTGTCCGCAAGGATCAGCTCGACCTCCTTGTCGCGATAGATGGTCACGATCGGGCACACGACCACGCCCAGCAGGCAGGCGGCCACATCGATGACAGCCGCTTCGTGCCAGTTGGGGGTCTGAAAGGCCAGCACATCGCCTGGGCGGAAGCCGGACGCCTGCAGGTACGACGCCAGCGCGCGGGCCTGCGACCACACTGCGCCGGCGGTCACCGGCGTGCCACCGCAGACCTGCGTGACCCGGTCCGGCTCGCGCTCGGCCATGTCGCGCAGCGCCGCGGCCACGGTGCGGCGAGGCCATCGGCCGTCGGCCCACCACTCTCGGGCGCGGGCCGCGTCCCACTGCAACTGCCAGCCGCTCACGTCGGTCTTCATCCTCGGATCTCCTCAGGCGGCCGCTTCACACGGCCAGATAGCGCATCTTGAGTTGCGGGTCGGCATCGAACGCGGCCCAGTCGCCGGCGAAGACGATCTGGCCGCTGTCCAGCAGGTACACGTATTCGGTGCACTGCCGCGCATAGGCGATGCTCTGCTCGGCCACCAGCACCGTCAGGCCCAGCGCCGTCCGTGCCGCGCGCACCTCGCGCGCAAGGTCGTTGGCCACCTTGGGCGCCAAGCCTTCTGCCGGTTCGTCGAGCATCAGCAGGGCCGGCGATGCCATCAGGCCCCGCGCGACGGCCACGAGTTGCTGTTGGCCGCCAGAGAGTTGATCGCCCAGCCGCTCCAGCAGCGGAGCTAGCAGGGGAAACAGCTTTACTACCGCGTCCACGGTCATGCGGGGTCGGTCACGGGGCGCGGCATACCAGGCCAGCTCCAGGTTCTGCCGGACGGTCAGAGTCGCGAAGAGCCGACGGTCCTCCGGCACCAGCGCCAGGCCCATCCGCGCGCGCGCCTCGGTGGACTGCCCCTGCAGGGCCACGCCGTTGAAGCGCAACTCTCCTTGCGTGCGCGGGCCCGCGTCCAGCACGGACTTCATGAGCGTCGACTTGCCCGCGCCATTGCGCCCGAGCAGGGCCACGCCGGCACCGGCGGGCACACGCAGGTCGATACCGAACAGCGCCTGGCTGTCGCCGTAGGAAGCCTGCAGACCTCGGATCTCAAGCATGTGCCATGTCCTCCTCGGCGCCCAGATAGACCTCCTGCACCCGGGCGTCGGCGCGGATCTGCGCGGGCGTGCCCGAAGCGATGAGCTCACCGTGGTGCAGTACGGAGATGCGGTCAGCCAGGCCGAAGACGACGTCCATGTCGTGCTCGGTCAGCAGCATCGACAACCGATGGCGCTGCCGCACGGCATTGAGCAGCGTCACCGTGGCCTGCCTCTCTGCAGCCGACATGCCGGCCGTGGGCTCATCAAGAAACAGGATGGTCGGCTGCAGGGCCAGCACCATTGCCAGTTCGAGCCGTTTGCGGTCGCCATACGGAAGGCTGCCCGCTGACACGTCAGGCCGACCGGCAAAGCCGGTGTCGGCCAGCAGTTGCGGCATCGCCTCCTCGAAGCCCCTCGCTGTCGCGCGCGAGATGCCGCGCCACGGCCGGGCCCGGCGCTCCCGCGCCTCCAGAGCGACGCGCAGGTTGTCGCGCACGGACAGACCGGTGAAGACCTTGGCCACCTGGAAGGTCCGGCCGAAGCCGCGGTGCACCCGCGCATGGGCGGGCATCCGGCCCAGATCCTTGCCCGCAAAACGCACCTGCCCCCGGTCGGCCACGAGCTCTCCCGTGAGGACCTTGAACAGCGTGGTCTTTCCTGCACCGTTGGGGCCGATGACCACGTGCGATTCGCCCGGCTCGACCGCCAGGCTCACGTCGCGCAGGACTGGGATGCGTCCATACGCCTTGATCAGGCCCAGGGCTTCCAGGCGGGCGGCCGCGAAGCGGCCTTCAGCGTCGCCTGGGGGCGGGGTGCTCTGCCGATCGCCACTGGGGTTGCTCATCGCGTGGCCTCCCGAGGAGTCGCGGGGCGGGTGAGAGCTTCCGGCGCCGGGCGACGCAGCCGATCCACCAGACCCAGAATGCCACCTGGCAAGGACAACACCACCCCGAGCAGCAGCAGGCCGGTGACCATGTCCGAGAGCCCGACCAGTGTGCGGGTGGCGTAGAACACGCACGACAGAACGATGGCGCCCAGCACCGGCCCCCAGAAATACGCGCTACCACCCAGAAGCGTGTAGAGGATGGGGTTGGTGGAGTTGGACCAATGCGCCAGTTCCGGCGTCACGATCTGGGCCCAGGGCGCCACCAGCGCACCGGCAGCAGCCGTGACACCCCCCGCGATGGCGAAGATTGCCAGCCGATGCCGTTTGACCGGGATGCCCAGGAACTCCGCGCGGTCCGGGTCCTGCTTGAGCGCCTGCAGGGCCCGCGCAAAGGGGGTCCCCTGCAGCCAGCGCACGAACGCAATGAGCAGTGCGCATGTGACGACGATGGCGAAGTAGAAGCGGTCACCCTGCGCCAGATCGAGCCCCCAGGTCGCTCCGCCCAGACGTGGGCGCGCCAGGCCGGCCAACCCGTCGTTCCGGCCCAGCACCGAGGTGTTGGCGATCAGCAGATGCACCAACTCGGCGAAGGCCAAGGTGAGGATGGCGAAGTACACGCCTTCGCTACGCCGCAACGCCACCACGCCCACCGCCGTGGCCAGAGCCGCACCCAGCAGCCCGGCCAGCGGCACCATCAGCACGAAAGGCACCGCCTGCGACTGCAGCAGCAGCGCGCAGAGGTAGGCGCCGGCTGCGAAGAACATCGCCTGGCCGAAGCTGAGCACACCCGACATGCCGAACAGGAGGTTGAAGGCGAGCCCGAAGACCGCGTTGATCCAGATCATGCCGGCGATGAAGACCAGCCCGCGGTTCAGCCCGGCCGGCACCAGCAGCGACACCAGCACCAGAAGAGCCAGGACCATCCAGTCGCGCCGGGAGATGGCGACGCCCCGCTTGACGGGCGCGGAAGCGGCGTTCATGCGCGGGCCTTTCCCATGAGGCCCTGTGGGCGAAGCAGCAATATCAGCGTCATGGCCAGGAAGAAGGGCAGACCGGGCAGACCGGGCAGTACCCACTGCCCCACCGCGTCGATCAACCCGAGCAACAGCGACCCCACAAAAGCGCCACTGATGCTGCCCATGCCGCCGATGATGATGACGCCGAAGGCCTGGATCACGAAGGCGCTGGCCAGCGTCGGCGACAAGGTCTGGTTGGACAACAGCAGCCCGCCGGCCAGTCCGGCCAGCGCAAACCCCAGCGCCACCGCGCCGGTGTACACCCAGCGCACCCGGATGCCCAGCAGACGGGCCATCCAGGCATCGGCCGCGATCGCCTTGACGAGCCGGCCAGGCGCGGTCCGGTTGAGAAAGCCCTCCAGCCCCAGGTACACCACGACACCGCACACGATGATGAAGAGCGACAGGCGCGGGAGCACGGCGTCGCCGAGCAACCAGGCGCCGTCCAGCACCGCAGGCGGCATCACACTGTGATAGTTGAGGCCCCACAGCAGCTTGGTGGACCCTTCGCACACCAGAAGAAGGGCATAGGTGGCGATCAGCACATAGGCGTCGTCGACGCCCGACAGCCGCCGCAACACGAGGCGGTCGACCACCAGACCCAGCAGCGCCACGGCCACCCCGGCCGCCAGCGACGCGAACAGGTAGAACGCGATGGAGCCCGCGCCGCCCAGCGCCTGCGTCAGCGAATACGCCGCGTAGGCACCGATCATGAAAAAGCCGCCGTGCGAGAAGTTGAGGATGTGCAGCGTTCCGAACACCAGCGTGAGGCCGGCGGCGACGAGGAAGGTCGCCATGGCCCAGGTCAGGCTGTTCACAAGCAGCGTGGCAATGTCCGACAGCGCCATGACGGGACCGTCCTCAGGCAGTGCGCAACTGCAGCTTCTTGCCCGGGGTCGGCGGGAACAGGACCGACTTCCCGTCCACCTTGACGTACTGGGCGACCTTGTAGCCCTTCGCATCATCGGCCGGCTCGAGATAGACGAGCTCGACATCCTTGATGGCCTGGTTGTCCTCGGCGCGCATGGTGCGCGGCCCCGTCACGGTGTCCCAGGTCAGGCCCTTGAGGTTGGCGATAACGGCCTCCGTGTCCGTCGATTTGCCCTTCTCGATGGCCTTCTGCAGGGCGTATAGGCTGGCATGCGCTTCTGCGGCCCAGCCCAGGGGCTCGGGGTCCTTGGTGCGTGCCGCGTAGTCGGCCACAAAGCGGTCGCTGATCGGGTTGCCCTTGTTGGCAGCAGCGTAGTAGTGCATGCCCGTCCATTGCGGCGGCAGCTGCTGCTTGAGTCCGCGCGCGACGAGGAACTCGTTGGCGGCGTCGCAGATGACCTTGTAGCGGCTCATCAGGCCGAAGCCGCGGGCCTGCTGGAACATGGTGATCGCATCGCCGCCATAGGTGCAGTTGAAGACGCCGTCCGCCGGTTGGCGCAGCGCCTGGGTGATCGAGTTGCGGTAGTCGGAAACCCCATAAGGCATGAGCACCGGATCGATGATCTCGGGCTTCTTGCCGGTGAGTGCCGGATAGAACTCCAGCAACGCGTCGACGAAGATGCTCCAGGTGGTGCGACCATATTCGTGGTCGGGCACCAGGCCCGTCCATCGCGTGATCTGAGGGTACTTCTGTGCCATCAGCTTGGCCTGCGCCCGGGTGCGTGCATCGGGCGCGTCGCCGGGGCGGAACACGTTGGGCGAGTAGTTCTCGTGGTTCATCTTCTCGGTACCCGCGCCGCAGGTCATGAAGACGCCCTTCTCCTGCTGCATCACCGGCGCCAGCGCAAGCACCACGGCGCTGGAGATGCCGCCGGTGTGCAGGTTGATGCCGGCGCCGAGCAGCTCGCGTGCCGCCGCGAGCGCAGCGGCCGGATTGGCCTTGTCGTCGCGCAGTTCCAGGGCCACCTGACGGCCCAGGATTCCCCCCGCCTTGTTGATCTGCTCCACCGCGATCTCGGCGCCGTTCTTCACGTAGGAGCCGATGAACTCCTGTGGGCCGCTCAGCGGCGTGATGAGCCCGATGCGCAGCGGCCCGGACTGGGCACGGACCCAGGCCGGCATGCTGGCGACGGTCGCCGCGACGGCGGCCTGCTTGAAGAGGGTGCGGCGATGCAGGGATGTCATGGTGTGTCTCCGGATTGCTCTTGGTGGCGGTGGAAGGTCAGGGACGACAAAGGCAGGCTCAGCGCCCGCTGAAGACGGGCTTGCGCTTCTCGCGGAAGGCGCGCACGGCCTCGGCATGGTCCTGGGTGAGGTTGGACATGCATTCGTAGGCCACGCCGGCATCAAAGTAGCTGTGGAACAGCTGGCGCAACGGCAGGTTGGCGGTGATCTTGCTCCAGCGGATGGCCTTGGTGGCGCCCGATGCCAGCTGGGATGCCAAGGCGTCGACGGCGCCGTCGAGCTGTGCGAGCGGCACCACCTCGGTGAGCAGACCGATGCGCTCGGCCTCTTTGGCACCCAGCAGTTCGCCGGTCAGCAGATAGCGCTTGGCTTTGGCATAACCCACCAGTTGCGGCCAGATCAACGCGCCGCCGTCGCCGGCCACCAGGCCCACGCTCACATGCGGATCGCCGATGCGAGCCTCGTCGGAGGCGATGATCACGTCGCTCAGCAATGCAAGGCTGGCGCCCAGGCCGGTCGCGTGCCCGTTGAGCTTGCAGATCAGCGGCTTCTCCAGGTCGAGCTGCGAATAGACGATGTCTTTTGCCTCTCGGGCGGTGCGCTCGAACTCGGCGGGCTCATCGATTGACTGCTGCATCCAGTCGATGTCGCCACCGGCACAGAAGGCACGGCCTCGGCCGGTGAGGACGACGATGTCGCTGCCTTCGTCGCGTTGCGCGTCGGTGAAGACGCGGGACAGCTCGTGGTGCAGCCGCGCATTGACCGCATTGCGCTGCTCGGGCCGGTTGAGCGCAATGGTGAGCACGCGACCCTGGCGCTCGAACTCGATGCAGGTGTAGCTGGAAAAGTCCATTCAGATCTCCTGTGGAGTGGGCGCGCCGCCGGCGCGGACGAACGCAGCCAGGTGCAGATCCTCGGCGCCGTGCCATTGCGCGTTGACACGGGCGCGGCGCAGATAGTGGCTGGCGGGGTGTTCCTCGGTGATGCCGATGCCGCCGTGCATCTGCACCGCTTCCTGCGTCAGCTTGCGGGCGTTCTCGCAGGCCAGCGCCTTGGCAGCATGCACGGCACGCGCCGCCTCGACGGGTGGGGCGTTGCCGCACAAGGCTGCAACCGCTTCGTCGATGACCGCACGGCTTTCGGCGATCCGGATGTATGCATCCACCGCACGGTGCTGAAGGGCCTGGTTGCTGCCGATGGGCATGCCAAACTGCCGCCGCGTCTTCAGATGGTCCAGGGTCTGATCGAAGGCCGACTGCATCAGGCCGAGCGAATCCGACGCCACCGCGACGGCCGCCAGTGCGCGGGCCTGGGCCATGGCATCGGCAAAGCGACGCTCGGGGTCGGCCAGCGGCTCGGCAATCGCTGCGGCCAGATGCACCGTGGCAGCCCCACGTCCGTCGAGCAGCGGATACGGCTGGCGTTGCACGCCGCTTGCTGAGACCGGCAGGTACCAGAGCCGGCCATCTGCAGGAATCAGCAGTGCATCGGCGATGTCCGCATCCACCGCCACCTCGAGGCGGCCCTGCAGTCGACCGTCTGCCGTGAGCGTGACGCCCGGCCCCACATCCTGATCGGGTGGGACCAGGGCAACCACAAGGCGGGTGCCTTGCAGCATGTCAGGCAGCCACTTCGACCTTTGCGTGGCGTCGCCCAGCGCTTCGATCAGCTGCGGTGCGAGTGCACCGCAACTCAGCAGCGGCTCCGTGAGCAATGCGCTTCCCGCGATCTGGCAGAGCAGGGCGATGGACGACGGGCGCAGGCCGAAGCCGCCGTGGGTCTCGGAGGTCGCGACCGCGAACCAGCCCAGCTCCGCAAGAGAGCGCCAAAGTGCCGGATCATGGCGACGCCTGTCGGGCGCGAGGTGCTGCCGGTCCTCGAAACGATGGCGCTGTGCAACCCACCGGCGCGCAGCCGATTCGAGGGCCTGATCGGTGTCGTCCATCCAGGTCGTCGGGTTCACAGGCCGAGCTCCGCTTTGCTGATGATGTTGCGTTGGATCTCGTTGGAGCCGCCATAGATGGTCGACGCGCGGCCATGCAAATACTCGCGCACTGCACCGGGCGTCGTGGCAGGCCCCACGGGGGACGCGAGGGTGTCGGCGTTCACGAAAAGGGGGTCGTAGACCACGGCTGCGGCGCCCAGCCAATCCAGCGTGGCCTCGGCAATGGCCTGCTGCAGCTCGGTGCCGCGGATCTTCATGATCGACGCTTCGACCCCCGGTGGTGCCGCCGGGTCCATGGTGCGGGCGTAGGCAAGGCAGAAGGCACGCAGCGCATGCAGGCGCAGTTCCAGCTCGGCCAGCCGCCGCTCGAAGACGGGGAGATTGCGCACCGCATCGCTGGGCGCCTCGGCCATCAACGCACGAAGGTGCTGCAGCTGGCGCGTGGCGCGGCCCGTCTCGGCCGAGAGGATGCGCTCGTTGGACAGCAGGAACTTGGCGTAGCTCCAACCCTTGCCCTCCTCGCCCACGAGCATCTCCACGGGCACCTCGACCTCATCGAGGAAAACTTCATTGACATGATGGCAGCCGTCCATGGTGCGGATTGGACGCACCTGCACGCCGGGGCTGCGCATGTCGATGAGCAGGAACGAGATGCCCTGCTGGGGCCGGCCTTCGTCACTGGTGCGCACCAGGCAGAACATCCAGTCGGCCCATTGCACATAGCTGGTCCAGATCTTCTGGCCACTGACGACGTAGCGGTCGCCGCGCCGCACAGCCCGCGTCTTGAGCCCGGCCAGGTCCGAGCCGGCACCGGGCTCGGAATAGCCTTGCGCCCACCACTCCTGCGACGACAGGATGGGCGGCAGGAAGCGTCGCTTCTGCGCCTCGGAGCCGAAGGTGTAGATCACCGGCCCGACGTAGTTCACGCCGAACGGAATCAGCCACGGCGCGCCGCAGCGCATGCTCTCCTCCTCGAACACGAAGCGTTGAAGCGGCGTCCATGCCGCGCCGCCGTGTTCCCGCGGCCAGTGGCCGGCCACCCATCCGCGGGGTGCCAACGAACGAAGGAAGGCGAGGTTGTCTTCCTTGGTCAGAAAGAGGTTCGCCTGCACCTTGTCGCGAACGTTGCGCGGCAGCTCGTTCTCGCAGTAGTCGCGCACTTCCTGGCGAAAGCGTTGTTCGGCTTCAAAGGCAGGGCTGTTCAGCATCACACAAACAAAATGAACGATGAGTCATAATTCAGTTTCGTCCGATCCGATGCGCTGACCACTAGGGAAAACGCTGCGGCTCGGCACGCCGAGCCGCTTCAGTAGACTGGGACGGAGGCTATTCGCCGTCGAGCGAAGCCAGAAAGGACGCGTATTGGCCGCCGCGACAGGCATCCCTCGCACCGCGAGAAAAAAATCAGCCGCTGTGCGACTCAGCCGCGAGGAGAAGGCAGCGCGCACCCGCGATCGCCTGATGGTCTCTGCCGCCAAGGTGGTCGGCGAGTTCGGCTACCGCGATGCTTCAGTCCAGCGCATCACGGCAGAGGCAGGCATTGCCCAAGGCACCTTCTACCTCTACTTCGAATCTCGGCAAGCGCTCTTCGACGAGCTCCTGCCGTACTTCGGCGTCCAGATGCTCGAGCTCGTGCGCCAGCGTGCGCACGGCGCCAAGGGCTTCTTCGAGGTGGAGGAGGTAGGCGCCCGCGCAGTCTTCGAATACCTTTCGGAAAACCCGTGGTTCTGGCGCGTCCTCAACGAAGCGGAAGTTGAGGCGCCCAAGGCCTGGTCCCGTCACCACGAAGAGGTGGTGCGTCGCTACGTGAAGTTTCTCAAGCGTGCGAAGCGAGATGGAGAAATCATCAACTACGGTGAAGATGAACTCGCCACGCTGGCCTATCTGCTCATTGCCGCGCGGGACTACCTGTACCTCTACCACCTGCATCGACGGACGCAGTCTTCCGGCATACCAGATGCGGTGATGAAGACCTACCTCCGTTTCCTCAAGGGAGGCCTGATGGGTGGAGGGCTTCCGGCGGGAGCGCCATGAGCGCTTGCTCAGCGACTTGACACCAGGCCGCAGACGCCGCCCAAAGTGGCGGTCGGACGTTTGGCCTCAGGAGCTGGCCGCAGCGGCCTTCGTCATGGCTCAGGCGGCTGCGGCCGCGCCCGCTTCGAACTGGATCGTCGCCAGACCGCGGTCCAGGTGCACGTTCAGCTCGCTCACCATCTCGTCCAGGCTCTCGCCCAGCGCGCAGTCGAGGAAGCGCCGGTGGTTGGCCTCGAAGTCCACCTTGGGCGCATGCGCGATCTGGCAGATGGCGAAGCCGAGCTGGATCTTCTGCGTCATCTGCTGCCAGAACGCGGGCATCAGGTGGTTGCCGCAACGCTCGTAGACCAGGCCGTGGAAATGCGCCTCGGCGCGGATTTCCTCCGACAGGTCGTCGCTGCGCACGGCCGCGATCATGTGGTCGAAGCGGGCCTGCAGCTCATCGCGGAAGGCGGCGTCGCGCAGCGGCCAGATGCGGCGGTAGGCCTGGCTTTCCATCACGCGTCGCATCTCGTAGACGTCGCGCAGCACGGCGGCATTGACCTCGGTGACGAAGGTGCCGGCATAGGGCCGGTTGGTGGCCAGGCCGCTTTCGATCAGCTCGCGGATGGCCTCGCGCAGCAGGCCGCGGCTCACGGCCAGGTCGCCGGCCAGACGGCTTTCGACCAGCTGCGTGCCCGGCGCGATGCGGCCCGAGAGGATGGCGCGGCGCAGCGTCTCGGCCACCTGGTCGCGGCGGGTCAGCGTGGGCAGGGGCTCGAAACGGGGGATGCTGCTCATGGTGTGCGCGCGATTCTCGGCCAGGGGCTGATGCGGCTCGCGGGGTGCAAGGGCTTCAGGCCCGCAGCGCGAAGCGCTTCTCCAGCCGCGAGGCCAGGTACGAGCCCGGGTAGATCAGCACGAAGTAGATCAGGCCCACGGCCGTGAGGATCTCCAGCGGCCGGTAGAAGGCGGCCGACAGCGCGCGGCCCTGGTACATCAGCTCCTGCACCGCGATGACCGACGCGATGGAGGTGTTCTTGGCCAGCTCGATGCCGCGGTTGGTGAAGGCGGGCAGCATGCGCGCCAGCACCTGCGGCACGATGACCCGGCGCATCAGCTGGGTGCGCGTCATGCCCAGCGCGCGAGCGCCTTCCCACTGCCCGACGGGCAGCGACGCGATGCCGCCGCGGAAGATCTCGGAACAGTAGGCCGAAGCGTTGAGCACCAGTCCGCACAGCGCCGCCACCAGCGGCGTGAGTTGCACGCCGGTGAGGATCGGGAAGGCATAGAAGAACCAGATCAGCTGCACCATCACGGGCGTGTTGCGGAACAGTTCGACCCAACTGCGCCCCAGCAGCACCGGCACGCGCCGGCCCGAGCCGGTGGCCAGCGACAGCAGCAGGCCCAGCACCATCGACAGCGGAAAGGCGATGACCCACAGCAGCGCCGTCATGCCCACGCCCTTGAGGAGCACGGGCCAGTTCTGCAGCACCGGGGTGAAGTCCCAGGAGAAGTCCATGCCGGTCACCTCGCGGTTGCGGAAACGGGCCGGGTGGCGCGGGTCAGCCGCGCCTCCAGCAGGTGCGCCAGCGTGCTGAGGACCAACAGCGTGACGAAGAAGATGGCCGCCACCACGGTGTAGACCTCCAGCGGGCGGAAGGTGATGCTGTTGACCTGCATGGCCTGGTAGAGCAGGTCGGAGTACGCCAGCGTCGAGGCCAGGGCGGTGGTCTTGATGAGCTCGAAGGAGCGTTCCATGAAGGGCGGCAGCATGCGCTGCAGCGCCTGGGGCAGCACCACGCGCCGCAGCACCGCGGGCGGACGCATGCCCAGCGCGCGGGCGCCTTCCCATTGGCCGCGGTCGATGCTGACCACGCCGCCGCGGAACACCTCGGCATAGAAGGCGCCCGACTGGGTCGAAAGGGCGATGATGGCCGCCACGTACGGGTCCAGGCTCACGCCCAGCACCACGGGCAGCGCATAGAAGGCCCAGAAGAAGTGCACCAGCGGCGGTGTGTTGCGGTAGAACTCGGTGAACCACAGCGCCGGCCACTGCAGCCAGCGCGTCTTCGCGAGGCGCATGGTGGCCAGCACGGCGCCGATGAGCACGCCCATGGCAATGGCCACCGCCGCGATGCGGAAGGTGCCGAGCACGCCCGTCAGCAGCATCTGGCGGTATTCCCAGACCGCGCCGAAGTCCCAGTCGTAGTTCATGTCATGTGTCCGTGGCGCCGCGCGCAACCCGGATGGCGCGAGGGCGACTCGAATGGCCGCGGAGCAGGCCATGCCAAGGCACCCGTGGAACTGGCTCTGCCAGGCCACCGGGTGCGCCCCCCTCCAAGCCGAAGGCGACAGAGAGGGGGGAGTCGCGAAGCGACTTGGGGGGTGTCACTACTTCTCCAGAGACTCTTTGGTCACGCCAGGCATCTTGTCCGGATCCAGCCCCTTGGTCTTGAGGTACTGGGCGTACAGCGCCTGCGTCTGGCCCGAGGCATAGAGTTTCTTGAACTGCTCGTCGAGCATGTCGCGGAAGGCCGGGTCCTGCTCCTTGCGCACGCCGGCGCTGGTGGCGATGGCGACCACCGGCTGCGGGATCTGCACGCTGCCCTTCTTGATCTTGGAATACGCGATGGTCAGCACCGAGTGGTAGAAGCCGATGGCATCCACACGGCCGGCATTGAAGGCGGCCACGGTCTCGTCGGTATTGGTGAAGCGCTCGATCCTGGCGTTGGGCAGGCGCTTGGTGAGATCGCGGTCGGTGGCGGTGCCCAGGGCCACGCCGACACGCACGGTGGGCTTGTCCAGGTCGCTCCAGTTCTTGACCGTCAGGCCGTCCTTGGCCAGCACGCCCTGGGCGTACCAGAGCATGGGCGCGGTAGGGAAGTCGATGGCGCGCTTGCGCTCTTCGGTGGCATCGAGCACGAACATCACATCGAACTGACCCGACTGCAGGCCGGCCACGCTGTTGGCCCAGGTGGTCTCGACCGGCACCATCTTCACGCCGATGTTCTTGGCGATCTGCTCGCCCATCAGCACGCCCACGCCGGTCCACTGGCCGGTGGCGGGGTCGCGGTAGTACCACGGGTCGCCGGGCGCCACGCCGATGCGCAGCTCGCCGGATTTCTTGACCTTCTCCAGCGTCTGGGCCTGGGCCGGCAGGCCGGCCAGCAGACCCAGGCCGACCAGGCCGACCAGCAGGCCGCGGCGGACGGCGGCAAAGCGGGACAGGATGTTCATTCGTCGCTCCTACAAAGTGGACAGGTAGAAAAGAGAAATCAGGCGGCCGGCGCCGTGATGTAGGCCTGGTACAGGTCGGCCAGGCGCTGCGTGAGCGGGCCGTAGCCTTCGGTCGGCAGGCGCCGCCCGTCGATGGCCGCCACGGGCGTCAGGCCGCCCAGCGTGCCGGTGACGAAGGCCTCGTCGGCGGCATAGACCTCCGCCAGCGTGTAGTCGCCTTCGTGCACCGGGATGCCGTTTTCGCGCGCCAGGCGCAGCACCGTGGCGCGCGTGATGCCGTTGAAGCAGTAGCGCCCGGACGAGGTCCACAGCGCGCCGCCGCGCACGATGAAGAAGTTGGTCGAGTTGCAGCTGGAGACGAAGCCGTTCGTGTCCAGCATCAGCGCTTCGTCGGCGCCGACGTGGATGGCCTGGATCAGCGCCTGGATGAAGTTGAGCCGGCTGTGCGAATTGAGCCGCAGGTCGAACACGTCGGGCGTGCTGCAGCGGATGGTGCTGGTGTGCAGCGCCAGGCCGCGCTTCTTGGCCGCGGCGTCCACCACCTTGTGCTCGGCCACGCAGACCACGGTGGCGCTGCCGATGATGAAGCGCGGGTCCTGGTTGGGCGTCTTCTTGAGGCCGCGCGTCACCATGAGGCGCGCATGCGCGCCGTCGTGCATGCCGTTCACCTCGAAGGTGCGCAGGATCACGTCCTTGACCTGCTGCTTGGTCAGGCCGATGTCCATGGCGATGGCATTGGCGCCTTCGAACAGGCGGTCGATGTGGGCGTCGAAGGAGATCACGCGGCCGTTGACCAGCCGCACGCCCTCCCACACGCCATCGCCGCAGACGTAGCCGGCATCGAAGATCGACACCTTGGCCTCGCTGCGGGGCACGAAGTCGCCGTTGAGATAGACGAGCACCTGCTCGTTGCGGTCATCGGCCCGGTAGGCCTGGGAGCTCGTGGCGGAGGCGGGGTTGGAAAGCTGCATGGGAAGAGGGCGCGGAATGAGGAAACGGCCGATTCAGAAGCTGAAGGCCGTGAAGCGTTCGAGAAAGCGCTGCGTGCGCTCCTTGCGCGGGTGCTTGAGCACCTCGTCGGGGGTGCCGGCTTCGTAGATCAGGCCGTCGGCCAGGAAGAGCACCTTGTTGGCGTAGTGATAGGCAAAGCCCAGCTCGTGGGTCACCAGCAGCATCGTGCGGCCTTCCTCGGCCAGGTCGCGGATGACGTTGAGCACTTCGCCCACCAGCTCCGGGTCGAGCGAGGACGTGGGCTCGTCGAAGAGCAGCACGTCGGGCGCCATGGCCAGCGCGCGGGCGATGGCTACGCGCTGCTGCTGGCCGCCAGACAGGTGGCCGGGATAGGCGTCGGCCTTGTGGGCCATGCCCACCTTGTCGAGTTCGCGCAGGGCGATGTCCCGGGCCGCCGCGGCGCCCATGCCGCGCACCGTGATGGGGCCTTCCATCACGTTGCCCAGCACCGTCATGTGCGGGAACAGGTTGAACTGCTGGAACACCATGCCGACCTGCCGTCGCACCTGTGCCAGTTCGGCCTGGGTGTAGCGCACGCCATCGCCGCCGCGCGCGTCGGGTTGGCCGATGGGCTGGCCCTTGAGTTCGATCCGTCCGGCGCTGGGCGTTTCCATGAAGTTGAGGCAGCGCAGGAAGGTGCTCTTGCCCGAGCCGCTGGAGCCCAGGATGGCCACGCGGTCGCCGGGCTGCACGTCGAAATCGATGCCCTGCAGCACATGGTGATCGCCGAAGCGCTTGTGGAGGCCGCTGATGCGCAGGATGGGCTGGGTCATGAAAAGCGGAAGGATGGATCGGCGTCTGGCAAGAAGGCCGGCGGGGATTTTGTTGGATTGTCTAACAATCGGCAGTCTGGTTTTCCCTTGCAGCATCCATGCCAGCCTGACCTTGTGCCCACGCCAAAAGGCCCGCCGCGCTTTCGCGCCGCGGGCCTTCCAAGTCAGAGACTGCGGATTACTTCTGCAGGTTCACCGCGCCCGAGCCCTGGGCATTGCCGCTGCCGCCGACAGCCGCACCCGGCGCCCTCAATGCACCGCCCGCCGAGCCCGCCGCACCGGCCGTGCCGTTGAGCGAGCCGCCCACGGTGTTGGTCAGGCCGCCTGCCGCGCCGCCTGCAGACGTGGCGGCCCCGGTGGCCGTGTTCGCGGCACCGCCCACCCTGTTGGCCACGCCGCCCACGGCGGTGGGTGCATTGCCCACGGCGCCGGTCACGCCGCCCAGCACGCCGCCGACCGCGTTGCCCACGCCACCCGCCGCGTTGCCGGCGCCGCTCGTCTGGGCGCCGGCACTGCCGCCCGCGTGGGCGCCGTTGTGGGTCGTGCCGGCGTTGGCACCCGCACTGGTGCCCGTCGACATGCCAACGCCCGCGCGCTGGCCGGCGGCGGAGCCGGATGCATTCACGTCAGCATTGACGCCCACTCCGACCCCCACGCCCTGGGCCTGTGCATGGCCGCCGACGGCCAGCAATCCGCCCAACAGGGCGCAGGCGAGGAGACGGTGCGATCGTTGTTGTTGTCGTTGCTTCATGGTGACTGTTCCTTTCATAGTTGGTCACGTGAAACCGGTCGCCTCTCGACCGGTCTGGCCGAACCTTCGATGCACAGTCCGGCCGCCCGGCGTGCGGGCGCAACGCAGGTGGCTGTGGGACGGGGCCTGCAGCCACGGCCCGTCTGCGTACCCGCGCGTGCCGGTCCGTGGCGGGCGCACGCAGGGGCCGCCCCTTTCGCGTGTTTTATGGATTTCAGCTAATTAGCCGATCTGGGTAAAATCGCCGAAATGACCTTGTTCCACCGTACAGCCCTGGCCGACCAGATGGCGCGTCAGCTCCTGCGTCCGGGCCTGCTCGACCAGGGCCTGCGCTCCGGACTGTTCCTGTCGGGTCTGCGGCGGACCGGCAAGACCACCTTCCTGCGGCAGGACCTGATCCCGGCCCTGGAGGCGCTGGGCGCCATCGTCATCTATGTGGACCTCTGGACGGATACGCGGGCCAACCCCGCCACGCTCATCCACACGGCGATCCAGCGCGCGCTGGGCGAACTGCAGACGCCTGCCTCGGGCGTGCTCGCGCGCCTGAAGCGGCTCAAAGGGCTGGATGTGGGCGCCGCCGGCTTCAAGTTCGGCTTCCAGCTGAACGAGGTGGGCGCCAAGGGCGGCGTGACGCTGGCCGACGCACTGACAGAGGTGGTCGACAAGGCCCGGACCGACGTGGTGCTGATCGTCGACGAGGTGCAGCAGGCGCTGGCCGGCGAAGACGGCGCGCAGATGCTGCTGGCCATCAAGGCGGCACGCGACGCGATCAACCCGCGGCCCGCCACACCCGGCCACTTCATCTTCATCGGCACGGGCTCGCACCGTGCCCAGGTGGTGGGCATGACGCTGCAGGGCCGGCATGCCTTCGCCGGCGCAACCTCGGTCGACTACCCGACGCTGGACGGCGACTACGTGGCCCATGTGCTGGACGGCATCGCCCTGGAAGGCGCCCGCGTCCAGCCCAGTCTGGCCGTCGCCATCGAGGCCTTCGACACCCTGGGCCGGCGCCCGGAAGAGCTCATCCGCGCCCTGCGCCAGCTGCAGCAGGCCGACCCGGCCGAGGCCGACCGCTTCCTGCCTGTGATCGCCGCCACGCTCAAGACGGCGGCGGCCGACGTGGAACTGCGCAAGGTGGAAGACCTGGGCACCCTCGCCGGCGCCGTGTTCGACCGCGTGGCCCGGGCCGAGGGCGACGCCACCGGCCTGTTCGGCGCCCAGGCCCTGGCCGACTACACCGCCCAACTGGCTCGCGAGGTGACGGCCGACCAGGTGCAGCGCGTGGCCGACGAACTGCGCGACGCCAACCTCATCATCCGCAAGGGCCATGGCGTCTATGCGGTGACCGATCCCTTCGTCCAGACGGCCTGGCGCGAGCGCAAGGCACTGGGTGGGGGGACGAGAAGCTGATGCGCCTGCGCACCGCCCCCGCCGACGACCGAGAAGAAATCTACCGGGACCACACCCGCCAGCGCCTGCAGCTCACGGCGGTCGAGATGGGCGTGACCGCCGTGGCCGGTTCTTTGGCGGCGCTGCTGGCGCGGCTGCTGATCCCGATGCCCGAGTATGTGGGGCTGCGGGTACTGCTGCTGCCGCTCACTGCGCTTTTCGCCTTCCTCATCGCCCGCGCACCCTCGGTCCAGACCTACGGCCTGGCCTGCATGGCGACCATCGCCATGGTGAGCCTCAACTGCTATCTGGGCGCGCTCGGCACCGACCGGCCGCTCATGTACTTCCTCCCCGCGGCAATCATCGTCGTCGTCACCACCAGCTTCTTCTGGATCACGTTGGCGCAGTGGGTCGGCGGCTCGCTGGCCTGCTATGCCTTCTTCCTGCCCTTCGTGTTCGACCACACGGCCAACCGGACCGACACCGTCTTCGCGCTGCTCTATGCGGGCATCGCCCTCGCCACAGCCTTCGTCACCCACCGCCGCGTCCAGGACTACCAACGCCGCGCCTTCGACCAGGAATGCCGGCTCGCGGAGCTCAGCGCCACGGATGCCCTCACGGGCGCCCGCAGCCGGGCCGAGTTCCTGCACCAGGCGGAACAGGTGGCCGGCCTTGCGCGCGACACCGGGGCATCGCTCGCACTGCTGTACCTGGACATCGACCATTTCAAACGGCTCAACGACAGCCATGGTCACGCGGCGGGCGACGCGGTGCTGCGGGGGATGGGCGAGGTGTTGAGGCAGACCCTGCCGCAGCAGGACGTGCTGGGCAGGCTCGGCGGGGAGGAGTTCTGCGTGCTGCTGCCGGGCCATTCGGAAGCCCGGGCGGCAGCGGTGGCCGAACGCCTGCGCCTGCTGCTTGCGCAGGTGCCGCGGCCCGATGAACGCCTGACCGTCTCCATCGGCATCGCCACGCTGCGGGCGGGCGAATCCGTCATGCAGACATTGCACCGGGCCGATCTGGCGATGCTGAAGGCCAAGCAGTCCGGCCGCGACCGGGTTTGCATTGCCGAGTGAAGCTGGGCTGCCCCGCGGCCATTCGAGCTCCGGCGGCTCTTCGGTTTCATGGGCCGCGGGTGGCCCGCCGGGGCTCAGCCGGTGCGTGCCACCGTGCCGAGCAGCACGGCCCGCACCTCGTCCGCGAACAGATAACAGCGGCCATCGATCAGCACCGCGTCCGACCCGTCCGGATCGGGCAGGGCGGCCGGCATGCCGTGGCCCCGCAGCGCCTGCGCGCAGCCGGCCCAGTCGCCCTCGCCTGACGGCATGTGGAGCGAGGCCCAGGACAGCGTGCCACGCACGTCGTCGCCGAAGCCATGCGGCGCGCGCCAGTCGGCGCCGTTCTCCAGCAGCAGGCGCACAAGCGCCGCATCGCCGCGGAACACGGCCTGGTTCAGGGCCGAGCCGTCGATGTCGCCCCCGCGAACTTCCAGCGGCCAGCCACAGGCCACCATGGCACGCACGGCGACGTCGCATCCATCGGCCGCCAGTTCCGGCAGCAGGCGCCGCTGCGCGTCGTCCAGCCGGGCGAGCACATCGGGCTCGGCACGCTGGAGGGACAGCGCGGACGACGTGTCGCCACGGGCGCATGCGGCCACGAAGGCCTCGACCGTGTCGAGGTCGTCGCTGCCTGGACTCCCCGACGCGGCCAACGCCGGCAGCGCGGCGATCTCCGGGAGGCCGAAGCGCAGCGCCAGGACGCGGGCCGTCACACCGTCGGGCGTGCGCACATCGGTGCGCGCGCCTGCGTCGATCAGCGCCTGGACATGCGCCACCGAACGGCGCCGGCGGATCGCCCACAGCAGCGGCGTGCCCCAGTCCGAGGTCGGCGGGCCGGGCGGCGGCTCGTTGGGATTGCCGCCATGCGCCAGCAGCAGTTGCAGGGCCTGCGGATCGTCGAAGTCGAGCGCGCGGTAGATGGCGTTGGTGCCCGCGATCGTCGCGCCGGCCTCCAGCAGCAGGCGTGCGCAGGCGGGCGTGCCGAGCGCGTGGTAGAGCGACTCGCCATCGTCCGGCTCGGCGCCAGCATCGAGCAGCCGCTTCGTCATGGCCGCGTCGCCCCCCTGGCCCGCCGCGCCGTACAACGCCGACACGCGCAAGGACTCGTCCGGCGCGTCCAGCGAGGCGGGCGTCCACCGGCTCCCGATGGACTGGTTGGGCGAGGCGCCGCCGGCCAGCAGCCCTGCGACGCAGGCCCGCAGGCCCTCCGCGAAACCGGGCACGCGCGCCAGGCCGGAATGGGTGACCGCCACCAGCGGCGGCAGCCGCAACGGGCCGCCGGGCCGGTGGACCCAGGACGGATCGCGTTGCGTGGCGGCCCGCAGCGCCGCCTCGTCGCCGATGGCGCAAGCCAGCGAGGGATCGGCGCCAGCCAAGAGCGCAGGATGTTCCGCCAGCAGCCGTGCCGCCACCGCGGGCCGGCTGGCGCCGTTGCCGCCGGCCACATCGCCGGCATAGACCAGCCGCAGCCAGTGCAGCAGCGCTGCCTGTGGGTCGTCGAGGAGCGCCCGCCGCGCCTCAACGAAGCCCAGCAGATCCGCCCAGCTGGCAAAGCCGTGCTCGCGTGCGATACAGGAATGCGCATCGTGCAGCCGCAGCGATGCGGCCGCGAGGGCGGCTTCGTCCCGGCCGCGCGCGGCGGGCAATGCCGACCGGAAGCGCTGCATCGCCGTGGGCGCGCCTCGCCGGTAGTCGGCCAGCAGGGACTTCGCCTGCTTCTTCAGATGCCCGATGTCGGGCCGGGGAGGGAGGGATTGCATGGACACCTCTGTGCATCGAACGCCGATGGCCCGCAAGACCGGCTGCACCCAAGGTGGTGAGGAGGCGGCACCGCGATGGATGCCGCAAGACAGGCAAGTGGGTTCAACCCTTCCCGCGGACCCGGAGGCGTCTTGCACGCGGGCCGGATCATAAAGGGCGGGCCGGCGGCGGGCCGCCGCCGCCCTGCCCCTCAGACCATCGCGAAGCCGCCCGAGGCGCCGATGGTCTGCCCGGTGATGAACAGCGCCCGGTCCGAGGCCAGGAAGGCCACCAGCCCCGATACGTCGTCCGGCCGCGACAGCCGGCCCACACCCTTGGAGATGGGGTAGATGCCCAGCATCTTGGCCAGCAGCTCGTTGTTCTGCGGCGTGGCGTCCACATGCAGCGGGCCGTCCTTGATGCCCTCGTGCGAGACGGCGCCCAGCGCGATGGAGTTGACGGTCACCGCATGGCGGCCATGCTCCTTGGCCAGGGCCTTGGCAAAGCCCGCGATGGCCGCCTTGGCGCCGGAGTAGACGGCCATGTTGGCCTCGCCGATGCGCCCGGCCTCGGAAATGATGTTGACGATGCGCCCGCCCTTGCGCGCCACCATGCCCGGCAGCACCGCGTGGCAGCAGTGCAGCGTGCCGTACACGTTGAGGTTGACGATCTTGGCCCAGTCCTCCACCGGCATGTCGACGAAGGCCGGGGTGCGCCCGCCCTTCTCGCGCCGCTCGGGAATGATGCCGGCGTTGTTGACCAGGATTTCCACCGGCGCATCGAAGTGGCTCGCGGCCTGGTCCACCATGGCGCGCACCTGCCCGGCCTGGGTGATGTCGGCTGGCGCGGCCATCGCTTCGCCGCCCTGGTCGCGGATCTCGGCCGCCACCGCCTCGGCGCGCGGCGCGAACAGGTCGTTGACCACCACCCGCGCGCCCTCGCGGGCCAGCTCGATGCAGATCTGACGACCCACGCCCTGGCCGCCACCGGTGACGAGCGCGACGCGGCGCTCCAGATTGAGTTTCATGGTTCTTCCTCGTGAATGATGGAAATGGAAGGGCGGCGCTTCAGCGGCCCTTGAAGACAGGCGCCCGCTTCTCGACGAAGGCGCGCATGCCTTCCTTGCGGTCCTCGCTGTCGATCAACATGGCGGCGGCATAGCGCTCGTATTCCAGGCCACTGTCCAGGTCGGTCTGCATGCCGCGGTTGACCGCGCGCTTGATGAAGCGGATGGACAGCGGCGGCATCGCGGCCACGGTGCCGGCCAGCTTCATGGCCTCGGTCATCAGCTCGGCGCCAGGGCAGACCTGCGTGACGAGGCCCATCTGCAGTGCCTGGGCGGCGTCGATCTGGGCAGCGGTGAACATCAGGTGCTTGGCGCGCGCCTCGCCGATCAGCCGCGGCAGGCGCTGCGTGCCCCCGGCCGCCGGCAGGGCGCCGATGCGGGCCTCGGGCAGGCCGAACTTCGCATGGTCGGCCGCGATGCGCAGGTCGCAGCACAGCGCGATCTCCAGCCCGCCGCCGAGCGCCACGCCGTTGATGGCGGCGATGACCGGCTTCTCGAATTCCTCGATGTCGCGCAGCAGGTCGTGCGTGGCCTTCTGCGCGACGAAGAAGTCCGTGGCGCTGATCTGGTGGTCGGCACGTTCCTTGATGTCGGCGCCCGCGCAGAAGGCGCGTTCGCCGGCACCGGTCAGCACCACGGCGCGCACGCGCTCGTCGGCCCGGGCCAGCTGCAGGAAGGCCTGCGCCAGGTCGGGCTTCATCGTGCTGCCGATGGTGTTCATGCGCTCGGGGCGGTTGAGGGTGATCACGGCGACATGGCCCTGCACTGCATAGGTGAGGGTGCCGAGTTCGACGTGGTCGGGGGGCGTGGTGGTCGTGGTCATGCGGGTGCCGCTCCTTTTCAGGCGCCGGGTGCGGAAAGAACGTGGGCGATGGCCACCGAGCCCAGCCCGATCATGTGGGCCATGGCCCAGCGCGCATGGCTGTGCTGGCGCTCGCCGGCCTCGCCGCGCAGTTGCCGGGTCAGCTCGGCGATCTGGCCGATGCCGGTCGGCCCCAGCGGATGGCCCATGCCGATCAGGCCGCCCGAGGCATTGATGGCGCAGCGCCCGCCGATGCGCGAGTCGCCGCGCATCAAAAAGCTCGCGCCCTCGCCGGGCGGGCACACGCCGATGGCCTCGCTGTAGAGCAGCTCCTCCACCGAGAAGGCGTCGTGCAGTTCGAGCAGGTCCAGCGTCTCGGCCGAGATGGCCGCCTGCTCCAGCGCCGACTGCGCACTGCTGCGCACCAGGTCGACGGCGGCCTGGCCGTAGGCAGTCTCGGGCGTCTCGCTGCAGGCAGTGGAGGCCCGCACGCGCACGCAGCGCCTGGGGTCCAGGCCCAGCCGGCGCAGGGCGCGGCCCGAGACCACGATGGCCGCCGCCGCGCCTTCGCCGCGCGGGCAGCACTGCTGCACCGTCAGGTCGCCGGCCACGCGCGGCGAGGCCAGCACCTGCTCCAGCGTGCGCGGCTTGCGGTACTGTGCATAGGGGTTGCGCGAAGCGTTGCCATGGTTCTTGACCGCCACCTGCGCCATCGAGGCCACATCGGCGTTGCGCTCGCGCAGGTAGGTGCGCGCCATCATGGCGAACTTGACCGGCGGCACGTTGGCGGTATCGCTCAGGTGCGCCAGGCCGTCCTTGTCGGCGGCGCGGCGGCCGTCGCCGTGCTTGTCCACACCCACGGCCAGCACCACGTCGCTGACGCCACGCGCCACTTCGAGGCAGGCCTGCCGGAAGGCGAAGGAGCCCGAGGCCGAGGCGTTCTCGACCTGGGTGACGGCCAGGCCGGTCGAGCCTAGGTGGCGCAGCATCACCCGCCCGGCCGCCATGCCGATGGAGGTGGTGCCGATGTAGGCGCTGTTCACCTGCGGCCAGGCCAGGCCCGCGTCGGCCAGGGCCTGGCGCACCGCGGTCAGGCCCAGGTGGGTGTAGGGCGTCTCGGTGGGGAACTGGTACGCATGCATGCCGATGCCGGCCACGTACACGCCGTCGTTGTCGTCGATCCACGCGCTCATCGCTGGGCCTCCGTCGCCGGCACGAAGCGGCAGTCGAACACCTCGCCCTCCGGCAAGGGATGAGCCACCGCGCGCAGCGGCATGCCCACGCGCAACTGCGACTCGTCGGTGGTGGCCATCACCCCTTCCTCGATGGGGCCGTCCTCGCCCAGGCGGATGTCGGCGGCGATGCGCGGCACTTGCATGCCGGGCAGCAGGGGCACATGCAGGGTCACGAACTCCAGCAGCGTGCCGTTGCCGGGGCGCGTGATGCGCGCGGCGTCTTTCATCGGGTCGCCGCACTGGCTGCAGCCGGGCGCGTCGGCCGGAAAGGCCAGGTGGCCGCAGGCCGGGCACTGGGCGAAGACGAAGTCCAGCGATTCGCCGTCGGCGGCCAGCTGGTAGAGCGTGGGATGGCGGGGCTGGTAGCCCCGCAGGTCGAGGGTCATGAGAGTCCTAGGGATGAAAGAGCAAATGGGAGGCAAGGCCGGTCAGTCGACCTTGGCGCCGGAGTTCTGCACCACCTCGCGCCAGCGGGTCATCTCCGACTTGACGAAGGCATCGAGCTTCTCGCCGCGCATGCCGCGCATGGGCAGGCTGCCGTTCTTCTCGCTGATGGCCACGAACTCGGGGTCGACGATGGCGGCGGCCACGGCATCGGACAGACGCTGCACGACCGGGGCCGGCGTCTTGGCGGGCACGAAGACCGCGCCCCAGGCGGTGGAGTCCGCGCCCGAGATGCCCAGTTCGCCCAGCGTGGGCAGCTGGGACACGTTCGCCAGTCGGGTCTTGCTGGTCACCGCCAGGGCCTTGAGCTTTCCGGCCTGAACGAAAGGCATCACCACCGCCGCGTAGTCGAAGGCCAGGTCCAGGTTGCCGGCGATCAGGTCGGTCAGGGCCGGGCTGCTGCCCTTGTAGGGCACATGGGTCAGCTTGGTCCCTGTCGCAGCCTGGAACAGCTCGGCCGTGAGGTGCGTGCCGGTGCCGGCCCCGGCGGAGCCGAAGTTCAGCTTGCCCGGGTTCTGTTTCGCATAGGCGACCAGCTCGGGCACGGTCTTGAAGCTGCGGCTCGGGTTGATGACCAGGACCAGCGGCGACTCCGAGATGCCGTGCACCGCCACGAAGTCCTTGACCGGGTCGTAGCGGATGTTCTTGTAGAGCGCCAGATTGGCGCCATGGGTGCCCTGGGTGCCATACAGGAAGGTGTAGCCATCGGCCGGCTGCCGCGCCGCGTACTCGGCGCCGATGGAGCCGCCCGCACCCGGCCGGTTGTCCACCACCACCTGCTGGCCCAGCTTGTCGCCCACCTTCTGCGCCAGCACGCGGGCCGTGTTGTCGGTGATGCCGCCGGGCGGGAAGGGCACGACGAAGGTCAGCGGCTTGGTGGGCCAGGCGTCGTCGGGTGCGGCGCTGGCGGGGCCGTGGGCGACGAGCGCCGCGAGGGTCAGCGCGAGGGCGTGGAAAGCGCGTTTCATGGATGTCTCCGGTTGCTCTTAATATTCGGTATGCCGTAGACTACTTCAACACCTCGTAGAAAAGCAAATCGAAATCGATGAACTCACAGCGCAACCACGGAAAGTCAGCCAGACGCCGGAACCGGCACGGTCTGTACCATCGTGTTTTTCTACGAAATATCGGAGAGGCGATGCCCACCCTTGTCCCCGCCGCTGCCCGCACCATGACCCTGCTGGAGGTCTTCGCCCGCGAGAAGCGGGAGCTGTCCAACTCCGACCTGGCCCGACTCATGGACCTGCCCGAAAGCAGCTGTTCCGACCTGCTACACACCCTGCACGAGCTGGGCTACCTGCTGCGCACGGCGCGCAGCCGGCGCTTCTATCCCACGGCCCGCCTGCTGGCCGTGGCCAAGGAGATCTCGGCCAGCGACCCGCTCTATGCCGTGGGCGCCGAGGCCTGCGAACTGCTGCGCGACCGCACGGGCGAGACCGGCCTGTGCGGCCGGCTGGAGAACGGCATCGTCAAGGTGATCGCGCTCAGCGAAGGCCGCCATCCGCTGCGCTACATGCAGCACGTGGGCGACAAGCTGGCGTTGCACGTCTCGGCGCTGGGCAAGGCCATCCTGTCCATCGGCACGCCCGAGGAGGCGGCGCGCCAGCTGCGGCTCAAGCCGCTGCGCAGCCTGGCCTCGGGCACGCTGACCGACTTGGCCGCCCTGGAGGCTCAGGTGGCCAAGGCCCGGGAGCAGGGCTACATCTGGGTCGAGAACGAAGGCAGCGAAGGCCTCACCGCCGTGGCCGTCGCCGGCCAGATCGGCGGCGAGGCCATCGCCCTGTCGGTGGCCGGCCTCACCGACCGCATGCGCGCCCAGCGCACCCTGTGCATCGAGGCCCTGCAGGAAGTGCAGGCCCTCGTCTTCCGCAAACACGCGGCCGTGGCCGAAGCCGCGGCGTCCGCCGAATCCCCAGCGCCCGCACCTTCCAAACGAACCAAGGCCCGGGCTTAGCGCCACCCCGGCACGGCCCCCAGGCCGGCCATCCATCCGACCACCCAGGAGACAAAACCATGTTCACCCTTTCTTCCGAGCAGACGATGCTGCGCGACAGCATCCGCCGCTTCATGAAGGCCGAGATCGCGCCCATCGTGTCGCGCCACGACCAGGACCGCACCTTTCCCTTCGAGGTGCTCGGCAAGCTGGCCGAGTTCGGCTACCTGGGTGGGCGTCTGCCGGAAGAAGAAGGCGGCATGGGCATGGACCAGCTCACCTGGGCCCTGCTGATGGAAGAGGCGGGCTATGCCTGGCTGTCGCTGCGCACCATCCTCAACATCACCAACGCCGCCATCAACAAGCTGGCCCAGGAAGCCACGCCCGAGCAGAAGGAGCGCTTCCTGCGGCCGCTGCTGGCCAATGAGCGCCGCTGCTTCAGCGCCATCAGCGAGCCGGGCACCGGCTCCAACATCGCGCAGGTGCAGACCCGCGCCGACCTTCAGGGCGACCATTACGTGCTCAACGGCCGCAAGCTGTGGATCACCAACGGCGCCTTCGGCGACTTCGGCATCGTGGTGGCCCGCACCTTCAGCCCGGACTGCGAGGGCCAGCTGTCCACCTTCCTGGTCGAGCGCGACGTGTCGCCCTTCGAGGTGCGGCGCGTGGACACCATGGTGCTGCGCAGCACCGGCACCGCCGAGCTGAACTTCGACAACGTCCGCATCCCGCGCGAGAACCTGCTGGGCGAGGAGGGCAAGGCCCTCAAGAAGATGCTGATCGGCCTGGACAGCGCCCGCGTCAACATCGCCATGGGTGCCGTGGGCGCGGCGCAGTCCGCGCTGGACCTGTCCATCGCGCATGCGCGCACGCGCACGCAGTTCGGCAAGCCCATCGGCAGCTTCCAGCTGGTGCAGAAGCTGATCGTGGACATGACGATCCGCGTCGAGGCCGCCCGCGCGCTGGGCCTGCGCGCCGCCGCCGCGCTGGATTCCGAAGGCGAGGCCCGCACGGCCGCCTCCATCGCCAAGCTCTATGCCACCGAGGCCGCGCACGAGGTGGCGAGCATGGCGCTGCAGGTGCACGGTGGCCTGGGCTATGCCACCGACTATCCCATCGAGCGCATCTTCCGCGACACGCGCGGCGGCACCATCCCCGAAGGCACGACCGAGGTGCAGACGCTGATCGTCGGCCGCGAGATCCTGGGCATCTCGGCCATCGCCTGAGCCGCAGGAGCACGCATGACGACCTCCACCCACCGCGCCGACCTGGCGCGCCTGATCGACCCTGCCTGCATCGCCCTGGTCGGTGCCTCCGACCGGCCCCACAGCATCGGCGGCCGCACGCTGACCAACCTGATCGACCACTCGACCATCCGCGGCGAGCTGTACCTGGTCAACCCCACCAAGACGGAGCTGCGCGGCCGACGCTGCTGGCCCAGCGTCGCCGCGCTGCCGCAGACGCCCGATGTGGCCATCATCGCGGTGCCCGCGGCCGGCGTGCTGGCCGTCGCCGAGGAATGCGCGGCCCGCGGCGTGCCCTTCCTGGTCATCCTGACCTCCGGCTTCGGCGAGGCCGGCGCCGAAGGCGAGCGCGCCCAGCAGCGCCTGAAGGAGATCGCCGACGCCGCCGGCATGCGCATCTACGGGCCCAACTGCCCGGGCCTGTGCAACATCAACGCCCGGCTGGGCATGACCTTCTCGCCCTCCTTCCCGCACGACCTGGTGCCCGGCCCCATCGGCCTGGCCACGCAGGGCGGCGGCCTGGGCCGCAACGTCATGCAGGCCATGGAGCGCGGGGTGGGCATCGGCCTGTGGGCCTCCACCGGCAACGAAGTCGACCTGCAGGTGGCCGACTTCATCCACTACATGGCGACGGCGCCGGACATCAAGGTCATCGTCACGCTGCTGGAGGGCATCAAGGACGGCCCCCGGCTGCTGGCCGCCCTGCAGTGCGCCGCCGACAACGGCAAGCCCGTCATCGCGCTGAAGGTGGGCAAGTCCGAATACGGCCAGCGCGCCGCCCAGTCGCACACGGCGTCGCTCACCGGCTCGGCCGAGGTGAACAGCGCGGTCTTCCGCCAGTACGGCGTGATCGAGGTGGACGACATCGACGAGCTGGTCGACACCGCCTGGCTGTTCGCCCGCGCGATGCCGCCGGCGCAGGAGGCCATCGGCATCTACTGCTCCTCCGGCGGCACGGCCGCGCTCACGGCCGATGCCGTGGGCACCGCCGGCCTGAAGCTGGCCGAGTTCGCGCCGCACACCCGCGAGCTGCTGCGCAGCCGCCTGCCCGACTACGCCGCCATCGACAACCCGGTGGACACCACGGCCGCCATCCTGAGCGATGCCGACCTGATCGAGCAGACGCTGGGCGCCGTCACCACCGACCCCAACCTGGGCTGCGTGCTCGCGCCCATCGCGCTCGAATACGGCGCGACGACGGTGAGCCTGGCCCACACCATCCGCGCCGCGCAGCAGCAAAGCCCCACGCCCATCATCCCGATCTGGATGAGCGATCGCCTGGGCGAGGGTTACAGGCTGCTCGTCGAGGGCGGCTTCGCGCCGCCGCGCTCGGTGGGCAAGGCCCTCAAGGCCGTGCAGCGCTGGACGGAGTGGGGCCGCTGGCAGCGTGCCGGCGGGCTGGGCGAGCCTCGCAGGCCGCTGCCCGCGCCCTCCGCGATGCCGGCGACGGGCACGGTGCGCAATCTCTCGGAGCTGGAGGCCAAGCAGCTGCTGGCGCAGTCCGGCATCGCGCTGCTGCCTGCCGCCGTGGCCGCCACGCGCGAAGAAGCGCGCCGCATCGCCGACGGCATGGGCTATCCGGTGGTCGCCAAGATCGCCAGCCCGGACGTGGTGCACAAGTCAGACATTGGCGGCGTGAAGGTAGGGATCGGCGACGGTGCCCAGGTCGAGCTGGCCTGGGACGACATCATGGCCTCGGTGCGCCACCACAAGCCCCAGGCGGCCATCGATGGCCTGCTGATCGAGAAGATGGCTCCGCGTGGCGGCTTCGAGCTGATGGTGGGCGTCACGCGCGACCCGGTCTTCGGCCATGTCATGACCTTCGGCCTGGGCGGCATCTATGTGGAACTGCTGCGCGACGTCACGCGCCGCCTGCTGCCGCTGCGGCCCGCCGATGCCCGCGCCATGGTGCGCGAAATGCGCTGCTACCCGCTGCTGCAGGGCGCGCGCGGCAAGCCGCCCGCCGACGTGGCCGCGTTGGAGCGGCTGTTGCTCGCCGTCTCGGACTTCGTCATGGCCCATTCGACAAGCCTGGAGGAGATGGACCTGAACCCGGTATGGGTGGGCAGCGAGGGCGAGGGCGCGCTGCCGCTGGATGCCGTCATCGTGATGCTGGAGAGCGAATGAAGAGCGAACCCGCTCCGCCGCTCGCCGGCATCACCGTGCTCGACTTCAGCGAGCTGCTGCCCGGCCCCTTCTTCACGCAGATGCTGGCGGAGATGGGCGCCGAGGTGATCAAGGTCGAACGTCCGCCGCATGGCGACAACGCCCGGCGCCTCGGGCCGGGCGGCTTCGAGGCCGTCAACCGCGGCAAGAAGAGCGTGCTGCTGGACCTGAAGGACGAGGCCGGCCGCGCCCGGGCCCATGCCCTGCTGGCCGGCGCCGATGTGCTGGTCGAGTCCTACCGGCCGGGCGTGATGGCCCGCCTGGGGCTGGACCATGCCAGCCTGCAGGCCGCGCATCCGCGCTTGGTCTATGTGTCGCTGAGCGGCTATGGGCAGCATGGGCCCTGGGCCCAGTTGCCGGGCCACGACATCAACTACCTGGCGGCGGCGGGCGTGATGGCGCTCTCCGGCGAGCCCGGCGGGCCACCGGCGCCCGGCTTCGGCCTGCCGGCCGCGGACCTGTGCGGTGCGATGTATGCGCTTTCAGCCACGCTGGCGGCCCTGCTGCAGCGCCAGCACAGCGGCCTGGGCCAGCACCTGGACGTGGCCCTCGCGGATTGCGCCCTGCACTGGATGACGCCGCGGTTGGGCAGCTTCCGCGATGGCGGAACCACCACGCTGGAGGATCAGCGAAGCGTGGCGCTGGTCAAGCCTGCCTACGGCATCTTCCGCTGCCGCGATGGCCGGCACCTGTCGGTCGCCGCGCTGGAAGACCACTTCTGGGCGCGCCTGTGCGAGGTGCTGGACATGGGCCCCTTCGTCGATGCGCGCTACCGCGGCTTCGCGGCACGCAAGGCCGAGGCCGAAGGCATCAATGCGCGGCTGGCCGCGCAGGTCGCGGCGCTCGATGCCGATGCGGCTTTCGAGCGCATGGCACGGGCCGACCTGCCGGTCGCCCCGGTGGTGGCGCCGACGGAGCTGGCCGCCACCGCGCAGTTCGCCGGGCGCGGCCGCTTCCTCGGCAGCGAGCCGCTGGCGGCGGTGCCCTTTCCCGTGAACCTGCGCGGGGTCGACCCGCGGGCGCTCGCTGGCGCCCCGCGCCTGGACAGCGCCGGCACTGCACCGTGACGCCCGCCCTGCTGCAGACCCGGCTGACGCAGCTGTTCGGCATCCGCCATCCGGTGCTGGGCGGCGGGCTCATGTGGCTGTCCGATGCCGCGTACGTGAGTGCGCTGGCCCGGGCCGGCTGCATGGGCTTCCTGACGCCGCGCTCCTTTCCGGGCGAGGCCGAATGGCGCGCCCAACTGCAGCGCTGCAGCGAGCTGGCCGAGGGCCACGCCTTCGGCGTCAACCTCACGCTTTCGGCCCGGCCCGAGGCCAACGCCGACGTCCCGCGCTGGCTCGACATGGCGCTCGCTCATGGCGTGCGCCATTTCGAGACGGCGGGCTACGGCCCGCAGACGCTGATCGAGACCATCCATGCCGCGGGCGGCGTGGTGATCCACAAGGCCTCCAGCCTGCGCCATGGCCTGGCCGCGCAGGCCGCTGGTGCCGACTCGATTGCGCTGGTGGGCATGGAGGAGGGCGGCCATCCCGGCATGAACGAGTTGCCGACCATGCTGATGGGCGCACTGGCGCGCGGGCGCATCAGCGTGCCGCTGGTGCTGGGCGGCGGCATCGGCCACGGTCGCCAACTGGCTGCCGCACTGGCCCTGGGCGCGGACGGCGTGCTCATGGGCAGCCGCTTCCTGGTCTGCGAGGAGATATCGGCGCATCCGGCCTACAAGGCGCACCTGGTGGGTTGCGACGAGCACAGCACCGTTCGGCTGCTGCAATCGCTGGGCAACACCTGGCGCGTGCTGCGCAACGAGACGGCGCGCCAGATCGAAGCCATCGAACGCACGGGCGTCACCGACCACGCGGCCTTCGGCCCGCTGATCGCCGGACGCCTCGCGCGCGACGCCTGCTACGAAGGCGGCGACTGGCAGCAGGGCATGCTGTCCCTGGGCCCCGCCATCGCCTTCGCCCACCGCATCCAACCCCTGGACGCCATCGTCGACGAGTTCCTGGCCCAGTGCCGGGACGCGATGCGCGCCCTTCCAGCACTTCTGCCATGAACTCCTCCCTGGACTTCCTCGGCCGCCTGGCCGTGCCCGTGATCGCCGCACCCATGCTGCGCGTGTCGGGCATCGAGCTGGTGTCCGCTGCCTGCCGCAGCGGCGTGATCGGCGCCTTTCCCACCGCCAACTGCCGCTCGCTCGACGAGCTGGACGCCTGGATGTCGCGCCTGGACGAGGAGGCACGCGCCGGCGGCGACACGGTGGCACCGTACTGCCCCAACCTGATCATGCGGCGCGACCCGGCCAAGGTGCGGGCCGAGGTGGACCTCATCGCCCGCCATGGCGCGCAGCTGGTCATTACCAGCGTGGGCTCGCCGTCGTCGGTGGTGCCGGTGCTGCACGACGGCGGCTGCCGGGTCTTTGCGGACGTGGCCTCGCTGCACCATGCGGAGCGCGCCATCCAGTCGGGCGTGGACGGCCTGGTGCTTCTGACCGCGGGTGCCGGCGGCCACACGGGCTGGGCGAATCCCTTCGCCTTCGTGCGCGCCGTGCGCCGCGTGTTCGACGGCCCGATCGTGCTGGCCGGCGGCATGGCCGACGGCGTGGCCCTGCGCGCCGCCATCACGCTGGGCTGCAACCTCGGGATCATGGGCACGCGCTTCATCGCCGCGCAGGAGAGCCTGGCCAGCGAGGGCTACCGCCAGATGCTGTGCGATGCGGACATCGACGACGTGCTGCTGACGCGGGCCTTCACCGGACTGCCGGCCAGCTTCCTGCGCCAGTCGGCCGAGCGGCTGGGCATCGACGTGAACACGCTGGACGAAAGCGTGTCGGTCGAAGAGGCACGCCGCCGCTGGGGCGGCGGCTCGGAAGGCGCGGCCAGCCAGCGCTGGACCGACATCTGGAGCGGCGGCCACACGGTGTCGGCCGTGCGCGAGGTGCAGAGCGTGGAAGCGCTCGTGCGGCAGCTGCGGGCGGAGTACAAGGGCGCGGCGCGCTGAGCCGTGCGCATGGCCGGTCGCGATTCAGCGGCGCCGGCCGGCAGGCTTGGCCTCGTCGCCGAGCGGGACGACGGAGTCCCGCTCTTCATAGCGCAGCTCCACCCGCTCGCGCCGCGCCGGCAGGCCCGGCTCGGCAATGCGGTCCACGAGCAGCCTGGCGAGCCACCGCGCCGCATCCGCCATGTCGATGGTCAGCACCGATACCGCAGGCTCATGGTCGCGGGCGAAGGCCGTGTCGCCGATGGCGACGATGGAGACATCCTGCGGCATGCGCAGGCCGCGCGAGGCCACCGCGCGCAGGGCGCTGTTGAGCATGTGCGTGCCCTGCACGATCAGCGCCGTCGGCCGGCCGGGCCGGGCCAACAGTTCCGCAATCTCGTCGAAGGCGGAGGCCGTCACGCTCTGCGCCTGCACGATCAGCGCGGGCACCGGCAGGCCCGCACCGGCATAGGCCGCCTTGTAGCCCTGGATACGCCGGCGCACGGGCCGCGTCTCGCCCTGCCACAGCACCAGCGCGATGGCGCGGTGGCCCAGCGCCATGAGCCGCTCCACCGCCGCCCGCACGCCGGCCGCATGGTCGATCACCACGCTGTCGTGCACGCCTGGCAGTTCGCGGTCGAAGACCACAGCCGGCATGGGCAGCGTCCGTAGCGCCTCGACGAGTTCGGGGCTGCGCTCGTTGCCGGGCGCCAGGATCACGCCGTCCATGCCGCGCTGCATGAACATCGACAGCGTGCGCAGCTCACGCTCCAGGTCGTTGGCGCCGTTGGCCAGCAGCGGCAGATAGCCCAGTGCCAGGAACTCGTCCTCGAGCGCGCGAAAGACCTGTGCATAGAGCGGATTGCCGATGTCCGGCAGCAGGCAGCCCACCGTGCGGCTGAGCCGCGAGCGCAGGGCCTGCGCGGCATGGTTGGGCCGCCAGCCCAGGGTGGCGGCGGCCCGCTCGACCTTCTCGCGCGTTGCCGCAGAAGCGCCCGCACCGTTCATCGCGCGCGAGGCGCTGCCCAGCGACACACCCGCCAGCCGCGCCACGTCGCGCAGGTCCACGCGTGCCTTGTCCGTCTTCATCCGGATACGTTTCCAGTCCACAGCATGGCTGCATCTTAGGTGACAGCAGTCGAGGGTTAGCGCTAGGCCGGAAACGTTTCCACCTCGGCACGATGCAGCCTTCCCGAAGCGTTGCAGACAACACAAGGAGCCATCCCCCATGTCCTCATCCGCCCCCGCCATCCAACCCGATGCCCAGCTCTACGACGAGGCGCTGGGCCGGTTGCGTCCATCGTCCGGCCGATTGGCGGGGCGCCGCATCCTCGTGGTGGGCGCGGGCCAGCGCGACATCGACGATCCGCAGCCGCCCGTGGGCAACGGCCGCGCCATCTCGCAGCTGTTCGCCCATGAGGGCGCCACGCTCACCTGCGTGGACATCAACCCCGCCGCGCTGGCGCAGACCTGCGCCCTGGTGCGCGAGGCCGGCGGCACCGCGCATGAAGAGGTGGCCGACGTGGCCGATGCCCAGGCCATTCCCGGTGTGGTCGAGCGCGCCGCCGCCCGCATGCAGGGCCTGGACGGGCTGGTGATGGTGGTGGGCGTGGCCAGTGGCCTCGCGCTCGACGCGCAGTCGGCCGAGGCATGGGACGCGGAGCATGCGGTCAACGTGCGCGCCTGCATGCTGTTCGGCCAGCAGGCGCTGCGGCACATGGCGCCGGGCGGCGCGATCATTCTTCTGTCGTCCATCGCGGCGCTGCGCAACTCCAGCTTCAACCCGGCCTACGAGACCACCAAGGCGGCGCAGGTCTCGCTGGCGCGTTCCATCGCGATGGCAGGGCAGGCCAAGGGCGTGCGCTGCAACAGCCTGCTGCCGGGCCTCATGGACACGCCCATCGGCCGCGCGGCCACGCGCCGCCGCACCGACCGCCTGGCCATGCCGCTGCCCTTCGGCCGGCAGGGCACGGGCTGGGAAGTGGCGCATGCCGCGCTCTTCCTCATGTCGCACGAATCGTCGTACGTCAATGCGCATGCGCTGGTGGTCGACGGCGGCCTGATCGGCGGCATCTCGCGCAAGTAGGAGCGGCCATGCAGCCTTCATCGCTTCGACGCCGGCAACTGGTCCTGGGCACGGCACTGGCCGGCATCGGTGCCCGCACGGCCCTGGCCGCGGGCGAGGCCTCGACCTATCCCGAGCGGCCGATCCGGCTCATCGTCGGCTTTCCGGCCTGCGGCTCGGCGGACCAGTCGGCGCGCCGGCTCGCCGACCAGATGTCACGCCAGCTCGGCAAGCCGATCGTGATCGACAACCGCCCCGGCGCCTCCGGCAACATCGCCGCCGCCGCGGCGGCCCGCAGTGCGGCCGATGGCTACACGCTGTTCTATGGCACCAACGCCACCCAGGCGATGAACGTCAGCCTGTACCCCCGGCTGGACTACGACCCCATCAAGGACTTCGTGCCCATCGCGCTGGAAGGCAAGGTCTACAACGTGATGTGCACCCACCCGGCCTTCCGCCCGGCGGATGTGGCGTCCCTGCTGTCGCAGGTGCGGGCATCGCCGGGCAGCCTGGCCGTGGCCACGCCGGGCAATGCCACCAGCGGCCACCTGTCTCTGGTGCTGCTGCAGCGCTCGGCCCGCGTGCAGTTCACCCATGTGCCCTACAAGGGCAGCGCGCCAGCGGTCACGGACGTGATCGGCGGGCAGGTGCCGATCCTGTTCGACAACGTGGCCGGCACCATCACCCACATCCGTGCGGGCAAGCTGCGCCCGCTGGCAGTGACGGCCGCCAGGCGCCTGCCGCTGCTGCCCGACGTGCCGACCTTCGAGGAACTGGGCCTGCGCGACTGCGTCATGGCGGCCTGGGGTGGCCTGTGGGCGCCTGCGGGCACGCCGGCGCCCATCGTGCAGCGGCTCAATGCCGAGATGAACCAGGCCCTGGCCACCGCCGCCGTGGTCGACCGCATGCGCGAGCTCACCGTCGAGCCCGTGGGTGGCAGTTCCGAAGCCGCCGCCGCCTTCGTCATCGAAGAAACCCAACGCTGGCGCGAGGTGCTCCACGCCGCCGGCATCCGACTGGACTGAACGAACCATGGCACGCATTCCCTATTTCGACCTGAGCCAGGCGCCCGAGGGCTTCCAGCGCCTGCTGAACGACCGGCCGCCGCTCAACATCTACCGCATGGTGGCTCACGGCGGGCGCACGGGCGAGGGCTTCCTGGGGCTGGGCAGCGCGATCCTGCGCCACTCATCGCTGCCGGCCACGCTGCGCGAGCTGGTGATCCTGCGCGTGGGCGCGCTGTGCGGTTCGTCATACGAGGTGTTCCAGCACCGCCGCGTGGCCGCGCAGGCGGGCGTGCCGGCGGCGCAGATCGAGGCCGTTCTGTCGGGGAAGGGCGGCCACGCGCCCGACGATTCCTTCGACCCCTTGGAGCAGCAGGTGCTGCGCTTCACCGATGCCGTGGTGCGCCAGGTGAAGGCGCCCGCCGACTGCTTCGACGCGCTGGCGGCCCACCTGCCACACCAGCAGCTGATGGAGATCGTCATGACCATCGGCTACTACATGATGGTGTGCCGCATCCTCGAGAACTTCGAGGTGGACATCGAGGACAAGGACCCGCTGGCCGGCTTTGCGGGCTGGTCGGGCGTGCTCGGCGCGCAAGCCGCACAAGGAGACCGGCCATGAACCTGAACCGCCGCCATTTCTCGCTCGCGATCGGCGCGCTGGGCGTCGCGCCGCTGGCTCGCGCCCAGGCCTACCCGCAGGGGCCCATCACGCTGATCGTGCCCTTCAGCGCGGGCAGCGTGGTGGACCAGCAGGCCCGCACGATCGCCCGCGTGCTCGCCAGCCGGCTCGGCCAGCCCATCGTGATCGACAACCGCGTCGGCGTGAGCGGCTCGCTCGGCGCCGAGGTCGCATCGCGCGCCGCGCCCGATGGCTACACCCTGCTGATCGGCACGCAGGGCACCCAGGGCACCAACAGCGCCATCTACAAGACCATCCGCTACGACCCGGTGAAGGACTTCGTCGCGATCCACGGGCTGTCCGGCAACGCGTCGGTGCTGGTGGTCAACCCGACGCTGAAGATCGAGACAGTGGCCGAGCTCGTCGCCTACGGCAAGGCGAACCCCGGCAAGCTCAACTTCGGCTCGGGCGGCAAGGGCACCTCGGGCCACCTCTGCCTGGAACTGCTGCAGACGCGCACCGGCGCGCGCTTCACGCATATCCCGTACAAGTCCAGCTCGACCGCGCTGGTGGACCTGATGGCGGGCAACCTGGATGCCATGTTCGACTTCGTCCAGACCTCGGGCCCGCAGATCCGCAGCGGCAAGCTGCGGCCGCTGGCCGTCACCCGCACGCAGCGCATGCCGAGCCTGCCCGAGGTGCCGACGATGGCCGAGGCCGGCTTTCCGGGCATCGAGTCACAGAGCTGGGGCGGCCTGTTCGCACCCGCCAGGACACCCCAGGCCATCGTGCAGCGCCTGTCCGACGCGGTGGACGAGACGCTGAAGACGCCCGAGGTCCGGGGCGCCCTGGAGTCGGTGGAGAGCTTCACCGTCGACATGCCGCATGCGCAGTTCCAAGCCTATGTCGCCACCGAGGCCGCCAAGTGGACCACGGTGCTGCGCGAGGCCGGGGTGACGCCCGAATGAGCACCCGCAAGGTCGCCGCCATCACCGGCGCGGGCAGCGGCATCGGCCGCGCGCTGGCGCTCGCCTGCGCACGCGAGGGCATGGCCCTGGCGCTGACCGACATCGAGCCCGGCGCGCTCGCCGAGACCGCGGCCCTGGCCGTCGCGCTCGGCGCACCGGTCATCAGCCAGGCGGGCGATGTCGGCAAGGCCCAGGACGTCGAGGCCTTCGCCCTGGCCTGCGAGGCCGAGTACGGCGGCACGGACTGGCTCTTCAACAACGCCGGCGTGGCCATCCTCGGTCCGGCCTGGCTGGCGACCGCGGACGACTGGCAATGGCTGTGGCACGTCAACGTGATGGGCGTGGCGCATGGTGTGCGCAGCTTCGTGCCCCGCATGCTGGCCCGCGGCACGCCCGCGCATGTGGTCAACACCGCGTCTGCCGCCGGGCTCGCCACGCTGGCGGGGTCGAGCGTCTACGTGGCCACCAAGCATGCGGTGGTGGCGTTCAGCGAATGCCTCGCGCACGACCTGCAACAGGCCGGTGCCGCCATCGGCGTGTCGGTGTTGTGTCCCTCGCTGCTGCCCACGGGCATCCACCAGTCGGGCCGCAACCGACCCGCCGGCCTCGATCGCACCGTGCCCCCGGCTGCGGCCTACGAGGAGCGGGTGCGGGTCGGCATGGCGGCCTCCACCATCGACGCTGCCGACGTGGCCGCGTTGACGATCGAGGCGATCCGGCAGCAGTGCTTCTATGTGATTCCCCATGCCCACACCGGCGCTTCCGTCGAGCGCCGCATGCACCGCATCCTCGACGACTTCCGTGCCCAGCATCTGCCCACGGCGGAGGGCGGGCCGACCGCGCAACCCTGAAGGAACCCTTGATGACGACCACCCCCGACACCGAACTGGCGCGCCTGGCCGCCCAGGTCGCGCAGCTCCAGGCCCGGCTCGACCGGCAGGACGACCTGGACGCCATCCGCGCCCTGCGCAACCGCTACCACGAACTGGTCAACGAGGACGAGGGCCCGCGCCTGTACGAACTCTTCGCGCCCGACGCCACGGTGGTCTACAACGGCCGACCCGAGGTGCGGGGCCGCGAGGCCATCCGCCGCTTCTTCCAGGACTTTCCGGTGCAGCATGCGCGGCAGTTCATCCACCAACACGAGATCGAGCTGCAGGGCGACCGCGGCACCGGCCGCAGCTACATGGACGGCCGCCCCGTCAGCCAGGGCAAGAGCCTGTACGTGGTCGGCCGCTTCGACGACGAATACATCCGCCTCGACGGGCGCTGGCTCTTCCAGCGCGTGGTGCTGACCGTGCACTACATGATCGAGGCCGCCGAGCACTGGGAACACCTGCTGCCCGTGCAGAAGAAGAAGGAGGCTGCGCAATGAGCGTGCCCGCGCTCTTCGACCTCGCCGGCCGCACGGTGGTCGTGACCGGCGCGGCGAGCGGCCTGGGCCTGGCCATCGCCGAGGTCATGCTGCAGGCCGGCGCACGCACGGTGATGACGGACGTGGACGCCGACGCGCTTGCCACCGAGCACCGGCGCCTGAAGGCCGCGCATCCCCTGGCCGAGTCCGCCGTGCTCGATGTCACCGCCCCCGGTGCGGTCGATGCGCTGATCGACGATGTCGCCGCGCGGCACGGCGCGCTGGACTGCGTGTTCGCCAACGCGGGCATCAGCGCGGGCCGCGGCTTCATGGTCGACACCGGCCGCCTGGAGAACCTGGACATGGCCACCTGGGACCGGGTGCTGCGCATCAACCTCGACAGCGTGCTGGTGACCGTGCGTGCCGCCGCCCGGCACATGAAGCCGCGCGGGCAGGGGCGCATCGTGGTCACC
This sequence comes from Pseudacidovorax sp. 1753, assembly GCF_040544975.1. Taxonomy (NCBI): domain Bacteria; kingdom Pseudomonadati; phylum Pseudomonadota; class Betaproteobacteria; order Burkholderiales; family Comamonadaceae; genus Pseudacidovorax; species Pseudacidovorax sp. 1753. The sequence continues at coordinate 49,218 of NZ_JBEPKY010000005.1, read as the reverse complement.
TCGTCCATCGCCGGGCTGCGCTCGGAGGCACTTTCGGGCTATGCCTATGTGGCTTCCAAGGCGGCGGTCAACAACCTCGTGCGGCAGGCGGCCATGGAACTGGCGCCCTTCAACGTACTGGTCAACGCCATCGCGCCCGGCCCCTTTTCGACCGGCATCAATGGCGGCCGGCTGCGCCTGCCCGAATCGGTCGAGCGCATGCGCACCTACATCCCCCTGGGCCGCGTGGCCGACCCGCGCGAGATCCAGGGCCTGGCCCTGCTGCTGGCCTCGCCGGCCTCCAGCTACATGACGGGCGCCATCATTCCGGTCGACGGCGGCGCCTCGGCGCGTTAGGCACCCGCTCGCGCGCCGGGCGCGAGCAGGACGCGGACCGGCGCAGCATCCGCGGGCGCCCGCGCCCGCACTCAGCGAGGTGTCAGCAGTTCCAGCAGCACGTTGGCCACCGCCACCGTGGCCAGCCGCAATTCATGCAGCGGCACGCGCTCGTCGGCCCGGTGGCCGTTGGCCTCGATCAGGCTCTTCGGCCCGGCGCCGAACATCACGGTCGGGATGCCGGCCTCGGCATAGAGCCGCGCGTCGGTGTAGAGCGGCACGCCGATGGGCGTGACCGGCTGGCCCATCACCGCGCTGGCCTCGCGGCAAACCAGTTCGACAAAGGCTTCGCTGCCGGGCGCGGGCGCGAAGGGCCGCGCCAGCAGGATCTGCCGCACCTCGGCGCGGATGCCGGGCAGCGCTGCGCAGGCGCCTTCGATCACCTCGCGCAGCTCGGCCTCGACCTGCTCGGGCACCTCCTCGGGCACGATGCGTCGGTCGATGCGCAGCGTCAGCCGGTCGGCCACCACGTTGGTGTTGATGCCGCCTTCGATCAGCCCCACGACCAGGGTCGGATGCGTGATGCCCGGCGTGGCCGAGGGCCGCTGCGCGAGGCTGTCGCGGTAGCGGTAGAGCGCCGGCAGCAGATGGGCGGCGGCCTCGATGGCGTCGTGGCCGGTATCGGGTCGGGCCGCATGGGCCGACAGGCCGTGCAGCGTCACTTCGAGATGCAGGCAGCCGTTGTGGGCCACCACCACATGGTGGCTGAAGGCGGCCGACAGCACGTAGTCGGGCCGGCTCAGCCCCTGCGACAGCAGCCAGCCGGGGCCGGTCATGCCACCGGTCTCTTCGTCGTAGGTCAGGTGCAGTTCGACGCTGCCGGCCAGCGGCAGGCCGGCCGCATGGGCGGCGCGCAGTGCGCGCAGGGCCTGGCCGTAGGTGGTGAAGTCGGACTTGGACACGGCCGCACCGCGGCCGTAGAGCCAGCCATCGCGCACCTCGCCGCCGTAGGGGTCGGCGCTCCAGCCGGCACCGGGCGGTACCACGTCGCCATGCGCGTTGAGCGCCACCACCGGGCCGTCACCGAAGCGCTCGCGCACGATCAGGTTGACCACGCTGCGCATGCCGTGGCGGGCGGCCTCTTCGGCCGGCACCGGGTGGCGCTCAACGGTCAGGCCCTGAGCCTCGTACAGGCGGGCCGCCAGTTCGGCATGGGGTGCGCAGTCGCCGGGCGGGTTGTCGGAGGGGCAGCGCACCAGCGCCGCGAGCATGCCGACCTGCGCGTCGAAGTGGTCGTCGATGAAGTCGCGCATCAGCGTGCGCGCGGCCTCGGGCGTCAGGGTCGGTTCGGTCATTCGAGAGAAGGTCACAGGAAGCGGTCGATGCGAAAGGGCGTGAGGTCCATGCCGGCATCGCCATGTACGAGCAGTTCGGTCACCAGCTTGCCGGCGATGGGCGCCAGCGTGTAGCCGTTGGAGGTCACGGCGTTGTAGAAGCCCGGCACGCCGGGCACCTCGCCCAGGATCGGCGCGCCGTCGATGTTGACGTTCATGCCCGCCCAGCAGCGCACCATGTGCAGGCCCGCCACCGCCGGCAGCACGTGCCGCGCGACCCACAGGCTGCCTTCGAGGCTGTCGCGCACCGCGCGGTTGAGGCGCATGGCCGGATCGAAGGCGGCCGTCCAGCCGCCCCCGATGAGCAGGCCGCCACTGGCCGCCTGCTTCAGGCTGAGGTGGCGGTCCGCATGAGCGATCAGATGGTCCACCAGCGGCGGCGCGGGCTCGGTCACGATCATCTGCAGCGGCGCGCCCTGCACCGGGATGCGCACGCCCAGCATGTCGCCCATGGTGCTGGACCATGCCCCGCTGGCGTTGACCAAGCGGCGCGCGCGCACGCTGCCGCGCGAGGTGGCAAGCACGAAGCCGGCGCCATCGCCGGGCAGCCGTTCGATGGACTGCACGTTGCAGCCGCGCACGAAGCGCGCCCCGCGGGCCTGCGCGCGCGCGGCCAGCGCATAGGTGGCGCGCAGCGGGTTGATCTTGCCTTCCATGGGGCACAGCTCCGCGCCCAGCAGGCTTTCGGACAGGGCAGGGGAGAGCCGCCGCAGTTCGGTGCCGTCGATCACATGGGCCTCGATGCCGTGCTGGCGCTCCAGCGCGGCCTTGGCCTCGATGAAGCGCATGCCGGCCTCGCTGTCGGCCACCATCAGGCCGCCGGTGATCTTGATCTCCAGGTCCTCGCCGCAGTCCTGCTCGATCTGCTGCCACAGCCGCACCGACAGCGGCCCGAGCGGCAGCGTGGCGGCGGCCGGCCCGCCACCGGCCTGGGCCTTGGCGCCGAAGTCGAAGCTCAGCAGCTGCACATGCAGGCTGCCGGCGTTGGCGCCCGAGGCCTGCAGGTTGAGCTCGTCCCGGTCGAGCACCAGCACATCCTGGCCGGCCTGCGACAGGTAGTAGGCGAGCGAGGCGCCGAGCACGCCGGCGCCGATGACGACCACGTCGGCCTGCATGTCGGGCAGCGGCGCGCTCTCGACGGGCCGCGCCAGGTTGGGCGTGATGGCCGGCTTGTGGCCGCCCCATTCGGGCTTCTCGAAACCCAGTGCCCCCGCGGGCACCGGCTTGGCCGGGGGGCGCGGTGCCAGGTACTGCTCCGGCGCCACGGCGCGGCCGGTCATCTCGGTCACCAGTTTGGCGGCGGTCACGGCGCAGTAGCGGCCCTGGCAGCGGCCCATCCCGAGCCGCGTGTTGCGCTTGATCGCGGCCAGCGAGTCGCGGCCGGCGCGGATCTGCGCGCGCACGTCGCCGAAGCGGATCTCTTCGCAGCGGCATAGCACGGTGTCGTCGGGCACTTCGGCCAGCGACATCGGCGGTGCCTGGTAGAGCGTCCACAGGGCGCGCTGGAAGGCCTCGGCCCGATGCAGGTCGGTCCGCGTGCGCGCGTCGGCGGCCACGGTGCGGCCCAGGGCACGCGCCGCTGCGGCGCCGGCCAGCGTGCCGCGGGCCAGCGCCACCCGCGCGCCGCCCAGGTCGGCACCGTCGCCCACCACGTAGACGCCAGGGATGGACGTGGCGCCGTCCTCGGCCGTCGTCGTGGCGAGATGGCCCAGGTGCCGGCCGGCCGCATGGTGCGCGCAGCCCAGCATGCGGGCCAGCTCCGTGGACGGAATGAAGCCGTAGCCCAGGCACAGGGTGTCCACGTCGAACGCGGCGGTCCGCGCCGGCGCGGCGTGCTCGGCGATCACCACGCGGCGTACACGCGCATCCCCCTCGGCCGCGACCACATGCCGGCCCCACAGCACGGGCACACCCGCGCGGCGCAGCCGCCGCAGGTAGCGGGCGCCCTGCCAGACCAGGTCGGGCGCCGCACGCATGGCCGCCAGGGCAGGCCGGATCTGCGCGGCGGAGGGCGCCGGGGCGGACTCCACCACGGCCAGCACGTTGGCACCGCCTTGCAGCAGTTCCACCGCCAGCTGCAGGTTGAGCGGGCCGTTGCCGGCGATCAGCAACCGCTCTCCCGGTGCGACGCGGTAGGCCCGGGCCAGGGTCTGCGCCGCGCCGGTCGTCATCACGCCAGGCAGCGTCCAACCCGGAAAGGGCACGGGCCGCTCGTAGGCGCCCGGGGCGATCACCAGCTGGCGGCAGCGGACCACCGTCGCCCGCCCGTCGATGAGCGCACCAACCTCCCGGGGCGAGAACGCCGCCCACACCTGGGCGCCCTGTTCGAAGCGCACCCCGGCCGCCTCGGCCTCGCGCCGCAAGCCCTCGCCCTGGACGAACTGCTGGTCCAGCGGGGCGTCGCTGCGGTGCGAGGGCGCCAGCGGCTTGAAGTACTGGCCGCCGGCCTGCGGTCGCTCGTCCAGCACCAGCACCGACAACCCGGTGCGGGCGGCGGTGCGCGCTGCCGCCAGGCCGGCGGGGCCGGCGCCGATCACCAGCACGTCGGCCGTGCGCTCCTCGGGTGCCGTGCCGGCGGCCGGCGTCAAGGGCTGAAGGGGATCGTCCGGCGTGCCGGCCGGCATCTGTGAACGGATGTCCTGGCCGTCCTCGACCTTGGCCAGGCAGGCCCGCTGGCTGGCCCGGCCGTCGATGGTGACCAGGCAGTCCTGGCAGGCGCCCATGCCGCAATAGAGGCCGCGACGCTCGCCGCTGCGGGTGTGGCGCAACGCCACATGGCCGGCAGCGGTCAGCGCCGCAGCGACCGTCTCGCCTTCGAGGGCCGCAACGGGCTGCCCGTCGTAATGGATGCGGATGGTGCGGCCGGCCGTGGCGATAGAGGGATGGCGAAGGCGAAGGTCGGTCATCGGCGCGAAAAAGAACGGCTGCGAAATCGTGTTGATTTCACATATCGTATACGTATACTGCACGTATACCAACCGTATCGCGACCCTTTTTCGAGCAAGGACCGGGCATGACAGCGTTCCGTGGCACCTATACGGTGCTCATCACCCCTCTCACCGCCGACGGCAAGCATGTGGACGTGCCGGCCCTGAAGAAGCTGGTGAACTGGCAGATCGAGCAGGGGATCCACGGGCTGATCCCCCTGGGCAGCACCGGCGAATTCCTGTCTTTGGATGCCGAGGAACGCAATCTGGTGATCGAGACCTGCGTGTCCACGGCAGCAAAACGCGTGCCCGTGCTGATCGGCACCGGCGCAGAATGGACCGACGAATGCGTGCGCCTGTCGCGCGAAGCCCAGACCATGGGCGCGGACGGCGTCATGATCATTCCGCCCTTCTACAGCACGCCCACCGACGACGAGCTGTTCGCGCACTACCGCAAGGTGGGCGAGGCCATCGACATCCCCATCATGGTCTACAACAACCCGGCCACGGCCAATGTGGACCTCAAGCCCGCGCTGGTGGCGCGCCTGTCGCGGATCGACGCGTGCCAGTACATCAAGGAGTCCACCCTCGAAGTGACCCGGGTACGCGACATCATCGAGCTGTGCGGCGACCGCATGACGGTCTTCGCCGGCATCCTGGGCTACGAGTCCTTCTGGCTGGGCGCGCAGGGCTGGGTGGCCGTGTGCTCCAACCTCATCCCGAAGGACTCGGCCCGCCTCTTCGAGCTGGTGGCCGACGAGCGCGACATGGAATCGGCCCTGGCGCTCTACAAGAAGATCCTGCCCATCGTGCGCTGGGTCGGCGGCCACCGCTATGTCGCCGCCTCCAAGGACGGCCTGGCCATGATGGGCCTGCCCGTGGGCAAGCCCCGTGCGCCGCGACTGCCGCTGCCGCCCGAAGACCAGGCCGACCTGCGCGCCGAGCTCGACCGCCTCGGCCTGCTCGACTCCATCGCCGCCTGAGCACCGCCGCGCCTCACCCCATTCCCTTCACTTCGACCTGCCCCCGAGGACTTCCCATGAAACTGCGCTTCGCCTCCGTCGCCGCCGCGGCCCTGCTGGCCACCGGCCTCGCCTCCGCCCAGACCTGCAAGTCGCCCGTGCCCGATTCGGCACTGGTGAAGAAGGGCACGCTGACCATGTCGGTCAACCCGACGCTGCCGCCGATGCAGTTCGTGGACCAGACCGGCGCGCTCAAGGGCATGCGCGTGGAGCTGGGCGAAGCCATCGCCAAGCGCCTGTGCCTGACGCCGGAGTACGTGCGCATCGAGTTCTCGGCCATGATCCCGGGCCTGCAGGCCGGCCGCTGGGACCTGATCAACACCGGCATCTTCTACACCGAGGAGCGCGCCAAGCTGATGCAGATGCTGCAGTACGAGGACCAGGCCATCAGCATCAGCACCGCCAAAGGCAATCCGCTGAAGATCGCCAAGCCCGAGGACCTGTCGGGCAAGACCATCGGCGTGGAGATCGGCGGCTTCGAGGAGCGCAAGGCGCGCGAGCTGGACAAGCAGCTCACCGACAAGGGCCTCAAGGGCATGACCATCCGCACCTTCGAGAACTTCGCGATGGCCTTCCAGGCGCTGCGCGCCGGCCAGGTCGAGGTGGCCCTGTCCATCGACTCCACGGGGGCCGAATACCAGAAGCGCGGCGACTTCGACCGCGTGCTGTCGGGCCTCTTCCCCACGCCCGTGGCGCTGGCCACCAAGAACAAGGAGCTGGCCAACGCCGTGGCCAAGGTGCTCAACGACATGAAGGCCGACGGCAGCTTCCAGAAGCTGTTCGACCAGTACGGCGTGAAGCCCATCGACGGCCCGGTGGTCGTCAAGGGACCGGCGGCCTGACAGGGCAGGGCGCCCGTCCCACGACGGGATGGGCGTGAGGCGCACCCCCGGCGGGGGTGCCATCGAAGCGACACGAAGGACGCCACATGGGCCAAGGCTGGAGCTGGTCGGGATTCGCCGACTACTTGTTCAACCCCTACATCCTCCAGGGCGCGGTCACGACCCTGTGGCTGACGCTGGCCGCCATCGCGGGCGGCCTGCTCCTGGGCTGCGCCCTGGCGCTGGCGCGGCTGTCGCGCCACCGCTGGCTCTCGGCGCCGGCGCACTTCTACATCTGGGTGTTCCGCGGCACGCCGCTGCTGGTGCAGCTCATCATCATCTACACCGGCCTGCCGCAGATGGGCCTGAAGCTGTCAGTGATTGAGTCGGCACTGCTGGGCCTGATCCTCAACGAGGCCGCCTACCTGGCCGAAATCGTGCGCGGCGGCATCCAGTCCATCCCAGCCGGGCAGACCAATGCCGCGCGGGCGATGGGCTTCACCGGCGCGCAGACCATGCGCTACGTCGTGCTGCCGCAGGCCATGCGCCTGATCATCCCGACGCTGGGCAACAGCATCAACGGCCTGCTCAAGACCACCTCCGTCACCTCGGTCATCTCCATGGAAGAACTGCTGCGCCGCACGCAGGTGCTGATCCAGGAGAAGTTCATGGTGCTGGAGCTGTTCCTCGTCGCGGCCATCTACTACCTGCTCATGACCACGGCCTGGGACCTGATCCAGCGCCGCATCGAGCGCCACTTCGGCCGCGCCTACGGGCACGGCACCGAGTCCAAGTCGCATGGGCCCGTACCCGGCGAAGCCGCCCTTGAGCAGCGCTGAAGTACAGACCTCCATCGCCCCACCATGGCTCACTACGACCTCATCGTCCGCAACGCGGACATCGCCACCGTCGGCGACCGCTACTGCGCCGACATCGGCGTGAAGGGCGGCCGCATCAGCGCCATCGCGCAGGACCTCGAAGGCAGCGCCACGCGCGAGCTGGACGCTGCCGGCCGCCTGGTCACGCCCGGTGGCGTGGACGGCCACTGCCATTTCGACCAGCCCACCAGCGACGGCTCCAGGTTCGCCGACGACTTCGAGACGGGCACGCGCTCCGCCGCCTGCGGCGGCACCACCACCGTGCTGCCCTTCGCGCTGCAGCAGCGCGGCCACAGCATCCAGGCCGCGGTGGACGACTACCACCGCCGCGCCGAAGGCAAGGCCTGCATCGACTACGCCTTCCACCTCATCGTGGCCGACGCCACCAAGGACGTGACGCAGCGCGAGCTGCCCGCGCTGATCGAGAAGGGCTACACCTCCTTCAAGATCTACATGACCTACGACGATCTGAAGCTGGGCGACCGCCAGATCATCGAGGTCCTGGCCACGGCCCGCCGCCATGGCGCCATGACCATGATCCATGCGGAGAACAGCGACTGCATCGCCTGGCTCACCGAACAGCTGCTGGACGCCGGCCTCACCGCGCCGCGCTACCACGCCGCCTCGCGGCCGATGGCCGTGGAGCGCGAGGCCACGCACCGCGCCATCGCCCTGGCGGAACTGATCGACACGCCGATCCTGATCGTGCATGTCTCGGGCCGCGAGGCGGTGGAGCAGATCCACTGGGCCCGGGGCCGCGGCCTGCCGATCCACGCCGAGACCTGCCCGCAGTACCTCTTCCTCAGCGCCGAGGACCTGGGCATCGACGAGAGCGACCCGATGCACGGCGCCCGCTGCATCTGCAGCCCGCCGCCGCGCGACAAGGCCAACCAGCAGTTCATCTGGAACGGCCTTTCCAGCGGGCTCTTCACCATCGTCTCGTCCGACCACGCGCCCTTCAACATGAACGGGCCCGATGGCAAGCGCGTCGCGGGCGACGATGCCTCCTTCGACCGCATTCCCAACGGCATCCCGGGCGTGGAGACGCGCCTGCCGCTGCTGATGAGCGAGGGCGTGATGGCCGGGCGCATCGACATCCACCGCTTCGTAGAGCTGACCGCCACCAACCCCGCGCGCCTGTATGGCCTGTACCCGCGCAAGGGCACCATCGCGGTCGGTGGCGACGCCGACCTCGTGATCTGGGACCAGTTCGCGCCGGGCGAAGAGATCACCATCCGCAACGACATGCTCCACCATGCGGCCGACTACACGCCCTACGAAGGCATGAAGCTGCGGGCCTGGCCCGCGACCACGGTCTCCCGCGGCCGGCTCGTATGGCACGACGGGCGATTCGATGCAGCGCCGGGCTCCGGGCTCTTCCTGCCCTGCCTGCGGCCGCGCGCGCCCCGCGACGGCAATCCGCTGGAAAAATGGCTCTGAGTACCCGCTCCACCGTTGCGACGGGCGCGTGCATTGCAGTCACAGCCTGCGGCGGTGCGCTCGCGACCGTGTCGGCCTGCTAAGCTTTTGCCCTTCGCGCCACGCCGTTTCGCATGCCCACCCTGCCCAGCCCCGCCCAGCCGGCCACCATCACGATCGCGCCGCTCGAGGTGCGCTCGACCAGTCTGGCCGAGCAGGCCTACGACCGGCTGCGCACGCTCATCCTCGACCGCAAGATCTCCGGCGGCAGCCCGCTGCAGGAAGGCCGCCTGGCCGAAGAGCTGGGCATCTCCCGCACGCCCATGCGCGAGGCCCTGGTACGCCTGGCCGGCGAAGGCCTGCTGGTGCGGCGCGACGCGCGCTCGTACGCCGTGCGCGCGCTGGGCACCAAGGAATATTTCGACTGCATGCGCGCGCGCGAGGTGATCGAGGGCGAAGCCATCGCGTTGGCCGCGCCGCGCATCTCCAACGAGGAACTCGACGCGCTCGAAGCCGAGGTACGCGCCCTGGACGAGGGCGAGCACGACGAGACCGCCCACTGGCATTTCGACGACAAGCTGCACCTGTTCCTGGCCGGCGCCAGCGGCAACGTCGTGTTTCCGCGCCTGGTGGAGGAGCTGCGGGTGAATGCCCGGCTCTTCCGCCTGCACAGTCCGCTGCACCGCCAGCGCGAGAACCACGACGAGCACGGCCGCATCCTGGAGGCGCTGCGCAGCCGCGACGCGGACCGCGCGCGCGAGGCCATGCGCGCGCACCTGCGCAGCCTGCAGGAAGACGTGCGCCGCGCCATCCTGGACTGAGCCGCCGAGGCAGCGAGCCGCACGATCCCCGGCTCGGGACTGGCATCACCCCCGCCGTCCACGTGAGACTCAGAGCGCCGCCACGCGCCTGAACTGCTGGTTGAGGTACACCAGCGGGTCGCACGTCGACCCGGCCGTCCGCACCGCACGCACTTCGCCGAGAAAGATCGTGTGCGTGGTGTAGGGTATCTGCCGAACCACCGCGCAATCGAATGCCACGATGGCGGAGCCAAGCAGCGGCGCCCCCGTCACTGCGCGGTCCCAGACGCCGGTCTGGAAGCGCTCGTGACGCCGTGACGGAACACTGAAGACCTGGGCCATGCCCTGGTCGGATGCCGCCAGCACATTCACCGCGAAGATGCCTGCCGCCAGGATTTCGGCGTGCGCCGAGGCACCCTGGTTGATGCAGACGAGCAGGGTCGGCGGATCCGCCACCACCGAGCTGACCGCGGTGGCGATCAGTCCGACGCGCCGCTCGTCCAGCCGGCTGGTGATCAGAGAAACGCCAGCGGCCAGCCGGCGCATGCCGGTCTTGAAAGCGTCCGGGACGTGGAGTTCATCGGTGACCATGGAGTGCTTCCGGCAGCGGCACCTCAAGCCGCCGCCGTCTCCTTGTTCCAGCTGACGCCCGTCCCGCCAGCGCTCTTCTCGGCCGCGCCCTTGAAGGCACCGCGGTATCGGGCGGCCGCGTGCCGCTCGGGCAGGCGCCCGCCCGTCTCGGGGAACATCTTCTGGCGAAGCGAACCCGAGGCGTACTCGCGCTGGGCCAGGCCACGATCCTGCAGCAGGGGAATGACATGCTCGATGAAGTCCTTGTACGACTGCGGGAAGAACTGCGCGATCATGTTCACGCCATCGATGCCCGCGTCCTGCCACTTCTCCAGTTCATCGGCAATGCTTTCGGGCGTTCCGACCATCCGGCCGCTGTACGACAGGGCCTTGACCAAGTCGGACACCTTGGCCTTCTGGCCGTTGTGGGAGTCCTCGTACATGCGGGCATAGCCCTGGACGCCCGACATGTTGGCCTGGTCAAGCGTCATGTCGGGGTCGAGGCCGCCCAGGTCGATGCCCATGTCGCGGCTGATGTGCGCGGCCAGGCCGTCGTAGCTCACCCACCGGTCGATCTCTTCCGACTTGCGCCAGGCTTCCTCCATGGTGCTTCCCACCACGAAGGAGAAGCCCTGAATGAACTTGATGTCGTCGGCACGACGTCCTGCGGCCACGGCCAGCTCGCGCTGCTCCGCGATGCCCTTGCGCGCGCCTTCCAGCGTTGGGTAGAGCACGAAGGTGCCTTCGGCATGCCTGGCAGCAAACTCGCGTCCCACCTTGGAGGAGCCCGCCTGATAGAGCACGGGCACGCGCTGCGGTGTGGGCGACACCATGTGCGGTCCGAGGACGCTGTAGCGCTTGCTTTGGTGATAGATGCGATGGATCTTGTCCGCATCGGCATAGATGCCGTTGGCACGGTCCGCCAGAACCGCGCCTTCGTCCCAGGAGCCTTCCCACAGCTTGTAGACCACGTCCATGTATTCCTCGGCCCAGCGGTAGCGCTCGTCATGCTCGACGATCTGGTCGAAGCCGAAGTTCTGGGCGGCGTTGTGGGTGGCGCTGGTGACGATGTTCCAGCCGATGCGGCCCTTGCTCAGGTGATCGAGGGTGGACATGCGGCGCGCGAAGCTGAACGGATGCTCCGACATGATGGAGCTGGTGAAGGTCAGCCCCAGGTGCTCGGTCACCCCGATCAGCGCGGCACACAGCGCGCCGGTGTCGTTGCACGGGATCTGCATTCCTTCCTTGATGTACGTGTCCCACGATCCGTTGTAGGCCGGATCGATGCCCAGGATGTCCGCCAGGAACAGCGCATCGAACTTGCCTTTTTCGAGGAGCCTGCACAGGTCTTTCCAGGTGTCCAGGTCATCGAAGTTCATCTGCGTCGTTTCGGGATGACGCCAGGTGCCGTGATAGATGTGGGAGACCACATTCATCGAGAAGCAATTGAAGATCAGACGTTTACGCATGAGGAGTTCCGGGTTGTGGGTGTTGGGAGATTCCAGTCTAGGAAGCCCTCCGACCCGGGTCTCGGCTCTGCGCGCACGCGCATTGTTCTGCGAGGGAATGGCTTGATGCGGCACGTCGACGGCGCAAAGCCGCGGCGTCTGCGCGACAGTGAAACAGGGATGTCGCCTGCCGCCTCGCGCACGATGCGCGAGCGCTCGGCCGAGCTTCGTGCGTATTCAGCGGGCGGCTGCGGCCCGATGTTCCCTCGGCGTATGGCCGAACTTCGCGCGGAAGGTGCGGCTGAAATGCGAGAGGTCGTTGAAGCCCCAACGGTAGGCAATCTGCGAGATGGACAGCGCCGCCTCGGTGCTGCACAGGTCCTGCGCACAGTGCTCGAGCCGGCTCTCCAGAAGGATCCGCCCGAAGGACCGACCACCTTCTTCGAGCACCTTGTGCAGGTAGCGTGCAGATACCCGGAAGTGGGCAGCCACGCTCGATGGTGAAAGATGCGGGTCCGCCGCGTTCAGCTCGATGTGCTTGGTGACGGTGGCACAGAAACCTTGCCGGGCGCTTTGCTGGGCGGACTCGCGGGCTTGCGCCGTGGCACCAAGGGAGAGCGCGACCAGGTTGACGAGGCTCTCTCCCAGCTTCGCACCGGCGGCATCCGGAACGGCTTGCGCGCGCTGCGCGATCAGGGTCAGGAAATCGATGGCCATGCTCCCCAACCCGCCATCGTTGGCGACCTTGATCGCAGTCTTCTGTTCCGGGCGCTGCACCAGCGGTCGCAGCAGATGGTGCGGAATCCGGAACGAATGCTGCTCCCAGTCGTCGCTGCAGTAATCGTTCAGGTAAGGCTGCGTCGAATCCACGATCGAAAACTCACCGGGACCGAGGAGTGCGTCGCGTCCGCCCTGGATCATTCGGCACTGTCCCCGCGTCTGCAGGTTGAGGAAGTACACCTCGGTCGGCATGCGCCGGATCTCGGATGCTCCCCGGTAGATCTCCTGGCGCGACGACGAGATCGTGGTGACGTTGATCGTGGATAGCGGATGTGCGCTGACCCGCCCCACGAACTGCCGCTCGTCGGCCACCCGCGGATCCAGCGCCACATAGGTCTGGCAGAGCACGTCACGCCAGAACCCGAACTTGTCCCGGCCTGAAAGGTTCTCGGTGGTCCAGGTATGCATGGTTTTGGCGCAGGGACGTCAGGCGGTCCGCGACGACAGCAATAACCATGCCGAATTCTTCCGCCGGCGAGCCCTCGCAGCCCCGGGGCCGCAACGCGATGTCACGCCGCGAGCCGTGCCGCAGCGGCGAGGCGCGGCGAGGCGACCCGCCTCGCCCCGCTGCGCCTCAGCCGCCGAACCAGCGCGCCGGCACGATCACCAGTTGGGGAAACAGCACCATCACGAACATGATGGCGAACTCCGCCGCCATGAAGGGCAGCACCCCGCGGGTGACCTCGTCCATCTTCATGCGGCCCACACCCGCCACCACGTTCAGTACCACGCCCACCGGCGGCGTGATCAGACCGATGGAGTTGTTGATGATGAACATCACGCCGAAGTAGACCGGGTCGATGCCCGCCTTGATCACCACCGGCATCAGCACCGGCGTGAGGATCAGGATGGTCGGCGTCATGTCCAGCGCGGTGCCGACCACCATCACCAGCACCATGATGCCGATCATCAACAGCACCTTGTTGCCCATGAAGGGCTCCAGCAGTCCCACCACCTTCGATGGCAGGTCGGCCACGGTGATGAGCCAGGCGCTGACCATGGCCGCCGCGATCAGGAACATCACCACCGCGCTGGTCTTGGCCGCCGCTACGAACACGTCGCGCAACTGCCAGAAGTTCAGCTCGCGGTAGACGAAGGTCGCCACGGCAAAGGCATACACCGCCGCGACCACCGCCGCTTCGGTGGGCGTGAACACGCCCATGCGCAGGCCCACCAGGATGATCACCGGCAGCAGCAGCGCCCAGCCCGCCTCGCGCGCGGCCGCGAGGATCTCACGGCGGCTCTTGCGCGGCGGCGGCGCGACCTTCTCGCGCCGCACCACCCAGGCCCAGGTGATCCACAGCGCGCCGCCGATCATCAGCCCCGGCGCGATGGCCGCGAGGAAGAGCTTGGAGATCGACACATTGGCCGCCACGCCGAAGATCACCAGCCCGATGCTGGGCGGGATCACCGGCCCGATGATGCCGGTGGCCGCGATCAGCCCGCCCGCGCGGGCCTTGTCGTGACCGGCGGCAGTCATCATGGGCAGCAGCAGTGCCGTGAGCGCCGCGGCATCGGCCACGGCCGAGCCCGAGAGGGCCGACAGCAGGCAGCCCGCCATGATGGTCACATAGCCCAGCCCGCCGCGCACATGCCCCACCAACGAGAGCGCCAGGTTGACGATGCGCTTGGACAGGCCGCCCACGTTCATGATCTCGCCGGCGAGCATGAAGAAGGGCACGGCCAGCAGCGGAAAGCTGTCGGCACCGCCGATGAGGTTCTGCGTGAGGATCTGCGCGTCGAACAGGTCCAGCTGCCACATCAGGGCCACGCCGCTGGCCAGCAGCGCGAAGGAGATCGGCATGCCGATGGCCATGGCCAGCAGCAGCGATCCGATGAACACGGTCAGCGTCATGGCCGGCCTTTCTGGGAATGTGGGTTCGGTTGTGCCTGCGAGGCCTGGGCGTTGCCCAGCACCTGTGCCAGCGCCGCGGCCTCTTCCGACTCCTGCACGGCGACGAGTTCGTCCTCGCGCAGGCGGCCCGTAAGCAGGCGGCCCAGGTCGATCAGCAGCAGCAGGCCACCGCCGATGGCGAACACGATGCCCACGCTGTAGACGATGGCCATCGAGAGGCCGGTGACCGGCGCCTCCACGTCCCAGTTGATGCGCGTCTGCACGATGCTGCCCTGCAGAAGCAGCCACAGCATGTAGAGCATCAGCAGCTGGCTCAGCAGCAGGCACAGCTTCTTGCCGGCAGGCGGCAGGCGGCCGACGACCATGTCCACGCCCAGATGGGCGCGCTCGTGCAACGCCACCAGCGCGCCGAGGAAGGTCATCCAGATGAAGAGCCAGCGCGAGACTTCTTCGGACAGCAGGATGCCCGAGTTGAAGCCGTAGCGCAGCACGACGTTGCCGAACACGAGCACGACCATCACGGCCAGCATGAGCGCAACCAGGTTCTCCACCGCGCGGCAGGCGCGGTCGATCCAGCGATTCATGATGAGGATCTCCCGGAGCGCGCCGCAGCGGGCGCGCTCCTGTGGAGGCCGGGCGTCAGCGCCGGGCCTCGCGCACGATCTCGACCAGCCCGCGCAGCGCCGCAAGGTACGACTGAGGCCCAAGGCCCTGGATCGTGCCGCGCACGGCGGGCGAGATGATGGAATGCGCCCGCCAGCTCTCGCGGGCGGCAATGTTGGACATGTGCACTTCCAGCACGGGGAAGGGCATGGCCTTGATGGCATCGTGCAGCGGCACGCCGTGCTGCGTCAGGCCGGCAGGGTTGACCAGCGCGCCGTCGGCGCTGTCGATGTGCTCGTGCAGGAAGTCGATCAACGCGCCTTCGTGGTTGGACTGCAGCGTGTGGACCTGCACGCGCAGCTCTTCCGCCAGGGCGGCGATGCGCGCATTGATCTCCGCCAGCGTGGTGGTGCCGTAGATGTGCGGCTCGCGGCGGCCGAACAGGTTGAGGTTGGGTCCGTGCAGGACGAGGATGTTCATGGAAGCGCTCATGCGGGTTGCGGAAATCACTGCTTGCGGATGCGGGCCAGCTCATCCTTGTAGAGCTTGACCATGGCGGGGTCGTACTGCGCGGCGAACTTGTCGATCACCGGCTGGGCGATCTGACGCATGCGGGCCTGCTGGTCGGCCGACAGCTCGTTGAACTGCGCGCCCTTGGCCTGCAGCTCGCCCAGCGCCTTCTGCGCGGCGGCGCGGCTCACCTGGCGCTGGTAGGCACGCGACTCGTCGGCGGCCTCGCGCATCCACTTCTGCTCCTGGGGCGTGAGCTGGTCCCAGAACTTCTTGCTCACCAGCACGATGTTGGCGGCGTACACGTGGTTGGTGGCGCTGACGTACTTCTGCACTTCGTAGAACTTGTTGGACAGGATCACCGAGAAGGGGTTTTCCTGGCCGTCCACCGCCTTGGATTCGAGCGCACCATAGAGCTCCGCGAAAGGCATCGGCACGGGGTTGGCCTTGAAGGCCTTGAAGGTGTCGAGGAACACGGGGTTCGGGATCACGCGGATCTTCAAACCCTCCAGGTCTTCCGGCTTGGTGATGGCCTGGCGGCTGTTGGTCACGTTGCGGAAGCCCAGGTCCCAGTAGCCCAGTGCCACCAGGCCCTTCTCGGGCAGCTTGGCGATCAGCGCCTGGCCCAGCGGGCCGTCGAGCAGGGCATCGGCCTGCTCGAAGGTGGCCACCGAGAAGGGGAAGTCGACCAGTCCGAACTCCTTGACGATGCCCGCGAGCGAGGTGGTGGCCGGCGCCGACATCTGCTGCACGCCGCCCTGCAGCGCGGCCTGCTGCTGCATCTCGTTGCCCAGCTGGTTGGACGGGTACTCCTGCACCTTCATCTTGCCGCCGCTCTTGGTCGAGAGCAGTTCGGCGAAGCGCTTGACGCCGAAGCTCACCGGATGGTCGGGGTTGTTGAGGTGGCCGAAGCGGATGGTGCGCTCCTGCTGGGCAACGGCGGGCAGGGCGAACGCGGCGGCGAGGCCCGCGGCGACGAAGGCTCGGACGAATTTCTTCAAGGTTGTCTCCATGAGGGTTGGACGGTGGCCGGCCACTCGGACCCGCCAGGCGGCGCGATCATAAGCACATGTGGAAAGAATTTCCACAGTGAAAATCTATTCGGTGCTTTGGTACAGTGGCGCCCGTCCAAGAAATCGCCGACCTCTGTCGGCCGGGAGCCGAAACATGAGTGGTGTGATGGAACGCAGCTTCAAGGTGCTCGAATACCTTGCCGACCATCCTCAGGGTTGCGCGCTGTCGGTGCTCGCCAGCGAGCTGCAGCTGCCGCTGTCGGCCACCCATCGCATCCTCTCGGACCTCGTGCGCTGCGGCCATGTGCGGCAGGACGAGCGCGACGGCCACTACCAGATCACCATCAAGCTCGCTGCCCTGGGCCTGGCCTTCCTCAGCCGCTCCGGCGTCGTGGATGTGGCGCAGCCGCTGCTCGAGCAGCTGGCGCAGACCTCGGGCGAGCTGGTGCGGCTGGCGGTGGTCGATGGCGAGGAACTGACCTTCGTCGCCAAGGCCCAGGGCGCCACGCGCGGCCTGCGCTATGACCCGGACATGGGCCTGTCGGTGGAGCTGTCGTGCAGCGCGGCCGGTCATGCCTGGCTGTCGACCCTGGGCGACGACGAGGCACTGGCCATCGTGGCGCGGCGCGGGCTGGGCAGCCCCAAGGACTTCGGCCCCAAGGCACCCACCTCGATCAAGGCCGTGATGACCTATGTGAAGGCCGCCCGCCAACGCGGCTTCAGCATGATCAACGAGGTGTTCGCACCCGGCATGACCGCCATGGCAGCGCCTGTGGCCGGCCCCGGCGACAAGGCCATCGGCGTCATCACCATCGCCGGGCCGGCCGTGCGCCTGACGCCGCAGCGCATGGAAGAGCTGGGCCCCGCGCTGCTGGAGACCGCACAGGACGTCTCACGCGCCAGCGGCGCCTCGCCGCTGTTCCGCCGCCGGGCCTGAGCCACCGGCACTCGGCAGGCAGGCCGCACGCGGATCATCCTGCCGGCTCTTTGGCGCTGCTTCGCAGCCCCGCCGTCGCGCAACTGCTCCTTGTGAGCCGCGTGCGCGCCCACGCCTGCGGCGCCGGTCGATCCGCCCGCCCTTATTGCCTTCATCGCGCCACGACATGCGCGTGCCTGTGCCTGTGCGCAGGCGTCCCATCCATTCGCGGCCAGCTCTGAGCAGCCACCGAGGCTCGAATCGGAACAACATTTTTTCTTGGAAAACTTTTCCTGTTTGATTACGATGCGCCCACACGGGAAGCATCAAGAGAACAGGAGACACGCGTGAACGCAGCCAGATGGCCGCGTCGAAGGTGCCTGCGCCTTCGTACGACGGACCTTGAGACCAACGCCATGCATGCACGCAGCGCGCCGGGTGCGCGCGGCTGCCCACCCCCACGATTTCCCGACCGACCCGCCTGAAGTGCGGGCCGTCCGTCGTCGCGCCTTTCCCCAACCCCTTTCACCGCCCGGCGCCGATGCGCCATGGCCGGGCGTGCCCCTGCGCGCCCCGGCTGCCCTTCTCAGCAAACCCAGGAGACAACCTTGACCCTCTTCCATGCCCAACTCTTGCGCGCCGCGACGGCCGCATGCCTCGGCCTGGCGCTGGCCGCATGCGGCGGCGGCAGTGGTGGCAACGACAACGCAGCGGCCGCTGCGCTGCTGGCCGCCGCCTCGGCCAACAACCCGCCCGCCAGCGGCAACAGCCCACCTGCCACCACACCGCCGACCACCACACCGCCCGACGATCCGGCGCCGGCCGAGCCCGAGGACGATAGCTTCGACACGTACTACAACGTGTGCCGGGGCACCAATCCCAAGTGCTACCACGACTGGGGCGCCTTCGCCTCTACCCCCGACCGCGTGCTGATCTACTCGCGCACCGCCGGGCCACGCCATGCCAATCTCGGCACCCCGATGGCCGCCGGACTCAACCCGACGCTCAATCCGGACAACCTCATGCAGATCGGCCTCATCCGCATGCTCAAGGCCGAGGGCATCACCGCCGACTGGACCGAGGATGTGTCGGTGCTCTCGGGCCGCATCAACAACTACAAGGCAGTGATCTTCGCCAGCCCCAACCGCGACACGCTGTGGAATGACGCCGTCACCACCAGCAAGGACGCGGCCCGTACGGCGCTGCGCAACTACATGCGCCGCGGCGGCGGCTTCGTGGGCCTGCACAACGCCTTCGGCGCCGAGTACACCTGGCCCTACTACGAAGGCCTGCTGGGCAATGCCAACTTCTACAACCACGGCCCCAACCGCGCCGGCGACGTGCTGATCGTGGCGGACGATCCGTCCACCAAGGACCTGCCCAAGCGCTTCTCCTTCCAGGACGAGTGGTACAACCTCGAGCCCTTTCCGACGAACGTGAAGTTCCTCGCGACCGTGGACACCTCCACGCTCAAGCCCCTGACGGCCGCGCCGCATCCGGGCCATGAAGGCTTCCATCCGGTGGCCTGGTGCCAGTACTACGACGGCGGCCGCGCCTGGGTCACATCGCTGGGCCACAACGGCGACTCCTTCGCCGAGAACTACTCCGGCGTGGGCTCGGAGTTCTTCCAGAAGCTGATCGTGCAGGGCGTGAAGTCGGCCATGGGCCTGACGCCCTTCTGCACCACGCCCTGACCGGGCCACACGCGGCCGGCATCTGCCGGCCGCGCCTCGTTCTGCCTCACGCATTCTTCGGAGACAACGTCATGAGACTCACCCACCTGGCGACGGTGCTGCTTTCCGCCGGCGTCATCGGTTCCCCCCTTCTGCTGGCCGGCTGCGGCGGCGACTCGAACAACGGCGGCGTGCTGCCCATCGTGCCCGCGCCCACCCCGGCGCCGTCCCCATCGCCAACGCCCGCCCCACAGCCCGCGCCAGCCCCGGCCGCCGCGTTGTCCGACTGCTGCACCGCCGGCGACAAGGACTTCCCGAAGGTGGGCGGCAACCTCGGCAACCAGAACTACACGAGCCTGGGTGCCATCGACAATAGCCGCGTCGGCCAGCTCGGCGGCGCCTGGGTCAACCGCGTCGAAGGCGGCGTCGTGAGCGGCAACAGCCAGAGCACCACGGTGGCCGTGGACGGCGTGCTGTACATCGAATCGGCGCAGGGCAACCTGATCGCGGTCGACGGCAAGACCGGCGCCACCAAGTGGAAGTGGACGACGCCCTACGGTGCCATCACCCGCCGCGGCGCCGCCGTGGCCAAGGACCTGGGCCTGGTCTTCACCATCGGCGGCGGCAACCGGCTGGTGGCCCTGGACAAGGACACGGGCAAGGTCGTCTACGTCAAGCAGTACCCCACCTCGTCGTCCGATGCGGCCTTCCTGGGCGCGGTGCAGAAGGTGGCGCTGGTCTACCACGACAAGCGCCTGTTCATCGGCACCAACGACGGCAACCGCGGCGCCGCCTTCACGGCCGACGCGGCCACCGGCAAGGTGCTCAATGCCTTCTGGGGCGTGCCCCGCGCCGGCGAGATGGGCTACGACACCTGGGGCGGTGCACCCGACAGCGACCGCACCGGCGCCACGCCCTGGATCCACCCGGCGGTGGACCCGGCCCTCAAGACCGTGTATTGGACCTTCGGCAACGTGCGCGGCGGCTCGTCGCAGAACGGCTCGACGCGGCCGGGGCAGAACCTGTTCGCCAACTCCATCGTGGCGCTGGACATGGACACGGGCGCCTACAAGTGGCACTTCCAGTCCGTGCACCACGACATCTGGGACATGGACAACGTCATGTCGCCGGTGCTGGCCGATGTGAAGATCAACGGTGCCGACCGCAAGGTCGTCATCTACGGCAGCAAGACGGGCATGTACTACATCCTCGACCGCCGCGACGGCAGCGCGCCGCTGGGCATCGACGAGATCCCGGTCAAGCAGGACGCGCGGCAGGCCACCTCACCCACGCAGCCCTTCCCGCGCCAGGGCGCCTGGACCGAGACCTGCGTGGTCAACCAGGCCCTGGGCACCGCCGTGCCGGGCGATCCCAACCGCGCCGTGCCCAACTATGTGACCGGTTGCCTGTTCGACCCGCATTGGGACGTGCCGGTGCTCACCATTCCCGGCCACGGCGGCGGTGCCAACTGGAACCACCAGTCCTTCAGCCCCCGCACCGGGCTGGTCTACACCGGCATGGGCTACGTGGCTGCAGCCCACTCGCTCACGGAGTCCAGCAACGGCCTGCGCCCTCCGGGCGAGTACCAGACCGGCGCGGTGGTGGCCGTCGACCCGAGCACCAATCTCGTCAAGTGGAAGAAGCCCATGCCGTACTCGCTGGCGCATGGCAACGGCATTCTGAGCACGGCGTCGAACCTGCTGTTCATCGGCCAGCCCGACGGCAATCTGCTGGCCCTGGACGCTCAGGACGGCAGCGAGCTGTGGCGCTTCCAGACCGGCTCGGGCATCAGCGCCAGCCCCATCGCCTACGAGATCGACGGCGAGCAGTACATCGCGGTGTATGCCGGCGGCACCAGCATTCCGTACGGCAACTCCGCGCCGCGCGGCGACTACCTGTGGGCCTTCAAGGTGGGCGGCACTGTGCCGCCGGCCGCCACGCCCACGCCGCCCGAGGTGCGCCGGCCCGTCTCCGGCTCGCCGGTGGAGGGCACCGCGCTGCCCACGCCCAACACCGTGTTCCTGGGCCGCGTACAGACCGCCACCAACGCGCCGGGCACCACCGAGTCGACCGCGGTGAACGCGATGACGCCCACCTGGATGCGCGTGCCGGCCAATACCACGGTGACCTTCACCAATCCGGCGGACAACCCCAACACGCACTGCGCCACGCAGTTCTTCGAAGGGGCGTTCAACTTCCGCTTGGCACCGGGGCAGTCGGCCAGCTACACCTTCACGCAGAAGGGCGAGTACTTCTACAACGACTGCTACAGCCCGCGGCCTACGGGGAAGATCGTGGTGTATTGACAGGCACCCCCCATGCCGCTTCGCGGCTCCCCCCTCCCTGGCGCCTTCGGCTTGGAGGGGGGCGCACCCAGAGGCCTGGCAAAGCCAGTTCCTCGGGTGCCCTGGCATGGGCCGCTTCAGATCGCGGTCTTCACCGTGCCTGCCTCAAGGCAACGTCAATTCCATGCCGAGTGCTTGGGCCACACCGAAGGTGAGGAGCAGCACGGCCGCGAGCACCAGAATGAAGATGGCCGCAACCTTGCCGGCCGTGAGCAGAAGCGCGCGTCTGCTCAAGCCCTGACCCTGTTCGTAATGCCACTTGATGGCGAAGAACATCGTTGCGCAGAAGACGAGCGCCTTCAGAGTGATGAAGCCGACGGGAACCCATTCCATGGGGCAGATTGGATACGTCGGCGGGTTTGGCGGGAACTGGGCAAATTGTCCTAGCGCACGATTCATCGCAGACGTGGGCCGGGGCTTGTGCGGGCCGTGGCTACACGGGGACCGCGTCGCATCAGATCAGCAGCGCCATGTCGTGGTCGCGATTAGCGCAACCCGCTCGTCACCTCCAACCGGGTTTTCACACAGCCTCGACTGATTGCAGAAGTTCGGATAGTCGGCTGCATACTTCCGCTTTCGGCCAGAAGCGGACACTCGCGAACGTCATGATTTTTGCTACCAGAACAGCGAGAACAATTGGGCTGCTGTGCTTCAGCCTTCTCCTGACCTACGGGGCGAGCGCTGAGTCAACGTGCGGCATTGTGCGAGTTCCAGGGGGTTCGCCGCACAGAGCTGGCCCACCGCAGTCGACGGTTGAATTGGTACCAGCCAGTAGTTCCGGCCGCCCAGACTACCGGCGAGTTCACCCGAAGCAAGACGTGAGCGGCATGCAGGAGTTCTGGCTTGCCCAAGACAGCCTCGCAAGTACTGCGGATGTTGAGTCTGCCGAGGCCGTACTGGACTGCGACGAGCCGGCAGTGCTTCTCACCTTCGACAGGGATGCGACCACAAGGCTTGCAAATTGGTCAGCCGGGAATAGGGGAGGCCTCTTGGCGGTGCTCGTCGATGGCAATCCCAGCATAGTTGCGAGTGTCAAGGGCACGCTCGGTGGGAAGATGGCTCTGCGACTTTCAAGTGGCAAACTGGCGAGGCCGAGAAGATGGTGAGCCGGCTCATGGGTGCAAAGCGCTAAGTGCCCGCCCTCGCTGAATAGTGATCATAGTCAGCCACCGCGCAACTGACTCCTCCAGATGGGTGGCGGCAAGTTGCGTGGGGTGCCCGATGATGGCGGCCTCCGGTGACTACGTCAGTCTCGTACAGTTCGATCAAGCTCAACAAGCTTGAGTCGGTGTCAACGAACCCGGCAGCAGCCCAGGGTCATGAGACTGATCTCGGAGAGAAGACTGTGTGCGGATAAGCTACAGGTGGCAACATCAACTTAGGACAGAAGTATCCGCTCGACCGTTGACCAGGGGCGGGGCCCGCCATTCGCCGGCCGCATCGAAAACCTGCTCGAGGTTGGCCCGCGTCTCCCGCGAGGGCGAGAGATCGAAGGTGGGCTGGTTGCAGAACTAATAAAACACTGAGGAGCGGAAATTGACCAAGGAGCAGATCGGCTCTCTGGCGCCACTTGCGATATTCATTGCGTTCGTGGCCGGGTGCGCGTGGGTCGTTGGGCGCCTGACCCGGCCAAAGGTGGCAGAGGTCCAGAGGCTGTACGGGACGGGAGGCTGGCTCGGCTTCTTCCTCGTCGTTTCTTTCGTCCTTTCGCCACTACTCAGCATTGGCTCTCTCGTCAGGAACTTCGAAACGGCTGAAACCCGCACGCCAGGCGTCCTGGGACTGCCAGGCTATGTTCCGTACAAGGCGTTCTGCTGGTGTCTGGTGCTGGGCGTCATCGGCTGGCAAGTCTGGATGGCCAACCGGCTGCGCACGAGGTTCGAGCCGGACAGCGTTGCACATGCCAAGCGATACCTTGCCATCAGTCCTTTCGTCATGTACCTGGGCGACGTGGGCGCTGCCTGGACGTTCCTGAACGTGAACGGCGCAGGGGAGGACATAGCACAAACAGTGCGCGCCTTCTTTTCAAGCTTCCTCTGGTACCTCTACTTCACCAACTCAGAGCGAGTGAGGAATACCTACTGCGGTGCCAAGCAGACCGAGGACCAAGAGCCGCTCAAGTCCCTGCGCGCGCGAGCAGAGCGCCGGGAAACGCTCGAGGACCGGCAAGACCCGGTGTTCGCAGAGGCGCCTTTGCCCGGCCCGCCTGCTTCCTTGCCATCGCGGACGGCGTCTGCCATGGCCGCCATCCCTGTTGCTGAGGAAGCCGAACAGGTCTGGTGGTACGCCGAAGGCGAGAACAGAGGCGGCCCAGTGTCCGCGGCGCAACTCGAAGAGCTCCTCCAGGCGAGAACCATCAGCTTGAACACGCAGGTCTGGCGCGAAGGGCGATTGGCCTGGAAGGCGCTCCACCATGTCCCGGAACTGTCCAGGGGGCGGGCCGCGCCGCCCGTCGATGACGAGCCGGGGTTCGTCAAGCAGGATCGGTTGCGCGAACGCACGGCGGGCGCGCCGCTGTGGACCATCGCGATCGTGCTGGCCGTGTTGCTGGTCTGGTTTGGCCTCGCCTTTCACCTTCCCGAGAGGGCTTCGCTGCCCTACGCGTTCGGCGTCGGCCTTGGCGCCCTGTTACTGCCGGTCGGAGGGGTCGCCATCTTCTCGCTCTGGAGCGACTACCCGAGCCAGCGCACAAGCCTCCAGGTCTTCGTCGGATGCTGCACTGTGCTGCTTGCGGTCTCTGGGGTAAGCACGCTCGTGACCCGCGGCTACGCGGAGCGTTGGTTCAACAGGGACAACTTGACTGCAGAGGATCTCCGCTCTCAGGCCAACAAATGTGTTCAGTTGCGCGATCTGCGCTGCCAGGAGGCAAGCTGGCGCGAATACGTGCGGCTTCGACCTGATGATGCCGTCGGCGCCGCACGCCTGGGTATGGTTCTGAATCTGCGCGACAAGCACGAGGAGGCCCTCGTTCACCTGAAGAGGTCGCTGGACCTCGGAGCAGGCGCATACGACCTCTTCGCGTTCTACGCCGACAGCCACGATAAGCTTGGTCACACAGGAGATGCCATCGAATGGTCATACAAGGCGCTGTCCGTGGCGCCGAGCCTGGTGGACGTCAGAGGGCACTTGGCCAGCCTTCTGCTCAAGACAAATCGGCCTTACGAGGCGCTGTCTCTGCTGCAGGCCTACGACAACCAGCTGGAAGCCAAGGGCGGGCGGCCGTACTTCGTGGCGCAGCGGATTTCCATAGAGACAGCCATCGAGCAGGCCGAGCCTGAGAAGAACGTGGAGCGCACGGCGCTGCGTCTACCGGCTTTCAGTGGCCACTTCTTCGCGCCGGTAACTCTCGGCTCCAGCAAGCCGCGAGCCTTCATGGTCGACACCGGTGCCAGCCGGACGAGCCTCAGCGACACGGTGCTGCGTGAGACGAAGGCGGTCTATCGCGTGACTGAGCCGCAGGTGAACATGAGGACGGCCGACGGCAGGGTGGCGCTGGCGAGAGGCATCGTCATCGAATCAATGAGGGTCGGCCCATTCGAGCTCAAGAACGTGCCGGCCATCGCCTGCGCAGATTGCGCATCGCTGCTGGGCCAAGCCAGCCTGGCGCACTTCGACATGCAATCAGTGCGCGCGCAAGGTGTGGAATTTATGCTGCTAGCGCGTCGCGGGCCGCAGTGAGGGGCCATAGCAGAGGTGCTCCCATTCGGCGCCTACGTGAGGAAAGCCCGGGCGCTAGTCAGCCTCTAAGCATGCTTGGCCAACGAAGCGCAGAACCGATGGGACAGCGGCGCGAACTTCGCGGAAGTCAGATATCAGGCGATTTGGGCCCGGATGCTGTATGACAGCGTACGGCCAGGAGCGGACACCCAGCAAATGGGTAAATCTATGAAGGTTTGGCAGGTCTACGGCGAGGGCGAAGGCTTTGTCATCAACGGCAAGGAGCGGGCCTTCGAGTTGAGCGGGTTCGTGCAAGCGGAAGACGCCACCGCCGCGTTCTCGCGAGCTTGCGAACTCGCGACAAAGGACCACCCGGCGCTTGCGCAGGCTGCCGGTCCGTTCCCTCGCCCCGTAGTCAACCCCAAGGAAGTTCAAGAGGTCATGGCAGGTTTCACCGTTGAGTTGGGCAAGGTTCAAGTGGACTGGCTTGAAGACTAAGCGGCCGCGCCCGGCCAAAAGCAGACATCCGTATGGACCCAATTGCTCGACTTAGAGAACTTGCGCTTGCGCTGAGTGATCGGCACGGGAACTTCGGAGCCGACGAGGTGCTTCCGTATGCTGCGGAGGCGATCGCATTAGTGCGCAGTCACCCGGAGCGCCTTGCGGAATTCGAGCAAGAGTTCGTATGCTTGCCCGGTCACGCGCCACCGGAATTCATCGAGGTGTGCATGCACGCGCTGCGGCTTCCTGGCGTCCGAGCGGCATTTGAAAGAGAACGGCGCGCTGCGATTGCTGCAAATGATTGGCGGAGGGAGCCTGCATTCCGACACTACCTCATGGCGTTCGAGGATGATTGGGAGGATGCCGTTGACTTCTACTCCGAGTATTTCGGCAAGCCGAACGTCCGCTAAGGGCCCAGAGCCGAAGTTCGCTCCGCTCGGAGGCAGTCGGCTGGATCCTTGCGGACGGGCTAGCCTACTCGCACCCGACTTCTGTCATTGCAGTGCCGCAAAGCACTCTCCAATGGGCCGCCCCCACATTGCTTCGCGCAAGACTTTCAAGTCGCTCCAACACGCGCTTGTCCGCTCGGACTCGATCCCAAAATGGGCCAACTCGGCGTCGCGCATCCTCGAACACGCCCTTTCTGGCGGAGTCGATAAAGCCGCAGTAGAAGTAGATCCTGAACACCGCCTCGCTCATCACGTTTTCATCCGTATCCCACAATGCGCTGATGAGTTGGTCGCCTTCGTCGACCATCGACGGCCGGAGGATACTGACCAAGCACCCGCGCCAGTTGGTCGGCTTTGTTGCAGCGGAGCGAAGTAGCAATGCACGGTCCCCATCGCTAAGCTGGCTTAAAAGGCGTTCACCGTCCTCATACTCGTACTCGTTCCAGTCCGAGCTGTCTACGTCGGACTTCATCAGCAGGGCTTCGAGCTTCATTAGCGGGTCGAGCTGGTGCATGTGCTTTGCTTGCGTGAATGGCGGGTGTTGGCCGGAACCGGCGGGTCAAGAGAATAGCCCGACGGTCGGCCTCCCCTGCAAAGCGGAAAATCAAAACGCTCAAACGAATGGCTGGTCCGGACCAACCGCAGCCGAGCTCATGCTGTCGGCGCGGCACGTCGCCGCACCGTCCATCCGCCCCAGCCACCGCACCAAAGCCGCAACCACCGCCGCCGGCTGCTCCAGGATCGACATGTGCCCCGCCTCGGCCACCGCCACCAGCTCGCCGTCCGGCAGAAGTGACGCCATCTCCTGGCTCAGGCTGAAGGGCGTGATCTGATCTTCACGCCCGCACACCACGAGAGTGGGAACGTGCACGCGAGGCAACAGGTCACGGGTGTCCGCCCGGTCCATGGCCGCCCGCTGCTGCCGGACGAAGCCCTGGCTTCCCACGGTCGAAGCCATGTCGAACAGCAGGTTCAGCAGTTCGCGGTCCTGCAACCTCGACGCGTGAACGATCCTTGCGGCAAAGCCCTGTGCGAGCTGGCCGAAGGTGGCGGTGGCTGCGCCTTCGGCACCTTCCACGGCCTGGATCATCCTTTGCCGGACCTGCTTCCCCTCCTCGGTGTCCGCGCGGGCGCCTGTGTCCAGGAGGCACAGCCCGGCGATGCGGCTGCCCGCCTGGCGGCAGACCTCCTGCGCAACGTACCCGCCCAGCGAGAACCCAGCGACCGCGAATGCGCCGGCGGGCATGGCCGCGATCGCGTCGCGGGCCGACTCGGCGATGCGGTCGTGCAGGTGCGTGGGTGCGACGTGCACGGTGCGCTCTCCGGCGATGGCGGTCGTCAGCGGACTCCAGATCCGGGCATCGTTCATCAGCCCGGGAAGGAGGAGAAGGGGCGTCGCATGGTTCATGGCCAGGGTTATAACTATGCAGTTGGATGCATAGTCAACATGGGGAGCACGACCGATGTGGATCGCTGAATTCGCGCGCCGCGCAGGGGTGAAGCCGACGACCGTCCGGCACTACCTGCGGGAAGGCCTGCTGTCGCCGCGCACCGGGCTCGCCGGCGGGTCGCGGCCTTATCTGGAGTTCACGGAAGCCGACATGCGCCGGCTCTCGGCCATCCAGGCGGGCCAGGCCCTGGGTCTCTCGCTCCCGGAGATCAAGCTGCTCATCGGCGAGCGGCATTCAGGCAGCGGCCACGCGCGGATGCTCAAGGCCCTGACCGCGCAACGCGACACCTTGCGCGGCAGGGCCCTCGCGCTGCAGGCGATGCTCGCCTTCCTCGACCGCAAGATCGCCTGGCTCGAAGCGGGCGCGAAAGGGCCGCCGCCGTCGCATGCCGTCACCCAGGCCATCGGATAGCATCGCGCCCCCCACGGCCGTGGCCTCTGCATCGCAGGCGCCTGCGCCGTGCGGACACGCCCCCATGACTGCCCATATCCACGTCGACCGCCTCACCAAGGTCTACCGCATCGCCGAGCGCGATCCGGGCCTGCGCGGGGCACTGCGCGGCCTCTGGCGGCGGCGCTACCGGACGGTGGAGGCGCTCGCCGGCGTTTCCTTCTCGCTGCAGCGCGGCGAGTTGCTGGGGCTCATTGGGCCCAATGGCGCCGGCAAGTCCACCACGGTCAAGCTGCTCGCCGGCATCCTGCGGCCCGATGGCGGACGCATCACCATCGACGGCCGCGATCCCTTTGCCGAGCGCGCAGCGCATGTGGGCCGCATCGGCGTGGTGTTCGGGCAGCGCACCCAGCTGTGGTGGGACCTGCCGGTGGAAGACGGCTTCGACCTGCTGCGCGACATCTACCGGGTGGACGCGTCCGACTACCGCCGCACGCGCGACGAACTCGTGGCGCTGCTCAACCTGGAGGGCGTGCTCGGCCAGCCGGTGCGCCAGCTCTCGCTCGGCCAGCGCATGCGTGCCGAGATCGCCGCGGCGCTGCTGCACCGGCCCGACATCCTGTTCCTGGACGAGCCCACCATCGGCCTCGATGCGCCTTCCAAGCTCGCTGTGCGCGACTTCGTGCGCAGGGCCAATCGCGAGCGTGGCACCACGGTGCTGCTCACCACGCACGACATGCACGACATCGAGGCGCTGGCCCAGCGGGTCATCATCGTCGGCCATGGCCGCGTGCTGGCCGACAGCCCGGTGGAGGCGGTGCGGCGGCAGGTGCTGGCCGAGCGCCGCCTGGTGGTGGACTTTGCCGGCACGCCGCCGGACGGAACTGAACTCGCAGGTACGCCCGTCGCGGCGCGGGAGGGACGCACGCTGGTGCTGCGCTTCGACCCGCAGCAGACGCCCGCGGCCGACCTGATCGCCCGCATCGCAGCTGCCCATGCGGTGGAGGACATCCGAATCGAGTCGCCGTCGATCGAGGAGGTCATCGCCCGCTTCTACGCCCTGCACGGCGCGGCCGAGGCATGAGCGACCGCCGATCGGTGCCGGATGGCCGCGCGCTGCGGCCCTACCGCGCGGCCTTCGTCTCGCGCTTCCTGCAGATGCTGCAGTACCGCACCGCGGCCTTTGCCGGCTTTGCCACCCAGTGCTGGTGGGGTGGCATCAAGGTGATGGTGCTCGCGGCCTTCTACGCGGCCGGCGCGGCGCCCATGCCGCTCGCCCAGGCCGTCACCTACACCTGGCTCGCGCAGGGGCTGCTGGCCTTGCTGCCGTGGGCGGGCGACCCCGAGGTGGCGCAGGCGGTGCGCACCGGTGCCGTCGCCTACGACCGCCTGCGGCCGGTGGACGCCTACGGGCTGTGGTTCGTCCGCAGCGCGGGCTGGATCGCGGCGCGAGTGCTGCCGCGCCTGGCGCTGATGGCCGCCTTCGCGGCGCTGCTGCTGCCCCTGGCAGGCTGGGGCGACTGGTCGTGGCGCCCGCCCGTGAGCATCGCGGCAGGGGCGGCCTTCGGGGTATCGATGCTGCTGGCGTTGCTGCTGTCGGCAGCGCTGGTGATGCTGCTCAACGTGGCCGCCGTGGCAGCGCTCGATGCCCGCGGCATCAACATGCTGGCGCTGCCCGTGGTGATCCTCCTGTCGGGCAACCTGGTGCCGCTGGCGCTGCTGCCGGACGGCTGGCAGCGCTGGCTGTTGCTGCAGCCGCTGGCGGGGCTGCTGGACATCCCGGCGCGGATCTACTTCGGGCAGTGGGCGGGCGCGGACGCAGTTGGCGGTCTGCTGCTGCAGGTCTTCTGGATCGCGGCATTGGCGGCCGCCGGTCGGTGGGCGCTGCAGGCTGCCTTCGCACGCCTGGAAGTGCAGGGCGGCTGAGGCCATGGCACGCAGCCGTTCCATGGGCAACGCCCGCCTGTTCCTGCGCTTCGCCGCGGCCTCGATCGCGGGCCAGGCCCGCTATCCCGCATCGGCGCTGATGCTGACCACCGGCCAGTTCCTGGCCACGGGCATCGAGGTCGTCGGCATCTGGGCGCTGTTCGACCGCTTCGGCAGCCTTCAGGGCTGGCGTCTCGGCGAGGTGGCGCTGTTCTACGGACTGGTGCACGCCATGTTCGCGCTGGCCGACATGCTGGGCCGCGGCTTCGACGTGCTGGGCACCGAGCTGCTGCGCACCGGCGCGTTCGACCGGCTGTTGCTGCGCCCGAGGCCGGTGGCATTGCAGCTCATGGGGCACGACCTGCGGCTGAGCCGACTGGGCCGGCTGCTGCAGGCCGTGCTGGTGCTGGCCTTCGGCAGCGTGCAGGCGGGCATCGACTGGACGCCGGCCGCCATCGCGGTGGCCGTGTTCGCCGTCGCGGGCGGCGTGGCGCTGTTCCTGGGCATCCTGGTGCTGCAGGGTGCGCTCGCCTTCTGGACGGTGGAGAGCCTGGAGATCGCCAACGTGTTCACCTATGGCGGCGTGGAGGCGGGGCAGTACCCCATGTCGCTGTACGCGCGGTGGTTCAGGCGCCTGCTCACCTTCGGCGTGCCGCTGGCCTGCGTGGCCTACTACCCCGCACTGTGGGTGCTGGGCCGCGCCGATCCGCTGGGCGCGCCCGCCTGGGTGGGCGCCGTCTCGCCCCTGGCGGGCTTTGTCTTTCTGGGGCTCGCGTTCGGCGTGTGGCGCCTGGGCCTGCGCCGCTATGCGTCCAGCGGCAGCTAGCCGCGTGCTCAGCGCAGCCGCTGCTGAAGCGGATCGCCCAGCAGGCTGAGCCGCCCGGCGCGGTCGATGCGCCAGAGCCGCTCGTTGCCGTGGCCGTCATCGGCGGTGAACAGAACGGCATCGCCGACTGCAGTGAAGCCCACCGGCATCGAATGCGCCGCGCCGGGCACCACGTCGGCCATGCGGCGCGTGCCGGCGGCCGTGCCGTCGGTGGACCAGGGCTCCACGCCATGCGTGGCATCGCCGGCCGAAAACCACAGCCGGCCCGCCGCCACCTCGAAGCGCGAGGGCGTCGCGCTCGATGCGCCCGCGGCAATGTCGGCCACGCGCCGCGTGCCAGCCTCCGTGCCGTCCGAGCTCCACAGCTCGGCCCCGGACTCCCCATCGGTGGCCGCGAAGTAGAGCCGCCCGTTCATCACGGCCATGGGGCTCGACAGGCTGCCGCGCGGCCCGGGCTGGATGTCCTTGACCAGGCGCGTGCCGTCGACGGTGCCGTCGCTGCGCCACAGCTCGATGCCATGGCGGCCGTCGTCGGCCGCGAAGTACAGCACGCCCTTCATCGCTGTCAGATGACGCGGTTGCGACGCGGCGTCGCCGGCCCGCACGTCCTTCACCAGGCGTGTGCCCTCCGCCGTGCCATCGCTCGCCCACAACTCGGTGCCGTGCTGGCCGTCGTTGGCGGTGAAGTACAGCTGCCGCCCCCCGGCCGTCAGGCGCGCGATGCCGCCGTCCTCGGGCCCGGCTCTGACATCCTTCACAAGCCGGGTGCCCTTGGCACTGCCATCGGTCACCCAGAGTTCATGGCCATGCTCGGCCGTGGTGGCGGTGAAGAACAACCGGTCGCCCACCACGGTGAGCTGCCGCACCAGGGCCCGTGGCCCCAGCGCGATGGCCGCCACGCGTACGGTGCTCTGGGCCGTGCCCTGCGTCTTCCAGAGCTGGAAGCCGCCGTCCGGCTCCTTGGCCACGAAATAAAGCGCGTCCTTGAAGACCGTCAGTTCGGCGGGCAGGGCGCCATCGCTGCCGGGCGCGCCGCGGAGGCGCGCGACGGGCACGGTGCCGCGCCCGGTGCCATCGGTGCGCCACAGCTGCACGCCGTGCTCACCGTCGGTCGCGGCGAAATAGATGCGGCCCCGGTACGGCGTCAGGCTGGAGGGATAGGCGCCGCGGAAGCCCGGAAGGATGTCCTTGACCAAGCGTGTGCCGCCAGGCGTGCCGTCGGTGATCCACAGCTCCTGGCCGCTGAGCGCATGCACCGCGGTGAAGACCGCACGGCGCTCACCCAGCGGCGTGAGCTGTGTGGGCGAGACGAAGGCGAGGGGCGCGCGCTGCTCGGGCAGAACGGTGCGGTCGGGGTCGGCGGCCGCTGCCGGCTGAGCCATGGCCGTGCCGAGGGACAGCGTCGCGACGGCCGCCAGCGAGAGCGCCAGACGGCAGGCACAGAGAAAAGGGGAGGGCGTGAACGCATGCATGCGTGCACTCTATCCAAAGAGGAAATGTTTTCCACTTGGAGATTCCACCCGGGTCGCGGCGGGTTCACAGCCCCATGCCGCGCCGTCCCTCACCCCGGCCTCGGCAAACCCCTTAGACCAAACGGCCGAATGTTGACTTGTATTGCCAAATGCTTAAGTGCAGCATCCCGTTGCGCCGAACCCGGCGCGAGAGGAGACAGGCACATGAAGAAAGCAATGATCCTGGCCGCAGCCTTGTCGCTGTGTGCCGCCGCGGCCGCCAAGGGCGGAGGCGGAGGGCACAGCAGCGGCGGCGGCCTTCATTCGGGCAGCCACTCGGTGAGCAGCTACACCCGGCACGACGGAACCCACGTCGCGCCCAGCCATGCCACCAATCCGAACCAGACCAAGCTGGACAACTGGAGCACCAAAGGCAACGTCAATCCCTACACCGGCAAGGAAGGGACACGCAAGCCATGAAGCGCCGATTGCTGGGAGCGGTTTTGATTGCCACCCTCTTCGGGGGTGTGGGCGCCAACGCCGACGCGCGGGGCCGACGTGGGGGTCACTCGTCCGGCAGCCGCCACGCGACCTACAGGGGCGGTGCAGGCGGGGTTGGGGGCGGGGGTGGCAGCGGGGGCTGCGGCTCGCGCGGCGGGCCCGGCTATCGCAAGCCGAACGGCCAATGCGCCAGCCACCGGGATTGAAAGCCTCGCGGCCCTAGCGTCGCGCCGGAATCAGCGGCATCAGCAGTCGGCTGTCGTGGTCGCCACCCGTGAGGACCGTGGTCACGCCGCCGAACTCCGCCACAGGCCGGTCCTCGGGATGGTCGTGGCGCATGCGACCGGGCGGGGTCACGATGAAATCGTGGCCCTGCACCGTGAGCACCAGGCGCCACCCCTTGGGAAAGACCAGGCAGGTGGGCCAGATCTCCACCTCCACCGGATAGGCCTCGCCGGGCACGAGCTTCTGCACCTCGTCATGGGCATGCCAGGGCCGCCAGGGCAGGCTGCGCGCCGGGTCCAGCTTGCGGTGAGAGGCACGCAGCCAGCCCATGGCCATGGGCACGCGTTCATGCGCGCCCACGTAGCTCATCTCCTGCCCGTCCGGATCGAAGACGCGCAGCACGACGAACAGGTCGGCATCGGTGGTACTGGACGAGACCCACAGCCGCAGCACGGCCGGGCCGGTGAACTCGGTGTCCTGCGCGAAGGGCGCGGTCGAAAAGCTCAGGCCTTCGCCCATGGCTTCGAAACTGGCCCGGCCGGCGCCGCGCGGCGGCGCGTCGCCCAGCGAGCCGTCGGCGGCGTCCAGGTGGAAGGGCGTCCAGGCGGTGCACGCGAGCGGCCATTCCTGCTCCGTGCGCATCTCGGCCGTGCCATCGGCCTGGCGGATGGCGAGTTGCACCGGCGGTTCGCGGTCCCAGCCGTTGTCCTCGCCCGCCAGGAAGTGCTTGAAGAAGCGCTGCTGGATGGCCACGTAGTGCGGCAGGTAGAAGCTCTCGTAGTGCGTGCCGATGTGCGCGAACAGCCACTTCTGTTTCGAGCCCGCGCGCTGCCAGCCTTCGAAATTGCCACGCAGGTGCATGCCCGGGCCGCCCCAGTTGGCGGCGGACAGCAGCGGCACCTCGATGGCCGGCAGGTTGGCCGCGCGGGCACGGTTCCAGGCGTCGTCCAGCGGGTGCGAGAGGCGGTCGTTGGGATGGTCGGCGCGGCTGCCTTCCAGCAGTTCGTCCGACAGCGCGGGGCCGGTGGTGCGTTCGCCCGTGAGCCGGTCGCGGTGCGTGCTCTTGCCACTGCCGTACTGGTTGGCCAGCACCTGGCGCGGCCACCATTCGAAGGTGAAGCTGTTGCTCAAAATGCCTCCGTGGTGGCCGCCGTCGCGGTAGAACTCGCTGGAGCCCTCCCACGGCACGATGGCCGCCAGGTGCGGTGGCCGCAAAGCCGCGACCTGCCACTGCTTGATGGCCAGATACGACACGCCGATGAGCCCCACCTTGCCGTTGCTCCACGGCTGCGTGCCGGCCCATTCGATCCATTCGTAGAAGTCGCGCGTCTCCACCGGGCCGAAAGGGTCCAGGTAGCCCTCAGACCGGCCGGTGCCGCGCGAGTCGACCTGGATGACCACGAAGCCTTCGGGCACCCAGCGTTCCGGGTCCACCACTTCCCAGCGCAGGTAGCGGCCGGTGCTGCCCTCGGTGTCCAGGCCCGGGTAGATGCGCTTGAGCACCTGCCACTGCGGGTTGAAGGCGTCCTCGAAATGCACATCCTTGCCGTAGGCGCCCATGGCCATCACCACGGGATAGCGGCCGGGCGCCTCGGGGCGGAACACGTTGGCGCGCAGCGTCACGCCGTCGGACATGGTCACGGCCACGTCACGCATGAACACCAGGCCGTTCTCGACGGTGGTGCGGGTTTCCAGATTGGGCATGGCGCTCATCCTCCTCGGGCTCCTTTTCTTACTGCAGCGGCACGTTGGCCTGTTTGACGATGCGGGCGAACTTGTCCATCTCCTGGCGGAAGAAGACGGCGAACTCCTGCGTGCTCAGTGTGGCGGGCGGACTGTCCCAGCCGACCATCTTGTCCCTGACCTGCGGCACCTGCATGGCGCGCTGCACTTCGGCGGCCAGCTTCTGTACCACGGCCTCGGGCGTCTTGCCGGGCGCGAACAGGCCGACCCAGCCGCCGTTGTAGTCCATGCCTGCGACGCCGCTCTCGGCCATGGCGGGCACGTCCGGAAAGGCCGCGATGCGCTTGGCACTGGTGACGGCCAGCGGCCGGACCTGCCCGGCCTTCACCGCCATCGTGGCCGCGGCGGTGCTGAGGAAGCAGGCCGTCACCTCCTTGCTCATCACCGCATTGAGCGCCGGTGCCGCGCCCTTGTAGGGCACATGCAGCATGCGGGTGCCGGCCGTCTCGTTGAGCAGCTCGCCGGCCAGGTGCAGGGTGTTGCCGTTCCCGGGCGAGCCGTAGGTGATCTGGGCATCGGGCTTGCGCGCCGCCTCCAGGAACTGGCCGAAGTTCCTGTACGGCGAGTCGGGCGCCACCACCAGCGTCAGCGCCGGTGCGATGGTGAACAGCGTGACCGGCGCGAAGTCGGCCAAGGTGTCGTAGGGCAGGCTCTTGTAGATGCTCGGGTTGATGGCCTGCGAACCGGTGGTCACCAGCAGCGTGTAGCCGTCGGGCGCGGAACGCGCCACCGCTTCGGCCGCCACGATGCCGTTGGCGCCCAGGCGGTTGTCGACGATGACACCCTGGCCCAGCTGCTGGCCGAGCTGGGTGCCGATGACGCGGGCCAGCAGGTCCGGGCTGCCGCCAGCCGAGAAAGGCACCAGCAGCTTGATCGCACGGTTGGGGTAGGCGCCCTGCGCGAAGGCGGACGTGAACGGGGCCGCAGCGAGCGCACCCAGCGTGGCCAGGCAGTGCCGGCGATGGATCATGGCGATGTCTCCTCTCTTGTGAAGCTCGGACGCGTGCGTCGAAGCGTCAGTTCGGCAGTGCGCCGGTTTCGCGCACCACGCGCGCCCACTTGTCCAGCTCGCGGTCCAGGTAGCCGCGCACGGCCTCCAGGTTGCCGCCCATGGGCTCGAAGCCGGTGGCGGCGAGGCGGGCCAGGAACTCCGGATCCTTCTGCAGGCGCGTCACCTCGTCGTTGATCCGTTGCAGCACGGCCGGCGGCGTCCTGGCGGGGCCGAAGACGCCGACCCAGGTCACGTCCTCGAAGCCCGGAAAGCCCGACTCCGCCACGGTCGGCACCTCCGGCAGGGCCGGCGAGCGTTGCGCGCCCGTCACCACCAGCCCATGTACGCGACCGGACTTGACCAGCTCCACCGCCGCCGGCAGCGCCACGCTGGCCAGCTGCGTCTGGCCGCTCATCGCGGCATTGAGCGCTGGCGCCGCGCCCTGGTAGGGCACATGCGTGACCGGCACCTTGGCCAACACCTTGAACAGGTACTCGGCGGTGAGGTGCGGTGTGGTGCCGGCACCGGCCGTGCCGTAGTTGTAGCTGCCGCCCTTGGCGTCGGCCACCACCTCCTGCAGCGTGCGGGCCTTGAGGTTGGGTGCCGTGACGATCAGGTTGGGGCTGGCCGCGACCAATGCCGCGAGCGTGAGGTCGCCCTTGGGGTCGAAGCCCAGCTGCCGCTGCATCGACGGGTTGACGGCGTAGGAGCTGGTGTTGATCAGCAGGGTGTAGCCGTCCGGCTCGGCGCGTGCGACCAGGGCCGAAGCCACGCTGCCGCCTGCACCCGGCTTGTTCTCGACCACCACGCTCTGGCCGAGAGGCTGCGCCAGCAGCCGGGCAATGATGTCTGCCGGGCCGGCCGGCGCGAATGCGACCACGAAGCGCACGGGTCGCGCGGGCCACTTGTCTTGCGCCATGCCCGCCAGCGGCAGCGCCGCAAGGGCGAGGGCCGGCAGCAGGCGCCGCCAGAGCTTGGATGCCATGTCTTTGTCTCCTGGGAAATGGCCCAGCCGCTTCTGCGACGGCTCGGACCGGTGGGCTGCCCGGCAGCCCGGTGGCTCAGACGGAAGCGAGCACGTGCCGCGCCATCTCCTCGCGGGTGCAGATCCACACGTCGCCGGCCTGCTTCACGCGGGCCATGATCTCGTCGTAGACCCAGGCGCCGGAGGGCCGGCCCATCACGTGCGTGTGGGCCGTCACGTCCAGCATCAGCGGCACCGGCTCGGCGCGCATGGCGGCGAAGGTGTCCTCGAAGGTCTCCAGCATGTGCCGCGGCCCCTGGCCGTAGCGGATGCAGGTGGGCAGGTCGTTCACGTCCATGGTGAGCGGAATGCCCACGATGCGCCTGCCGCCGAAGTCCATCACATAGGGCCGGTCGTCGTCGTTGACGTCGCCGTGGTGCAGGTAGCCCGCCTCGGCCAGCAGGCGCGAGCTGATGGGGCTGCCGGTGCCGCGCGGGCTGATCCAGCCGAGGGGCGCCACGCCGGCCGTGGCCGTGAGCAGCTCGTGATTGCGGGCGAGGTTGGCGCGCTCGCCAGCCTCGTCGAAATAGACGGGAATCACGTCCATGCCCCACGAGTGGTTGATGACCTCGTGGCCCAGCTCGGCCAGCTTGCGCACCGTGGCCGGGTCGCGCTCGCAGATGACGCCGTTGACCATCACGCTGGTGCGCACGCCGTGCTTCTGCGCGATGCCCAGCAGCCGGTGGATGCCGCGCACCAGGCCGAAGCTCGCCCAGGAATGCGCATTGGTGTCGAAGAAGCCCGGCTTGAGCACATTGCCCATCGGTCCGATGCCCGGCGCCTGGCCGTCCGACCAGGCCTCGTAGGCGATGTTGAAGATGACGGCGAGCCGGTGGCCGCCCGGCCAGCGGAAGTCGTCGGGCAGGCGGGTGATGACGGGTTCCATCTCAGACTTCCTCCTGCACCACGGGGTTGGCCAGCAGGCCCACGCCCTCGATCTCGATCTCGATGCGATCGCCCGGCTGCATCCACACCGGCGGCGTGCGCGCATAGCCCACGCCCGAGGGCGTGCCCATGGCGATGACGTCGCCTGGCTCCAGCGTGAGCACCTCGCTCAGCAGCACCAGCGCCCGGGCCACCGTCACGATCATGTGGCCGGTGTCGTCGCTCTGCATCACGCGGCCGTTCAGGCGCGACTCGACCTTCAGGCCCGCCGCGCCGGGCGGCAGGTCGGCTGCCGGCACCAGCCAGGGGCCGAAGCCGCCGGTGCCGTCGAAGTTCTTGCCGATGGTCCATTGGGCCGTGCGGCGCTGGTAGTCGCGCAGCGTGCCGTCGTTGAAGCAGGCATAGCCCGCCACGGCCGACAGGGCATCCGCTTCGGTGAGGTGCCGTGCGCGGCGGCCGATCACCACCGCAAGTTCGGCCTCGAAGTCCAGCTTGTCGGACACGCGCGGCCGCACCAGCGGCGCGCCATGGGCGATCAGCGAACTGGCACCGCGCATGAAGAAGCTGGGGTACTCGGGCGCCGCATTGCCACCCTCGGCGGCATGGGCGGCGTAGTTCAGGCCCAGGCAGATCACCTTGCCGGGACGGGCGACGGGCAGCTCCCAGCGCACAGCATCGGGCACGAGCGGCGTGGCCTGCTCCAGCTGCCGGGCGCTCGGGCCGTGGGCCGTCAGGTCGAGCCAGGCGCTGTCGTCCACCTCGGCCGGCACCTGGTCACCCAGGCCCCACAACTCGCCTCCGCGCTCCACGGCCCATTGGGTGGGGCGCCCTGGTGGCGTCACGCGCGCATATCTGGACATAATTTCGACAAACCCTTGTTGACTGGTGTTTGACGATATTAATTATCAAGAGGATGTTTTGTCGATAAAAACGGAACCAGGGATTGTCCCAGGGCTGGCCGCCGTCGCCGATGCCTCGTCGCCCACGCTGGCGCGCCAGACCTACGAGCGCCTGAGGGCCGACGTGTTGGCCGGCCACTGGCAACCCGGCCGCAAGCTGCTGATGCACGAGTTGCGCGAGCGCTATCAGGTCGGCGCGAGCCCCCTGCGCGAGGCCCTCAACCGACTGGCCAGCGAGGAATGGGTGGTGCACAACGACCAGCGCGGCTTTGCGGTGGCGCAGGCCACGCAGGCCCAGCTGGACGACCTGGTGAACACCCGCGTGGCGGTGGAGTCGCTGGCCATCGGCCAGGCCTTCGCCCGCCGCGGCCCGGAGTGGGAAGAGCCGCTGGTGCTCGCCTTCCATCGCCTGTCGCGCACGCCGCGCTCGATCTCGGCCGATGCCTATGCCGAGAACCCGGAGTGGGAACGGCAACACCGCGCCTTCCATCGCGCCCTGCTGGCGGGCTGCGGCTCTGCACTGCTGCTGGGCTTCTGCGAGCAGCTCTACGACCAGGCCTACCGCTTCCGCCAGCTCGCCGCCCGCGCGGCCTACAAGCGGCGCAACGAGCAGGACGAGCACCGCGCCATCTTCGACGCCGTCATGCAGGGCGAGCTGGAACAGGCACGGGCGCTGCTGGCGGAGCACTACCGGCGCACGGCCAGCATCTTCGAGCATGAGCGCGACAGTGCCGCTGCACCCGGCAAGAAGGGTTGATCGGCCCGGCCCGCGCCGCGGGCCGCGCGGTCAGCCCTCGATGCGCCGAGGCCGCGAGGCGCGCGCGGGCGGAGCATCGCGCTGCCCAGCGCGCAACTTGTCCGTGAGGGCCTGCGCAGCCTGCTGCACCGCACCGCGCAGGCGTTCGAGTGCCGTCGCGCTGGCCGCCCGGCCCTTGGCCGGCACGATGGCCACCAGACTGCCCAGCACCTTCTGCTCGGCGCTGAAGATCGGAGCACCCACGCCGATCAGGCCCTTGTCGATCTCGCCGTGCGAGACGACCACGCCCTCCTTGCGCACGCGGCGCATGTTGGCGCGGAACTCGTCCCAGTTGTCGCCCAGCCCGGCCGCACGGATCTCGGCCGGATGCCACAGCATCAGGTTGCGCTGCTGGTAAGGCGTGAGGTGGGCCAGGATGGCCTTGGCCGTCGCGCCCAGGAACATCGGCATCGGCTTGCCGCGCTCGTAGCTGGAGGTGTAGCTGGTGTCGGGCCACTCGGTGTCGGCGCACATCACCTTGTCGCCGTAATAGGCGCACAGCATGACGTTGACCTTCTGCTCTCTGGCCAGCGTGGCCATCACCTCCCGGGCGGCCAGCAGGATCGGATCACGCAGGCGCAGCAGGCGATCTAGCTCGATGATGCGCGAGCCGACCACATACGCGCCGCCGTGCACCGGGCTGATCAGGCCCGCGGTGGACAGCGACTTCAGGTAGCGATAGGCCGTGGCGCGCGAGCAGCCGATGTGCGCCACGATGCCCTCCTGGGTGATGGCGCTGTTGTCCTCGGTGAAGAGGTTCAGGATGCTGAGCATCTTGTCCAGGCTGCCATCGGGCGTGCCATTGCCGCGGGCGCCGCCAGCGTCGGTGGACTCGTCAGGATCGCTGTGGGACATCGGGGACGGGGCTCTCCAGGTGCGGCGGCAGTTTATCGCGCGGGCCCTTGCGGGCAGGCCCGCGCGCATGCCGGCCGCTGTGTGTTCCGGCTTACTTCCTGACCAGCGGGCAGGCCGGGTCCGGCGCCTTGAAGGCCTGCTGCGCGGGGATGGTGCGCACCACCGTGTAGTAGTCCCAGGGGCGCTTGGACTCGGACGGCTTCTTGATCTTGTAGAGATACAGGTCGCGCATCACGCGGCCGTCCTCGCGGATGGTGCCGTCCTTGGTCATCAGGTCGTTGATCTTCATCTCGTGCATCTTCTTCATGACCGCGCCGGCCTCGTCGGTGCCGGCCGCCTGCACGGCCTTGAGGTAGTGCAGCGTGGCCGCATAGTTGCTGGCCTGCACGCCCGAAGGCATGCGGCCCGCGACCTTGTAGAAGCGCTCGGACCATTGGCGGCTCTCGGGGCTCTGGTCCCAGTAGAAGGCTTCCACCAGGTTGATGTCCTGGCCGATGGCCAGGCCCATGCTGTGCACGTCGTTGATGCCCATGTAGAGCGCCGCGATGCGCTGCTTGCCGGTGCCGATGCCGAACTCGCGTGCCTGCTTCATGGTGTTGATGGTGTCGGCGCTGCCGTTGGCCAGGCCGATCACCTGCGCCTTGCTGGCCTGGGCCTGCACCAGATAGGACGAGAAGTCCGAGCTGCCGATGGGGTGCCGGATGGCCCCGAGCACCTGCCCGCCCTGCGCCTTGACGACGGCCGAGGCATCGCGCTCCAGGGCATGGCCGAAGGCGTAGTCGGAGGTGATGAAGAACCAGCTCTTGCCGCCCTCGGCCATCACGCCCGACGCCGCGCCGGAGGCATAGGCATAGGTGTCGTAGGTCCAGTGCACGCCGTTGGGCGAGCAGGCCTTGCCGGTGAGGTCGGAGGTGCCGGGGCTGGTGAAGATGGCCACGCGGTTCATCTGCCTGGTCAGCTCCTGCACGCCCAGCGCGATGGCCGAGTTGGGCACGTCCAGGATCATGTCCACGCCTTCCTGCTCGTACCACTTGCGGGCGATGGCCAGGCCGATGTCCACCTTGTTCTGGTGGTCGGCCGACACGATCTGGATCGGCTTGCCTAGCACCTTGCCGCCGAAGTCGTCGATGGCCATCTTCACGGCCTCGATGGACATCTTGCCGGACATGTCGGCAAACAGGCCCGACTGGTCATTCAGCAGGCCGATCTTGACGACGTCGTTGGACACCGTCTGCGCATGGGCGGCGCCGGCCACGGCCAGGCTCAGCAGGCCTGCGGCGGCGCAGGCGAGGGTGGGATGCTTCTTCATGGGTTGTCTCCTGTTGTCGGTATGGGATGCAAGGCGGCAGTCGTCCGCGCTATTCCAGCTTCTGGCCGGCGAACTGGTCGATGAACACGTTGGGCTTGAGGAAGAACGAGAGCACCAGCGCGCCGTGGGGCGACCGGGCCACGTGGCGATTGCCGCGCGGTCGCCAGACATAGCCGCCGGCCCGCGCCTCGCCCTCGGCATCCACGATGGAGCCTTCGAGGATGTAGCTCTGCTCGATCTCCACATGCTCGTGCATGGGCAGCTCCGTGCCCGGCTGCCAGCGGAAGAGGGCCGTGAGCAGCCCCGTCTCCTTGTCCTGCACGAGCACCTTGATGTCGATGCCGGGCACCTGCGTCGGCTTCCACGGCAGTGCCTCCACATCGAGGTAATGGGAGGCCAGCGGGCCGAGCAGATGGGCCCCGGCCTCGCCGGGTGTTTCTAGCGCCATGACGGATGTCTCCTTGGATGGATGGGCCGGGTTTCCCCGGAGGTCGAAAGCTTGGATGGCCGAAAAATTCTTTCGTATAGTAGAAATCGTGTCAAGTCTCATGAAACGAGACTTTTATTGATTCAGCACATGGCGCAACGCCATGCGTGCGGCACCTGGCTGCCGTGATCGAACAAGGAGACAAGCTTGAATTCAGCCTTTCTGGCCGAGACCTTCGGCCTTGCCGGCCGCACCGCGCTGGTGACCGGCGCGGCCTCGGGCCTGGGCTTCGCCATTGCGCGCAGCCTCGGGGGCGCGGGCGCCCGCGTCGTCGTCAACGACCTGGCCGCCGACGCCTGCGCTGCCGCCGTCGCGCAGCTGCAGGCGACGGGCATCGAGGCCCGCGGCGCCGTCTTCAGCGTGACCGACAGCGATGCCGTGCATGCCGAAGTCGCGCAGCTGCAGACGACGGGCTGGGCCCCCGACATCCTGGTCAACAACGCCGGCAACCAGAACCGCAAGCCGCTGGTCGAGATGTCCCTCGACGAGTGGAAGCAGATCCAGGCGGTGCATGTGGAAGGCGCCTTCAACTGCTGCCACGCCGTGCTGCCGGGCATGGTGGCGGCCGGCCGCGGCACGGTGGTCAACATGTCGTCGGTGGCGGGCCAGGCCACCATGCCGGGCATCGCGGCCTATGCCACGGCCAAGGGCGCGCTGGCCGCCCTCACGCGGGCCATCGCCGTCGAATACGGCCCCCGCGGCATCACCTGCAACGCGCTGGCCCCCGGCTTCGTCAAGACGCGCTTCACCTCGGCGCTGCAGGCGCGCGAGGGCTTCCAGGCCTTCATCGAGCAGTCCGTGCCGGCTGGCCGCTGGGCCGAGCCCGAGGACATCGCGCCGCTGGTCGTGGCCTTTGCCGGCCGCAGCGGCGCCTTCATCAACGGCCAGGTGGTGGCCATCGACGGCGGCATGCTCGCCCGCATGTGAGGAGCCCGCATGGCTGAACGCATCGCCCTGGCCTGCGAGGGGCTCACCAAGCGCTTCGGCGGCTTCAAGGCCGTCGACAACGTGTCGCTGACCGTGCGCGAGGGCACCATCCACGCGCTGATCGGTCCCAACGGGGCCGGCAAGACCACCTGCTTCAACCTGCTGACCAAGGTGCTGCAGCCCGATGCCGGCCGCATCGCCTATTTCGGTCGCGACGTCACCCGGCTGCAGCAGGAGGCGGTCGCGCGGCTGGGAATGGTCCGCTCCTTCCAGATCTCGGCCGTGTTCCTGGGCCTCACGGCCTTGCAGAACGTGCGCGTCGCGCTGCTGCAGCGCACCGGGCTGGGCCCGCAGTTCTGGCGGCCGGCCCGCGCCATGGGCCATCTGGACGGCGAGGCCGCGCGGCTGCTGGGCGAGGTCGGGCTGGAGGCCGATGCCAACACCCGCGCCGCGCAACTGCCCTATGGCCGCAAGCGCGCGCTCGAGATCGCGATGACGCTGGCGCTGGACCCGCGCATGCTGCTGCTCGACGAACCCATGGCCGGCCTGGGCCAGGAGGACGTCGCGCGCATCACCGCCCTGATCCGGCGCGTGTCGGCCCATCGCACTGTGCTCATGGTGGAGCACAACCTGTCGGTGGTCTCGGAGCTGTGCCACACGATCACCGTGCTGGCGCGCGGCAGCATCCTGGCCGAAGGCGACTACCAGCGCGTCTCGACCGACGAGCGCGTCATCACCGCCTACATGGGCGTCGAACCCGCGCAGGAGGCCGCATGATGCTCCAGGTCAGCAACCTGCACGCCTGGTATGGCGAGTCGCACATCCTGCAGGGCGTGAACCTCGAAGTGCGCCAGGGCGAACTGGTGACCATCCTCGGGCGCAACGGCGCCGGCAAGACGACCACGCTGCGCGCCCTGATGGGCATGATCGAGCGGCGCACCGGCTCCATCGTGTTCGACGGCACCGAGACCATCGCGATGGCCGACCACCGCATCCCGCGCCTGGGTCTGGCCTACTGCCCGGAAGAACGGGCCGTGTTCCGCAGCCTGACGGTGACCGAGAACCTGATGCTGCCGCCGGTGCTCGCGCCTGGCGGCCTGGGCGTCGACGAGATCCATGCGCTCTTTCCCAACCTGAAGGAGCGCGCCGGCAGCACCGGCGGCAATCTGTCGGGCGGCGAGCAGCAGATGCTGGCCATCGGCCGCATCCTGCGCACCGGCGCGCGCATGCTGCTGCTGGACGAGCCCACCGAGGGCCTGGCGCCCGTGATCGTCAAGCAGATCGCCACCGCCATCCGTGCCCTCAAGCAGCGCGGTTTCACCATCGTGCTGGTGGAGCAGAACTTCCACTTCGCCTCTTCGGTGGCGGACCGCCTCTACATCATGGACCACGGCATCGTGGTCGATCACCTGAACGCCGCCGAAGCCGCGGCGCAGCCGGAGCGCATCCGGCGCCAGCTCGGCGTCTGACGCAGCAGCAGGAAATCACACCATGTTCGACATCTTCGGGATTCCGTCCTCCGCGCTGCTGAGCCAGCTGCTGCTGGGGCTGATCAACGGCGCCTTCTACGCCACGCTGTCCATCGGCCTGGCCGTCATCTTCGGGCTGCTCAACATCATCAACTTCGCACACGGTGCGCAGTACACGGCCGGCGCCTTCATCGCCTGGATGCTGCTGAATTACCTGGGCATCGGCTACTGGGGGGCGCTGGTGCTGGCGCCGCTCATCATGGCCGTGCTCGCCGTGGTGCTGGAGAAGACCATCATCGCGCGCACCTACAAGATGGATCACCTCTACGGCCTGCTGCTGACCTTCGGGCTGGCGCTGTGCATCGAGGGCGCGTTCCGGCAGGCCTATGGCGTGTCGGGGCTGCCCTATGCCATCCCGGAGCAGCTGCTGGGCGGCATCGACCTGGGCTTCATGTTCCTGCCACTGTACCGCACCTGGGCCATCGTCGTCTCGCTGGTGGTGTGCGTGGGCGTCTGGCTGCTGATGGAGCGCA
This sequence comes from Pseudacidovorax sp. 1753, assembly GCF_040544975.1. Classification (NCBI taxonomy): domain Bacteria; kingdom Pseudomonadati; phylum Pseudomonadota; class Betaproteobacteria; order Burkholderiales; family Comamonadaceae; genus Pseudacidovorax; species Pseudacidovorax sp. 1753. The sequence goes on along the minus strand of NZ_JBEPKY010000005.1, from coordinate 4,634 downwards.
CGCGGCTGGGCGCGGTGCTGCGCGCCGCCACCGAGAACCCCGCGACGGTCAAGTCCTTCGGCATCAATGTTCCTCGCTACATCACGCTGACCTATGCCCTGGGCGTCGCGCTGGCGGCCATCGCCGGCGTGGTGGCCGCGCCCATCTACCAGGTCAGCCCGCTCATGGGCTCCAACCTGGTGGTCGTGGTGTTCGCGGTGGTGGTCATCGGCGGCATGGGTTCGATCGGCGGCGCCATCGTGAGCGGCCTCGGCCTGGGCGTGATCGAGGGGCTCACCAAGGTCGTCTATCCCGAGGCGTCGAACTTCGTGATCTTCGTGATCATGGCCATCGTGCTGCTGGTCAAGCCTTCGGGCCTGTTCGGCCGGCCGCTGCAGGTGCAGAACACCGTGGCGGCCGAGGCCACCCGCGTCAGCTTGCGCCTGGCGCGCCGGTACCAGGTGCTGGGCTGGTGGCTGCTGCTGGCCCTGGCGCTGGTGGCGCCGCTGGTGCTCTACCCCACCTTCCTGATGAAGGTGCTGTGCTTCGCGCTCTTCGCGGCGGCCTTCAACCTGCTGCTGGGCTACGTCGGCCTGCTGTCCTTCGGCCATGCGGCCTTCTTCGGCGCGGCGGCCTATTCGACGGGCATGGCCATGAAGGCCTGGGCGCTCACGCCCGAACTCGGCCTGCTGGCCGGCACGGCCACCGGCGTGCTGTTGGGGCTGGTGTTCGGCGCGCTGGCCATCCGCCGGCAGGGCATCTACTTCTCCATGATCACCCTGGCGCTGTCGCAGGTCGTGTACTTCGTGGCGGTGCAGGCCGGCTTCACAGGGGGCGAGGACGGCCTGCAGAACGTGCCCCGCGGCAGGCTGTTCGGCCTGTTCGACCTGGGCAACTCGATGGTCATGTACTACGTGGTGCTCGCCGTCTTCCTGGCGGCCTACCTGTTCGTGGTGCGCATCCTGCAGTCGCCCTTCGGCGAGGTGATCCGCGCGGTGCGCGACAACGAGCAGCGCGCCCGCTCGCTGGGCTATGGCACGTCGCGCTACAAGCTCCAGGCCTTCGCCCTGTCGGCGGGGCTTGCGGGGCTGGCGGGCTCGATGAAGGTGCTGGTGTTCGGTGTGGCCTCGCTCACCGACGTGCACTGGCACGCCTCGGGCGAGGTGGTGCTGATGAGCCTGCTGGGCGGCATCGGCACCCTGCTGGGCCCCATCGTCGGCGCGCTGACCTTCGTCACGCTGCAGAACTACCTGGCGCCGCTGGGTTCCTGGGTGCTGATCGTGCAGGGCGTCATCTTCATCGCCTGCGTGCTGCTGTTCCGCGAAGGGCTGGTGGGCCTGGCCGTGCAGGCGTGGAACCGCCTGGGCCGGCGCAATCCGGCCGGCGCGGGCAAGGGGGGCTGAGCCATGTTCATCCATGCCGTCCTGATGGCCTTCAAGCCGGGCACCGATGACGCCTTCCACCAGCGCGTGCAGGACTACGCGGCGCAGATCCGCGCGCGCTCACCCGGCCTGGTGAGCTACCTCTACGCGCCCAACGAGGCCAGCCGCGCGCAAGGCTTCAGCCATGCGGTGGTCGCCTGCTTCGACGACGAGGCGGCCCACGAGCGCTACCAGGTCAGCGCCGTGCACCAGGAGATGAAGGCCTTCATGGCCGGTCAGACGGAGCAGCTGGTGGTGTTCGACTCCAGCGCGTGGTGAAACCGAAAAAAAAGCTCGGCGACCGGCTCGCAGCCACACTCTGCCGGGCGCGGACAATCCTCTGATGGAACGCTTCACCATCTCGCTCGATGACGATCTGGCCCGGCAGTTCGACGCACTGATCGAGGCCAGCGGCTACGCCAGCCGCTCGGAGGCCATCCGCGACCTGATTCGCTCACGGCTCGGCAGCGCGACGCTCGCCCAGCCGGTCTCGAAGGCCCAGCCTTCCTGGTGCATCGCCACCGTCAGCTATGTCTACGACCACCATGAACATGCCGTCTCGGGCCGGGTGATGAACCTGCAGCACGACCACCACGATCTTGTCATCAGCAGCATGCACACGCACCTGGACCATGATCACTGCCTGGAAACAGTGGTTCTGCGCGGGCCGGTGGCAGCCGTGCAGGCCTGTGCCGAGCAATTGGTGGCTCTGCGCGGCGTTCGGCATGGCAATGTGCATCTGGTGCCGCTGGGCCCGACCGACGAACACAGCCATGGCGCGAGCAAGCCCCACCGTCATTTCCGACCGGTGAATTGAGCGCCTGAACCACGGCGTTCCGCGCTGTGGCATCCGTCGGCCGACTTCGTGGCGAAGCTGCAGCTGCGGCATCTGCGCCGTTCGGCGTACAGCTTTGCGTGGCATTCGTATGAATAATTTGGAATTGTTCATACATAACGAGGAAGCTTGTGCCGCTCATTCGACGCCGTCCCCCCGCCTTGTTGGCCGCCGCCCTCATCGCCAACGCCCCCGCCTGGAGCCAGGACGGCCACTTGCCCGAGGTGTCGGTGCGCGGTCCGCGCGACGCGTCCATCGGCACAGCCGACTCTGCCAGCGAAGGTGCGGCCGAAAAGGCATCCTTCCAGGCGCGCCCCAAGCTGCGGCCGGGCGACATCGTCGAAGCCGTGCCGGGTGTCGTGGCCACGCAGCACTCCGGCGACGGCAAGGCCAACCAGTATTTTTTGCGCGGCTTCAATCTCGACCACGGCACCGACTTCGCGGTCACGGTCGACGGCATGCCGGTGAACATGCCCACGCACGGCCACGGCCAGGGCTTCGCGGACCTCAACTTCCTGATCCCCGATCTCGTGTCCGGCGTTCGCTACCGCAAGGGGCCCTACTTTGTGGACAGCGGCGATTTCTCGCTGGCCGGCAGTGCCTCGCTCGACTACGTCAGCGCGCTCGAAGCCCCTTTTGCGGAAGTCACGCTGGGCAAGAACAACTTCCGTCGGCTGCTCGCTGCCGACTCCCGTACCGTGCAGGACCAGACCTGGCTGGGTGCGGTGGAACTGGAAGGCAACGATGGCCCCTGGGACACCCCGGAGCGGCTGCGCAAGGCCAATGCCGTGGTGCGCTATTCGCAGGGCACGCCCACGCGTGGGCTGAGCATCACCGGGATGGCTTACCAGAGCCGTTGGAACTCGACCGACCAGATTCCGGAGCGGCTGGTGGACAGCGGCGAGCTGTCCCGCTTCGGCTCGCTCAACACCACCGACGGCGGCAACACGCGGCGCCTCAGCCTGTCGGGCAAGTGGTTCGACAACGGACCGCAGGGCAACACGCAGATCAGCGCCTATGCCATCGACTACCGCTTCGACCTGTTCTCGGACTTCACCTACTTCTTGAACCGGACGGACACGGGCGACCAGTTCGAGCAGACCGACCGGCGGCGCGTCTTCGGCGCGCAGGCCTCGCACAGCATGCCCAGTCGACTTGGAAGTCTGGACGGCATCCTGAGCTTCGGCGCGCAGTGGCGCGGCGACCGCATCGGCGAAGTCGGCCTGTACGACACCATCGCGCGGCAGCGCACGGCGACCGTGCGCAACGACAAGGTGTCGCAGGACCTCGTGTCGCTCTACGGGCAGCAGCTCGTCAACTTCACTGACAGGCTGCGGGGCTACGTCGGCTTGCGCGGCGACCTGCTGCGCTATTCCGTCGATGGCCGCGAGCCCGTCTACGGCCCGGTGAACAGCGGCCGAGGCCGTGACTCGCTGGCGAGCCCGAAGGCCGGGCTGGCGTTCACCGTCACGCCGGCCAACGAGCTCTACCTCAATGCAGGTGTCGGCTTCCACAGCAACGACGTGCGCGGCGCCACCATCCAGCTCGATCCGCAGAGCGGACTGCCGGCGGATCGTGTGCCTGCGCTGGTCAAGGGCCGCGGCGCCGAGATCGGCTGGCGCTTTCAACCGGATGAAGACTTCACGGCCACGGTCGCGCTCTGGCAGCTCCGGCTGGACTCGGAACTGGTCTATGTGGGCGACGCCGGCACCACGGAACCGGGCCGGGCCAGCAGCCGGCGCGGCATCGAGGCCACGCTGCGCTGGAAGCTCGACCGGCGCTGGCGGCTGGAGGCCGACGCCGCGCTCTCCCGCGCGCGCTTCCGCGGCATTGCGCCTGAAGGCGAAGGCAACTACATCGACAACGCGGTGGAGCGGGTGGTGGCGGCAGGCGTGACGTACACCGAGGGCCTCTTGACCGCATCGCTGCGCCTGCGCTACCTCGGGCCCCGCGCGCTGGACACGCTGGACAGCGTTCGCTCGAAGTCCACGACGCTGCTCAACTTCGGCGCGCGCTACGCAGTCAACCGCCACCTGACGCTCGGCCTGGACGTGTTCAACCTCACTGGCCGAAAAGGCAACGATATCGAGTACTTCTACGCCTCGTGCACCGCCGGCGAGGTGGCGAGGGGCGACTGCGGCAGCGGCATCGAAGACCGGCACATCCATCCGATGGAGCCGCGCAGCGCCCGGGTCAGCGCGCGCTGGACGTTCTGAGTGCCGTCGCTTCGACCTGCGACGCAGGCACGCTTGAAGCGCAGCGGTGTTTACTGCGGCGTCGGATCGGTGATGAAACCGATCTTGCGCACGCCGGCCTTCTGGGCGGCGGCCATGGCCGTGGCGACGCGTTCGTAGCGCACGTCCTTGTCGCCGCGGATGTGCAGTTCAGGCTGCGGATCG